>NZ_JBSFFY010000026.1:0-107102 GCF_053596315.1 Streptomyces sp. NPDC001732
AGCCGTTCCACGTGGGGAAGGTGTTGCAGCCGATCAGGAGCGAGATGCCGCGCGGTGCGGCGGTGAACGACTTGTGCAGCCGGAGCGGGTCGCGCTTGCCCTGGGGCTTGGACCAGTCGGCGTTTCCCGGTGTGCGGAGCTGCTCCTCGTAGGCGTACGCCACGGCTTCGAGACCGCGGTCCTGTGCGTGCGGGCCGCCCGCCTGGAACGCCATCATGAAGGCCTGGCCGCTGGTGTGCATCACGGCGTGGCCGAACTCGTGGGTCCGGGCGCTGATCCGGGCCAGGATCTCCAGACAGAGCAGGGCTCGGGTCTCGGGGCCCGCCGCCCGCCAGGCGCCCATCCCCGCACGCATCGCAGGCAGCAGGACGTCCGGGTCGGCGTGCGGATACTCCACGCCCAGCTCCGGCCCGTACGGAGAGATCTCCCCGCCCGTCCAGCCGTCGGTGCCGGGCTGGTCGAGGTCGAGCCGGGTGTTCAGCACGGCGTCGAAGGCGGCCTTGCCCTCGGCGGGGCCCAGGCTGCCGGGCGCACCGCCCTCGCCGTACGCCTTCGGGTGCTCGGGGTGCGGGGACCAGTAGGCGCGCGTGCGGATCGCGTCGAGGGCCCGGTCGAGCGTGGGGCGGTGCTTCTCGGAGAGCAGTTGCGGGGAGAGCTCGGCGGCCATGACGGACCAACTCCTCGTCGAGCTGGGCAGGGACGGGCGGACAGAGTTAGAGTAACCGAACGATCGGTCGGGACAAGGGGGCCCGCCAAACCTGTGGACAACTCATAGGGGAGGATCGCGGACATGACCACGGCCAAGCGGGACACGTACACCCCGGAGACCCTGCTCACCGTCGCCGTCCGTGTCTTCAACGAGCGCGGCTACGACGGCACGTCCATGGAGCACCTGTCCAAGGCGGCAGGCATCTCCAAGTCGTCCATCTACCACCATGTCGCGGGCAAGGAAGAGTTGTTGCGGCGCGCGGTCAGCCGGGCGCTGGACGGGCTCTTCGGGATTCTGGACGAGCCGGGAGCGACGCGGGGACGGGCGATCGAGCGGGTCGAGTACGTCACCCGCCGCACCGTCGACGTGCTGATAGCCGAACTGCCCTACGTCACGTTGCTCCTGCGCGTGCGGGGCAACACGAACACCGAGCGCTGGGCGATGGAGCGGCGGCGCGAATTCGACCAGAGGGTGACCGAGCTGCTCAGGGCCGCGGTCGAGGACGGCGATCTCCGTTCCGACGTGGACATACGACTGGTGACCCGGTTGCTCTTCGGAATGGTCAACTCGCTGGTGGAGTGGTACCGCCCGTTGCCGGACGGTGGGGCCGACGGCGAGCGGCTGGCGGACACGCTGGTCCGGGTGGCTTTCGAGGGCATGCGCTCCAGTCGTTGAACCATTGACCGCTGGATGATTCGCCCCGGCCGGACGTGTTCCGGGCGGGGTCGGGCGTGCTCCGGGCGCGGCGGAGGCGTGAGAGGGGCGCGGGCCCAGCGCGATCCGGGCGAAAGGCTTTAGGTGAGCTCGGCGGGCCTGTCCGGGCCCGGGGCCAGGTCCGTCTCCTCGAACACCAGGAGCGTGCGGGTCGAGAGCACCTCCGGGATGGCCTGGATCTTCGTGAGGACCAGCTCGCGCAACGACCTGTTGTCCGGGGTGTGCACCAGCAGGAGTACGTCGAAGTCGCCGCTGACCAGTGCGATGTGGGTCGCCCCGGGCAGCGCCTGGAGCTGTTCGCGCACAGTGCGCCAGGAATTCTGGACGATCTTGAGAGTGACGTACGCGGAGGCGCCCTGCCCGGCCCGCTCGTGGTCCACGCGCGCGCTGAAACCACGGATCACGCCGTCGTCGAGGAGCCGGTTGATCCGGGCGTAGGCGTTGGCCCGCGACACATGGACGCGGTCGGCCACCGACCGGATCGAGGCCCGTCCGTCCGTCTGGAGCAGTCGCAGGATGTCGCGGTCGACGGCGTCGAGCGGGCGAGGGGGCGGGAGCCGGCCGGGATCCTCTCCACCGACGGCCATTTGTTCAGCTGGCATGTGCCCCCGCCTCCCCCTCCTGGACGACCTGCCTCTATCCCAGGTTGTGGAGAACCGTTTGTCCACAGGCTGGAGGCGCCTGTAGCCAAAATGCGCTCGCGACCGAACAATCGGTAGGTGAGGAACGCCGCACCGGCGCCTCGGACAGCGCTCGACATTTCGATGCTTTTCGACACCCCTCGGCATCGGACCATCCCTCGATGCCGACAGACGCCGCTCGAAACCCCTCGATGCCAGGAGGTGCTTGTCATGACGGTCCAGGAGCTGCCCGGCGCGGCTGCTTACCGGCCCGCGCCGCCCCCGGCCTGGAAGCCGCTCACCGACCCCGCGCCGCTGCTTCCGGACCCCGAGCCGTACCGCGTGCTCGGCACGGACGCCGTGGCGGACGCCGACCCCGAGCTGCTCCTGCGCCTCTACGCGGAGCTGGTCCGCGGCCGGCGGTACAACGCGCAGGCCACCGCGCTCACCAAACAGGGTCGGCTCGCCGTCTATCCGTCGAGCACGGGGCAGGAGGCCTGCGAGATAGCGGCCGCCCTGGTGCTGGAGGAGCGGGACTGGCTCTTCCCCAGTTACCGCGACACCCTCGCGGCGGTGGCGCGGGGACTGGACCCGGTCGAGGCGCTGACGCTGCTGCGCGGTGACCGGCACACGGGTTACGACCCGCGCGAGCATCGCATCGCCCCGCTCTGCACCCCCCTGGCCACCCAGCTGCCGCATGCCGTCGGGCTGGCGCACGCCGCCCGGCTCAAGGGCGACGACGTGGTCGCGCTGGCCATGGTCGGCGACGGCGGGACCAGTGAGGGCGATTTCCACGAGGCGCTGAACTTCGCCGCGGTCTGGCGGGCCCCGGTGGTCTTTCTCGTGCAGAACAACGGCTTCGCGATCTCCGTACCGCTGGCGAAGCAGACCGCCGCACCGTCCCTGGCGCACAAGGCCGTGGGTTACGGGATGCCGGGCCGTCTGGTGGACGGCAACGACGCGGCTGCCGTGCACCAGGTGCTCGGCGAGGCGGTGGCGCGGGCCCGGCGGGGGGACGGCCCGACACTCGTCGAGGCGGTGACCTACCGCATGGACGCCCATACGAACGCCGATGACGCCACGCGCTACCGCGTCGACAGCGAGGTGGAGACGTGGCGCGCGCACGACCCGATCCGGATTCTGGAACGGGAACTGACCGGGCGGGGGCTGCTCGGCGACGAGGGGATCGAGGAGGCGCGCGAGGCCGCGGAGCGGATGGCGGCTGCCCTGCGCGAGCGGATGAACGCCGATCCGGTGCTGGAGCCGATGGACCTGTTCGCCCATGTCTACGAGGAACAGACCGCGCAACTCCGGGAGCAGGCCGCCCGGTTGCGCGTCGAGCTGGAAGCCGGGCAGGACCAGCACGGCCACGACGACGTGGAGGAAGGGCGATGACGACTGCGACGTCTGCCACCGGGGAGCGGACGGCGAAGGCCAAGCCCGCCACGATGGCCCAGGCCCTCGGACGGGCGCTGCGCGACTCGATGGCGCAGGATCCGACGGTGCATGTGCTCGGCGAGGACGTGGGCACGCTCGGCGGGGTCTTCCGGATCACCGACGGGCTGGCGAAGGAGTTCGGCGAGGACCGCTGCACGGACACCCCGCTGGCCGAGGCGGGCATTCTCGGTACGGCGGTCGGCATGGCGATGTACGGGCTGCGGCCCGTGGTGGAGATGCAGTTCGACGCCTTCGCCTACCCGGCTTTCGAGCAGCTCATCAGCCATGTCGCGAAGATGCGGAACCGGACGGCCGGCGCCATGCCGCTGCCGATCACGGTGCGGGTGCCGTACGGCGGCGGGATCGGCGGGGTGGAGCACCACAGCGACTCCTCGGAGGCCTACTACATGGCGACACCCGGCCTCCACGTCGTCACGCCCGCCACGGTCGAGGACGCGTACGGGCTGCTCAGGGCATCGATCGCGTCCGACGACCCGGTGGTGTTCCTGGAGCCGAAGCGGCTCTACTGGTCGAAGGCCGACTGGTCGCCCGAGGCGCCGGTGGCCGTGGAGCCGATCGGCCGGGCCGTCGTCCGCCGGACCGGGCGCAGCGCCACGTTGATCACGTACGGGCCTTCGCTGCCCGTCTGCATGGAGGCCGCGGAAGCGGCTGTCGAGGAGGGCTGGGACCTCGAAGTCCTCGACCTGCGCTCCCTGGTGCCGTTCGACGACGAGACCGTCGCCGCTTCCGTGCGGCGTACGGGGCGTGCGGTCGTCGTCCACGAGTCCTCCGGGTTCGGCGGGCCGGGCGGGGAGATCGCGGCCCGGGTCACGGAGCGCTGCTTCCACCATCTGGAGGCGCCGGTGCTGCGCGTCGCCGGGTTCGACATCCCGTATCCGCCGCCGATGCAGGAGCGGCACCACCTCCCGGGCGTGGACCGGGTGCTGGACGCGGTCGCCCGCCTGCAGTGGGAGGCGGAGAACTGATGGCCCAGGTACTCGAATTCAAGCTGCCGGACCTCGGCGAGGGTCTCACCGAGGCGGAGATCGTGCGCTGGCTGGTGGAGGTCGGCGATGTCGTCGCCATCGACCAGCCGGTCGTCGAGGTCGAGACGGCCAAGGCGATGGTGGAAGTGCCGTGCCCGTACGGGGGTGTGGTCACGGCGCGGTTCGGTGAAGAGGGATCCGAGCTTCCGGTGGGGGCCCCGTTGCTGACGGTGGCTGTGGGGTCGCCGCAGGAGACGGGGACTGCCGGCGGCACTGGTGCCGCCGGGAATGGCGGGAGCAGCGGGAGCGGGACGGCCGGCGGTCGAGGAGCGGGGCGCGACGTCGGTTCGGAGGCCGGTTCCGGGGCCGGTTCCAGCTCTCGGCCCGGTGCTGGTTCCGGCGGTGGTGCGGTCCCGGGTTCCGGCTCCGGCTCCGGTTCTGGTTCCGGTACGGCGGAGTCGTCCGGCAATGTGCTCGTCGGGTACGGGACGGGCGCACCGACGGCGCGCCGTCGGCGGGTCCGTCCCGAAGCGATGGCGGCGCGGTCCGCGCAGGCGCAGACCGGGCCCCTCTCCCCGGTTTCGGCTGCGGAGCGGGGGCCCGTGGCCGTCGTCTCCCCTCCGGTGCGGAAGCTGGCACGGCGGCATGGCCTTGATCTGCGGAAACTGGCGGGTTCCGGGCCGGACGGGCTGATCCTGCGGGCCGATGTCGAGGCCGCGATCAGGATGCTGGAGGAGCCGACGGCGCCTCTGTCGGCAGCTGTCCCGACGACGGGGACGGCGACGACAGCGGCGGGTGCGGCATCGGCGTCCGGGGCGGTTTCCGGGCAGCCGGTCGCCTCGTTGTCACAGCCCTCGTCGCAGCTGTCGTCGACGCGCGGGGCCGTGACCGCGGGCGCGGAACGGATTCCGTTGCGCGGGGTGCGGGGCGCGGTCGCCGACAAGCTGGCGCGCAGTCGGCGGGAGATCCCCGATGCCACGTGCTGGGTCGACGCCGACGCCACCGAACTCATGGCGGCTAGAGCCGCGATGAACGGTGCCGGTGGGTCGGCCGCCGGGCCCAAGGTGTCCGTACTCGCCCTGCTGGCGCGCATCTGCACCGCCGCGCTGGCCCGGTTCCCCGAGCTCAACTCCACCGTGGACCTGGAGGCGCGGGAGATCGTGCGGCTGCCGGAGGTCCACCTGGGGTTCGCGGCCCAGACCGATCGCGGGCTGGTGGTTCCCGTCGTGCGGAACGCGCAGGACCGGAACGCGGAGTCGATCGGGGCCGAGATCGCCCGTCTGACGGAGGCGGCGCGGACCGGACGGCTGGCCCCGGCGGAGCTGACCGGCGGCACGTTCACGCTGAACAACTACGGAGTGTTCGGGGTCGACGGATCGACCCCGATCATCAACCACCCCGAGGCGGCGATGCTGGGGGTCGGCCGGATCGTGCCCAAGCCCTGGGTGCACGAGGGCGAGCTGGCCGTACGCCAGGTCGTCCAGCTCTCGCTGACCTTCGACCACCGGGTCTGCGACGGCGGTACGGCCGGCGGGTTCCTGCGCTACGTGGCCGACTGCGTGGAACAACCGGCGGTGCTGCTGCGCACGTTGTAGGCGGAACCAGCCGCGAGACCCCGTTTCCTCCGCGTCCGCGCCCCGGTGGATCCGCCGGAGCGCGGATACGGAGGAACGTCGGGGGCGGGGCCGCGTGCAACCGCGGGGGCCGTGACCCGCATGCAACGTCGGGGGATCGCGGCCCGCATACTCGGACGCATGACCGCGTATGACGCCATCGTCCTTGCCGGAGGCGCCGCCGAGCGGCTCGGCGGCGCCGACAAGCCGGGAATCCGGGTCGGTGGCCGTGCACTGCTCGACCGGGTGCTGTCGGCCTGTGCCGATGCCTCGACGACGGTCGTGGTGGGCGGGCGCCGGCCCACTGTGCGCGCGGTGACCTGGACGCGCGAAGTGCCGCGGGGCGGCGGCCCGTTGGCCGCGCTCGACGCCGGGGTGCGGCTGACCACGGCGGAGCGGGTTCTCGTACTCTCCGCCGATTTGCCCTTCCTGGGGGCGAGCACCGTCGGAACGCTGCTGGCGGCCGCGGAGGACGGGCGGCGCGAGGGTGCCCTGTGCGTCGACCAGGACGGGCGCGACCAGCCGCTCGTCGCCGTCTACGGTGCCGAACCGCTGCGTCGCGAGCTCGCGCTGCTCGCCACCGAGCACGGGGGACTGTCCGGGCTCCCGCTGCGGCTGCTGACGCACGAACTCGACCTGGCCCGGGTGGAGGCCGATCCCCTGGCCTCTTTCGACTGCGACACCTGGAAGGACATCGCGTCGGCTCGGGCCCGCATCAGAGAGCATGGGGTCGTGTTGGATGAATGGATCACCGCGGTCAAGGACGAACTCGGCATCGAACTCGACGTCGACACCGATGTCCTGCTCGACCTCGCCCGTGACGCCGCCCACGGCGTCGCCCGGCCCGCCGCGCCGCTGACGACCTTCCTGGTCGGCTACGCGGCGGCGAAGGCGAGCCGTGACGGGGCCGGAGACGGCGACGGTGCTGTGGAGGCGGTGGCCGAAGCCGCGCGGAAGGCCGCCGCGCTCGCCCGCCGCTGGGCGGACGAGAACGAGACGCAATGACGGCCCGCGACAGCGGGCTCGGTGCCCACAGGCCCACAGCGGGCACCGCGTCGGCGGACGCCGGGGCGGTGGCAGGCCTCGGGGCTGTTACGGGCGGCGGGGCTGTGGTGGGTGGTGGGGCGGCAGGGGGTTCCGAGGCGGTGAACGATGCGTGCTCGACCGGCGAACCGTTGCCGGGTTCCGTCCCGGCTTCGGAGGAGGAACGGGCTGTTGAGGAGGCGCTTGCTCTGGTCAGGCATCGGCCGGCCGACGAACCCCGCCCGATGGGCCGGTCTCACTCCGGGAAGCGCCTCGATCTCGCGGGTTCACGATTCATGGAACACCAGGGCTGCCGGGATCAGCCGGATTACCCGAACCGGTCGGATTCGCCGAGTGGGGCGGACTTTCGGGGCCGGTCGGATTCGTCGGGGCTGGGTTTGGGCCCGGATCCGGAACCGGGTCTGGGGCGGGGGCCGGGTCAGGGGTGTTCTGCCGACCGGGATCGCTCCGGGGAGCGGAGCACGCCGGGGTCCCGGCAGCCCGGGTCGGGGCCGGTGAACGGGGGCACCGGCCGAGCCCCCGGGCGCGACCGGCACGAGGAGGCCTCGTCCCCCTGGCGGGAGGCGCGTGCGATCGCGGCTCGGGCCGGGCGCGGGGCGGCTGCGCGGACCGGTCGGCTCGCGCTCGACCAGGCACTCGGCCACGTACTCGCCGAGCCGCTCGTCGCGCTCACCGATCTGCCTTCCTTCGACACTTCCGCGATGGACGGCTGGGTCGTTTCCGGGCCGGGGCCGTGGACCGTCCGCGAAGCCCCCGGGGCCGGGGAAGAGGCCGGTCCGGGAGCAGGGCCGGGGCCGGGCCCAAGCCGGGAGCTGGGCATTCTCGCCGGGCGGAGCGTGCCCGCCCCGCTGCCCGACGGGGATGCCGTGAGGATCGCCACCGGTGCCCGTGTCCCGGCGAACGCCAATGCCGTGATCCGTAGCGAACACGCGCGCGTGGACGAGGCCAAGGGGATGCTTCACGCGACGCGTTCGGTCGTTCCCGGGCAGGACATCAGGCCGCGCGGGCAGGAGTGCTGTTCCGGGGACCGGCTCATGCCCGCCGGGGCCGTGGTGACCCCCGTCGTTCTCGGTCTGGCCGCGGCCGCCGGGTACGACACGCTCGTCGTGGCGTCCCGTCCTCGGGTCGACGTCCTCGTCCTCGGTGACGAACTGCTGACCGAGGGGCTGCCGCACGGCGGTCTGATCCGTGACGCGCTCGGCCCGATGATCGGTCCCTGGCTGCGCGCGCTGGGCGCCGAGGTCTCCGCCCCGCAGCGGCTCGGCGACGACGCAGCGGCCCTGCGACATGCCCTGACCACCACCGATGCCGATCTGGTCATCACCACCGGGGGCACGGCCGCGGGCCCGGTCGACCATGTCCACCCGGTCCTTGCCGAGGTCGGGGCCGAGCTGCTGGTCGACGGGGTCGCCGTCCGCCCCGGCCATCCCATGCTCCTTGCCGAGCTCGGGGCAGCGGGGCCGGAGTACCGGCCGGGCGGCCGGCGGGACGGCGAGGGGGCGGCGTACCTCGTCGGACTGCCGGGCAATCCCCTGGCCGCCGTCTCCGCGCTCCTCACCCTCGCCGCGCCGCTGCTGCACGGGCTGGCCGGCCGGATGCCGGAACCGGTGCGCCGGGCCGTCGTACGTGACGAGGTGCAGGGGCATCCGTACGACACCCGGCTCGTGCCCGTGGCCTGCCGGACCGCAGGACCTGCCGCGGCGGCCACCAACCTCGCCGCCGGCCCCACCGCCAACTCGACCATCGGCTCCCCCGACGTACCGGGTGGCGGACGCGGCTCCACAGGCGGAAGAGGCAGCGGATACGGTGGCGGCTCGGAAATCGGTGGCGGATACGGCAGGGGTGGCATGGGAACCGGGAGCGGCGGTGAGTACGTCGTACCACTGCACTACAGCGGTCCGGCGATGCTCCGCGGGATCGTTGCTGCCGACGGTCTGGCCGTCGTGCCACCCGGCGGGGTACGGTCCGGCACCGAGGTGGAGATCCTCGACCTGCCGTGGGCCTCGGCGTTGCCATGGGCGGAAGGGCGTTTCACGTGAAACTTCCCGGCCAGGATGCGATGGCCAGGCGTGCTGACGAACAGGCCCTGCCCACACGGGTGCTTCTCCCGAGGCGTGTCGTCGACGGACCGGCGCGGCAGGTCGCCAAGCGGCTGATGATGGCGCTGATGGTGCTCGCCGTGACCGTGCTGATCGTCTGGATGGACCGCGGCGGCTACCACGACGCCGCCGACGACCGGGTCGATCTGCTGGACGCGGTGTACTACGCGACGGTCACGCTCTCCACCACCGGCTACGGCGACATCACGCCGTACTCGGACGGGGCCCGGCTCACCAATGTGCTGCTGGTGACACCGCTGCGGGTGCTCTTCCTGATCATCCTGGTCGGCACCACTCTCGAGGTCCTCACGGAACGGACCCGGGAGGACTTTCGGCTGAAGCGTTGGAGAACCAACTTGCGTGACCACACCGTCGTCGTCGGCTTCGGGACGAAGGGCCGCTCGGCCATCCAGACCCTGCGTGCCACCGGCCTGAAGAAGGAACAGATCGTCATCGTCGACCCGGCGTCCAAGGTGATCGAGATCGCCAATGCCGAAGGGTTCGTGGGGGTGGTCGGCGATGCGACGCGCAGCGAGGTCCTGCTGCGGGCGGAGCTCCAGAAGGCGCGTCAGATCATCATCGCCACCCAGCGCGACGACACGGCGGTGCTGGTGGCGCTGACGGCCCGGCAGCTCAACCGCGGCGCGAAGATCGTTGCCGCGGTGCGCGAGGAGGAGAACGCCCCGTTGCTCCGGCAGTCCGGGGCCGACGCCGTGATCACCAGCGCCAGCGCGGCGGGCCGACTGCTGGGCCTCTCGGTGCTCAGCCCCAGCGCGGGCACGGTGATGGAGGACCTGATCCAGCAGGGCAGCGGGCTCGATCTCGTCGAACGGCCGGTGATAAAGGCCGAGGTGGGCAAGAGCGTCCGGGAGACGGACGACCTGGTGGTCAGCGTGCTGCGGGGGCACCGGCTGCTCGGTTACGACGATCCGGCGGCCAGCCCGTTGCAGTTGACGGATCGTTTGATCACCATCGTGCGCGCCACGAACGAACCGCCGGACAACCAGCCCCCGGCCATGCCGCGGTCGTAGCCGGGGCGGTTCGTTTTCGTGGTGCGTCCGGGGTCACGGAGTAGCCTCGCGACCATGTATGCGATCACGATCCCCGAACCCGGTGGCCCCGAGGCGCTCGTGTGGGCCGAGGTGCCCGATCCGGTGGCCGGTGAGGGCGAAGTCCTCGTCGATGTCGTGTCCAGCGCGGTCAACCGTGCCGACGTGCTGCAACGGCAGGGCTTCTACAACCCGCCGCCCGGCGCGTCCCCGTACCCCGGCCTGGAGTGTGCGGGCCGCATCTCGGCGGTCGGGCCCGGCGTCACCGGATGGGCGGTCGGGGACCAGGTCTGCGCGCTGCTCGCGGGCGGCGGGTACGCGGAGAAGGTGGCCGTGCCCGCCGGGCAGCTGCTGCCCGTACCGGACGGAGTCGACCCGGTCCTGGCCGCGGCGCTGCCCGAGGTGACGGCCACGGTCTGGTCGAACGTCTTCATGGTGGCCCATCTGCGCCCCGGCGAGACGCTGCTGGTGCACGGCGGGTCCAGCGGAATCGGCACGATGGCGATCCAGCTCGCCAAGGCCGTGGGAGCCAGGGTCGCGGTGACCGCCGGGGGGCCGGAGAAGCTGGCGCGCTGCGCGGAGCTGGGGGCCGACATCCTGATCGACTACCGGGAGCAGGACTTCGTCGAGGAGCTGCGCAGGGCGACGGACGGGGCCGGTGCGGACGTCATCCTCGACATCGTCGGCGCGAAGTACCTGGACCGGAACGTGCAGGCGCTCGCCGTCAACGGCAGGCTGGCTGTCATCGGCCTTCAGGGGGGCCTCAAGGGCGAGCTGAACCTGGGCGCCCTGCTCAACAAGCGGGCCGCCATCACCGCGACCTCGCTGCGCGGCCGTCCGCTCGCCGAGAAGGCCGCCATCGTCGCCGCGGTGCGCGAGCACGTGTGGCCGCTGATCGCCGACGGCATCGTCCGGCCGGTCGTGGACCGCACGCTGCCGATGCCGGAGGCCGCCGAGGCCCACCGGGTGCTGGAGTCCAGCGCCCACGTCGGAAAGGTACTGCTGAGGGCGCCCGCGGGCTGATCCCCGGACTGGAGCCCGGCCGATTCCCGGGGCGAGGCATTACTGATCCCCGGACCGGCGCCGACTGCTCCCCGGACCGGGGCCCGGCCGATCCACCGCCGAGGCCCGGCGCGCAGGTCGTGGACCAGGTGCGCCGGGCCTCGGCGGTGTTGCGTTGCCCTGCTGTCGGGCGGGACTGTGGGGCTGTGGGTCGGGAGGCAGCGGTTCCGCGTCCGGCCCGGGGGCGGAGGGCAGCGGTCAGAGGCCGGGGATCAGAGGTACGGGCCCGATCGCAGGGCGCCGTGCGGGTCCCCGCTGCCGTCCTCGTCCTCGTGAATGCTGCCCGGCGGAAGGGCGCGGCGCATCTGCTCCAGCTGGGCCCGCGCCGCCATCTGCTGGGCGAACAGCGCAGTCTGGATGCCGTGGAACAGGCCCTCCAGCCAGCCGACCAGCTGGGCCTGGGCGATCCGGAGCTCCGCCTCGGAGGGCACGGACTCATCCGTGAACGGCAGGGAGAGCCGCTCCAGCTCCTCCACCAGCTCCGGCGCGAGTCCGTCCTCCAACTCCTTCACGGAGCTGGCGTGGATCTCCTTGAGCCGGACCCGGCTCGCCTCGTCGAGAGGAGCCGCCCTGACCTCCTCCAGGAGCTGCTTGATCATGCTGCCGATGCGCATGACCTTCGCGGGCTGTTCGACCATCTCCGTCACCGGGACCTCACGCGATTCGTCGTCAGTGCCACCGCCGCCGATCGCCATGCCGTCCTGTCCCACCACGAGGACTTGGGGGTGCTCCTGCGACCGTTCATTCCTCGGCATTTCCATGGCGACATTGTCTCGCACACCTGCCGCACAACACCTTGGTGCCCCCGTGAAGGGTTGATCCACCCTTCACGGGGGCACCGGGTCGGCCGTTCGCGCCGTCACCCGACGGCCATTCGTGTCACCGCCTCTCCGGCCTGCGCCGACGCCGCTTCAGCGCTCGGGACGCCGCCCCCTCGACACCCGCGTCACCGCTCGTCCTCCCGTGTCACCGCTCGTTCTCCCGCCTCATCGCTCGTTCTCACCCGGCCCGCCGGGCCGGAGCGAGGCGCGAGCGGGTGAACACCGTCGCGAGCAGCCAGGCCAGCAGCGGAACCCCGACGACGAGCAGGCCGAGGGTGCCCCAGGGCAGCACGATCGGTGTGTAGGCCGACTCCATGGGCTCCACGCGCATCACCTTCAACGCCTCGCGCAGGTCGACGAGCCGCAGAGCCACCGCGGGCACCAGACCCGCCAGCGTGCCGAGCACCACCCCCGTGAGCGCCACCACCATGCACTGGAAGCCGGACAGCTTCCGCCGCACGCCCGGGGGTGCTCCCACCGCGCTGAGCGTGTCGAGGTCGGCTTCGGCATCCGCCTTGGCGAGGCCCGTCGTGATCGACGCGGCGCCCAGGGTGACCACCCCGGCGAACAGCGTGAGGATCAGCAGCATGGCGTCCTCCTGGTGGAGGGGGCCCGACTCGGCCTGTACCCAGATGCCGCCGCCGGCCTGGTCGATCGCGGCGCGCGTCCGCTGGTTCTCGGCGCCCGTCGGCAGGTGGGCGGCGGTGTACACGCTTCCGGCGGGCACGGTGTGCAGGCCGAGCCGTTCCGCGGTCTTCTGCGGCATGACCATGTTGACCCCGGGGGTGGCCGCGTACTTCGCGGGGGCTACGTACACCTTCAGCTTTTCCGTGGTGGTCCGCGGCCCGCCCGGGTGCTGCGCCCGGTTCTTCCTGTCCTTCTCGCTGTACCGGTGGACCGCCTTGAGGGTGACCTCGCCGTTCTTCGCGTACGCCTCGTTGAGCAGCACCGGGGTGCCCGCCGCCAGGGCCTTGGCGGCGGCGGGGTCGTCGAACTTCGCGTAGACGTCGAGCAGGGCCTCGTCCGCGACGACGATGTTGCTCATGTCGGAGTTGAAGAGGCCCGAGTGCATGGTGCGGGTCAGGCAGGCCGGGGAGTGCATCAGCTTCTTGTGCTCGTCGGCGGAGAGCCGGGCGGCGAGTTCCTTGGCGCCCTTGCCGGTGAGCGGGCAGGTGTGGTCCCTGCCGGTGGGCACGATCAGTTCGAGCGAGCCGCAGCCGTTCTCCTCGGTGCCGTAGAAGTTGCAGTCGCTGCCCGCCCAGACCCGCCGGTAGTCGGCGCGCCTGCCGGTGACGGCCATGTTCCGTTCGACGGCGATCCGGGCCTGCGGGAGCCGCTCGGAGACCTCGGCCTCGGCGGAGTAGGCGGAAGAGAGGACGACGGTGCCCTCCGTCGTCGAGGGGACGTGGCCGAACTCGACCTCGGCCATGGAGCTGGACATGTACGTGGCGATGGCCACCGAACCCGCGACGGCCGCCATCACGGCCGCGACCGCCGGAGCCGTACGACCGCGGTTGCGGGCCGCGTCGCGCAGCGCCATCCGGGGCGAGAGCGGCAGCCTGCGGCCGAGCCTGCCGAGGAGGCCGACGAGCACCGGGATGCAGGCGAGCAGCCCGAGCTCGGCGACCACCGAGCCGCCGGAGACCAGTGCCGGTTTGCCGATGGTGCCGCCGAAGACGGCGATGGCGGTACCGATGACCAGGACGCAGCAGCCCAGGACCGGCAGGACCCGGGAGGAGCGGCGGACGCCGCGACGGCCGGTGAGCGATTCGAGCACGGACTGCCGGCCCGCCACGATCGCCGGGGCGAACGCCGCCAGGAGGCCGGTGACCAGGCCGATCGCCGCGATGCCGAGCAGCTCCGCCAGCCGCAGGTCGAGGGAGACGAAGCGGTGTCCGACTCCCTTCTCGATCATCGGGCGGAACACCGCGGTGAGCCCGATCCCGGCCACCACACCGGTCACCGCCCCGATCCCGCCGAGCACGATCCCGCCGCCGAGCACCACGGCCCGGACATGGCGTCGGTCCCCGCCGCAGGTGCCGAGGAGGCCGAGCTGACGGCGGGAGCGGCGCGCCCCGACCGCGAAGGCCGGTCCGGCGAGCAGCACGATCTCCAGGACCGCCATGGCGACCACGGTGACGAGCGCCACGCTCAGTTCCCCGGAGCTGCTTTCGTACGAGCCGTACTTCCCGGCCAGCGGGACCTCGGAGTCCGGCGGCGGGTCGAGCACGACCTGACGGGACTTGACGAGGACGCCCGACCTGTTGGCCCGCATGATGTCCGGCCAGGTCACTCCCGCCCCTTCGGGGCCCTTGACCAGCCATTCCTTGGAGCGTGCGTTCGGCGGAAGCACCTTCTTGTCGTGTTCGGCCGCGGCCTTCCACGGGGCGATGACCGCTCCGGGAACGACGTACAGCGCCTCGGTCTTCAGGGCGTCCGGCTGCTCGACCACGCCGGTGATCCGGTACTTCCTGCCGGAGTTGCGCACGGTGGTGGTCGAGCCGACGTCCAGCCCGGCCGACTTCAGGAACGGCTCGGTGGCGGCCATCTCGCCCGTGCCGCGCGGGTGGGAGCCGCGTACGAGGTCGACCATGCCGCGGACCAGCCCGTCCGACGTCCGGACCTCATAGATGTCGGTGCTGGTGATGCCGTACCCGGTGGTGACGTCCGCCGGTACGGACTGGATGCTGATCGCCCGCGAGCCCTTGGGGAACGTGGTGCTGATGTCGGGCTCCGGTGCGCCTTCGGCAGCGTCTCCGGCAGTGCCTTCGGCCGGTGTCGTGTCCTCGTTGACCGACTCGTACGTGTTGCCGTTGGGCAGTTGCTCGATGGGGCCGCCGGTGTGCTGGTCGCTGAAGAGGGCGTCGGAGGCGCCCATGGCGGCCGTCAGCCGTTCGGCCGGGGTCGGGGCCACGCTGCGGTACGTCACGTCGAGCGCGGTGACGCCGAGTACCGGTACGGCGATCATCGCGACCACCAGCGCGCTGCGGCCCTTGGACCGCAGCGCGTCGCGCCGGGCTATTCGGAGGGCCGCGCGCCAGCCCGTGAAGACGCTCACTCGGCGGTCCCGGTGATTCCGGTGGTGCCCGTGGTTCCTGTGGGGCCTGTCGTGCCCACGGGGTCTGCGGTCCCGGTGGTACCGATGGTGAGCAGTGAGTCGGCGTCGGAGGTGAGCGACTGGTCGATGATCGATCCGTCCCGGAGGAACACGACCCGGTCGGCCCAGGCCGCGTACCGCGGCTCGTGGGTCACCATCACACCGGCGGCGCCCCGGTCGCAGCGGTTGCGCAGCAGGGCGAGCACCGCCTCGCCGGTCTCGGAGTCGAGGGCCCCGGTCGGTTCGTCGGCGAGCACCAGGCGCCGGTCCCCCACCAGCGCACGGGCGATCGCGACCCGCTGCTGCTGGCCGCCGGACATCTCGTCCGGGAACCGCTCGGCGATCTCCGCGAGCCCCATCTCCTCCAGCGCCGCCCGCGCCTCCTTGCGGGCCTTGCGCACGGAGACGCCGTCGAGTTCGCGCGGCAGGGCGATGTTCTCGGCCGCAGTGAGGGCGGGGATGAGGTTGTAGTCCTGGAAGACGTAGCCGACGCTGCGGCGGCGCAGGGCGGCGATGCCCTTGCGGCCGAGGCCGGCCACGTCCTGGCCCTCGATGATCACCTGGCCGCTGGTCGGGGCGTCGAGGCCGCCCGCGATGGTCAGCAGGGTCGACTTGCCGGAGCCCGAGGGCCCCATCACGGCGACGAGTTCACCGGCGTGCACCCGGAGGTCGACGCCGCGCAGGGCGTGCACCTCGGCAATGCCGGAGCCGTGGGTGCGGGTGAGCGCCCGCAGTTCGAGCACTGGTGCGTCGACCGGCGGCTGTGAACCGGCAGGTGCTGCGGATCGGGACGGGACGTGCGAGGACATGGTGGGCGATTCCCCCCTGGGAACGGCTGTGTGATGACGGGCCGCGGCCGACGGCCGGGCGAGCGTGCCGTGTGACCTGCGGCACGCGGTTTGCGACGCGGGATCTGCGACGCGCGGTGCGGGGCCGGTGCGGCGCGGGGCGCGGCGCGTGGCCCGTGGTTCGTGGCGTCCGGTTCGTGGTTCGTGGTCCGCGACGCGTGGTCCGCGACGCGTGGTCCGTTTCAGTGGCGGCTGCGCGGGCGGGCGGTACGGGGCACGGCGCGACCGCGTGTACGGACCTCGGGCTCCGGTTCCGTGGCGGCGGCCTCGGCGAGCCGGACCAGCCGGGTCTCGCAGTGGTCCAGCCAGCGGGCCTCGGCCTCCGCCTGGAAGATCATCTGTTCCAGTACGAGCAGCCAGGCGACCTCGTCGCGGTTGGCCGGGACGGAGTTGAGCGACTGGGCCTTGAGCCGGGTGTAGTCCTGCATCGCCTTCAGGGTGTGGCGGCGCTGGGACTGGATGACGGCGCGGATGTCCACACCGGGCGCCCCGACCGCCATCGCGAGCTTGATGGCCAGCTCGTCCCGGGGCGGGTTGCTGCGGTCGACGGGCGTCTCGAACCAGTTCCGCAGTTCGTGGCGTCCATCGTCGGTGATCGCGTAGAGGGCGTGTCCCTGTTCGTCCTCGTCGTCCTGGACGACCAGGCCGTCCCGCTCCAGCCGGCTCAGCGTCGTGTACACCTGACCGACGTTGAGCGGCCAGGTGGAGCCGGTGCGCGATTCGAATTCGGTGCGGAGCTGGGAGCCGTAGCGGGGGCCTCGCTCCAGGAGGGCCAGCAGCCCGTGGCGGATCGACATACTCAGTATGTATACCGAGTATGTTGTTTGATGCAAGCCTCGGTGGGGAGGCCCGAAGTCGATCGGGAGGCTTGGAGGGGGTTCAGTTCGAGCTGCGCATGCGGAACGCCAGGAAGCCCAGTCCCAGCCCTATCAGGGCTATGCCCGCGCCGAGCGACACCCGTTTCACCCGGCTCACGGTCGGTGTGTCCAGGGCCTGCTGCGGGAGTCGCTCCGGGCCGGTGGGGGAGATCTCCTCGGGGGTGGCGACGGGTATCGGCCCCGGAGCGGTCGCCGGGGGCTGTTCCTCGGGCGGATCGAGCAGGCTGTCCGCGTGCGCGATCTCCCCCGGCGAGAACTGCCGTCCGGGCCGCAGCCGCCCCTCCCCGGCCTCGCGCCCGGCCAGCGGGGACTGCGCTTCGGGGCGCGGGGGCCTCTTGCCGGGGCCGTCCTCGGAGGCGGTCCCGGAGGCGTCCCCGGAGGCGTCCCCGGAGGCGGTCCCGGAGGGCGGGGCGGAGGAAGTCGAGGAAGAGGGGGGCTTGGCGGGCGACGCCGGACCGGAGGGGGAGTCGGATGCCGGGGCCCCTGGAGGCGCGGGTGCGGCCGACCCGCCGTCGGGGGAAACGGACACCGCCGGACCGGAGGATGCGCCCGAAGGAGTGGCGGCCCCCTCATCGGCCCCCTCGCCGGACTCCCCGCCGGCCCCCTCGCTCGACGGTTCGGCACCGGGCACACCGGAAGGCAGGACGGAAGGCCCGGCCGACGCGGCCGGTGCGCTGAACGGTCCCGGGGGCAGGGCGGGTATGTGCTGATCGGCCCGTACTTCGCCCACTGCGGTCCCCAGAGCCGCGCCGGCCGTCAGCACCAGGCAGGCCACGCATCTCGTGGGGTGCGAAGGCAGAAATCCCGAGGGCGGAAATCCCGAAGGCAGAAGTCCTGGAGACATGGGCACAGCGTCACATGTGGCGTCATGTCCGGCATTTTGGGTGTATCTGTCTCATGCGGCTGCCTCGTACGGCTGCTTTATGCGGCTGCCTCGGTGGAACGGTCCGCTGCAGCCGGGGCCAGCGGTTGCGGACCTGTTCGGGCCCGGCTCAGGCCGGGTCGCCCGTCGCGACGCGCAGTTCGAAGTGGGCGCCTCTCTTCGGCACGGCGGTGCCCGATGACGGGAACTGGTTGACGACCTGGTCCTCCGCGTAGGCGTTCCCCGGCTCCTTGATCACCTTGATGGTCCAGCCGGCCGCGTCCGCGCAGGACCGTGCGGAGAGGATGTCCTTGTACAGGAAGCTGGGAGCGTCGACCTTGTTCGGGTCGTCGTTGTCCTCCATGGCGTCCGTGCAGTCCTCGGTGTCCATCGTCCGGTTCCGCTCCGGCGGCTTGTGCTCGCTCGCGGCCGGGGACTCGTTCGCGGTGGGGTCGTTCTTGTCGTTGCCCTGCAGCGAGAGCACCGTGATCAGCCCGCCGATCGCGACCAGCGAGACCACGATCGCGCCCACGATCACCGGCATGTTCCGCTTGGAGCCGCTGCCGCCCGAACCGGACTGGGACTGCGACTGGGTCTGCGGGGAGATCGTGTAGGGCGGCGGGGTCTGGTGCGCCGGTGCCTGGGCCTGGTACGGCTGGGCCGACTGCGGGTAGCCGTAGGACGGGGCCGGGGTGGGGGCCGGGGCGGTCGGGCCGTAGGGGCCCGACTGGTACGGGCCCGGCTGGTACGGGGTCTGGACGCCCTGGGGCGTGGCGCCGGACTGGTCGACCGGCGGGAAGACCGCCGAGCCGACGCCCGAACCGCTGTTCACCGGGGCGCCGCCGCCCGCGACGATCATCGGTGCGCCCGCCGTACCGCCCGCGTTCAGCACGCGGGCGATCTCGTCCTGCATCGCCGCCGCGCTCGGGAAGCGCTCGTTCGGGTTCTTCTTCAGGGCGCGGGCGACCAGCGCGTCCATCGCCGGGGTGACCGACCGGTTGATCGTGGAGGGCGCGACCGGCTCCTCCTGGACGTGCGCGTACGCGATGGCGAGCGGCGAGTCCGCGTCGAAGGGGAGCCGCCCGGTCAGCAGCTGGAACAGCATGATGCCGACCGAGTACAGGTCGGAGCGGGCGTCCACGCCGCGGCCCAGGGCCTGCTCGGGGGAGAGGTACTGCGGGGTGCCGACGACCATGCCGGTCTGCGTCATCGACGTGACGCCCGACTGCATGGCGCGGGCGATGCCGAAGTCCATGACCTTCACGACGCCGCGCTTGGTCACCATCACGTTGCCGGGCTTGATGTCGCGGTGGACCAGGCCCATCTCGTGGCTGGTGTCCAGCGCGGCCAGGACGTCGGACGTCACCTTCAGCGCCCGGTCGGCCGGCATCGCGCCGTGGTTCTGGATGTCCGCGTGGAGCACGGAGCCGAGCGGCTGCCCCTCCACGTACTCCATGACGATGTACGGCATCAGCGCGCCGCCGAGCTCGTCCTCGCCGGTGTCGAAGACCGAGACGATGTTGGTGTGCTGCAGTTTTGCGACAGCCTGGGCCTCGCGCCGGAAGCGTTCACGGAAGGACTGTTCGCGGCCCAGTTCCGTGTGCAGGGTCTTGATCGCGACCTGGCGGTCCAGTGCGGTGTCGTACGCCAGATATACGGACGCCATACCGCCTTCGCCGAGCAAATCGCGAAGCTGGTAGCGCCCGCCGGCGACCGAACCGCCCGCATAGCGACCCTGAGCGCCGTGTGCGCCGTCCTGGCTCATGACTTGCTTCCCCCTCGGCGCGACTGACGCGATCATCCCTATTTACGCGCCAAGTCTGCCCCAGGGGTACGACACGTCAAGCCAGGTGCCCGTTCCGTGACCCTACGCACAAGAAGCGTCTCGGAAGCGTTACAGGAACGGCATGGAATTTGCGCGGAAGGCGCGCCGGGCGGTCGGATGACCGTCCCCTGTCGGCCACGAGGTGTCCGGTGGAGGCTGTAGCGTGGCGTGGCAATGCAGCTAGGCACCGTGAGCACCCGCGGACGCGCGGACAGATACGACGGCGAGGACTGATGGCACCCGATTCCGAAGCAAACGGCGGCGGAGTTTCGGATGGCACCGACTCCTGGGGCATCGGCGGTGTCGTCGGTGACGGCCGTTACCGGATGACACATCGCCTCGGCCGGGGCGGCATGGCGGAGGTCTTCGCGGCCGAGGACGTCAGGCTCGGACGCACGGTCGCGGTCAAGCTTCTGCGCTCCGACCTCGCGGAGGACCCGGTCTCCAAGGCCCGGTTCACGCGCGAGGCGCAGTCCGTGGCGGGCCTGAACCACCATGCGATCGTCGCCGTGTACGACTCCGGCGAGGACGTGGTGGGCGGGCAGACCGTCCCCTACATCGTGATGGAGCTCGTCGAGGGCCGCACCATCCGCGATCTGCTGATCAGCGCCGAGGCGCCGCCGCCCGAGCAGGCGCTGATCATCGTCTCGGGGGTGCTGGAGGCGCTCGCGTACTCGCACCAGCACGGCATCGTCCACCGTGACATCAAGCCCGCCAACGTGATCATCACCAACTCGGGCGCGGTCAAGGTGATGGACTTCGGCATCGCGCGGGCCCTGCACGGCGCGCAGTCGACGATGACCCAGACCGGCATGGTCATGGGCACGCCGCAGTACCTCTCGCCCGAGCAGGCCCTCGGCAAGGCCGTCGACCACCGTTCCGACCTCTACGCCACCGGCTGTCTGCTGTACGAGCTCCTGGCCCTGCGGCCCCCCTTCACGGGCGAGACGCCGCTCTCCGTCGTGTACCAGCACGTCCAGGACATCCCGGTGCCGCCGTCCGAGGTGCTGTCCGCGGTGCCGCCGGAGCTGGACGGGCTGGTCATGCGCTCGCTCGCGAAGGACCCGGACGACCGGTTCCAGAGCGCCGAGGAGATGCGCGGCCTCGTCCAGTACGGCCTGCAGATGCTCCAGGTGCAGGGCGGCCACACGCACACCTGGAACACCGGCCCGGTCGTGATGCACGAGGGCGCCCACACCCCGCCCGCGGGCCTCACCGGGGGCACGATGGCGATGGGCCACCCGCCGCACGGGGACACCTCGCAGAGCCCGATCCTGCCTCCGATGAACCCCGACGACGGCGGTTACGAGGGCGGTCAGCGCAGTGCCGGTGGCGGGCGCGGCAAGCTGTGGCTCTTCGTCGTGCTCGCGCTGATCGCGATCAGCGCGGGCGTCGCCATCGCGGTCAATGCGGCGGACGACGGCAGCACGAAGCAGAAGAAGCCCCCGGTGACGACCTCCGATTCGCCGTCCCCGTCGGACAACTCCACCGAGCCGAGCGACGGGCAGAGCGAGCAGAACCAGCTGCCGGAGAACTCCACCGGCAACCAGCAGGAGCAGCCCCCGTCGCGGCCCTACTCCCCGTCCACCACCCCGAGCCAGACGTACCAGCCGCCGAGCACGGGACCGACCACGCCGGGCACGGGCACGGACAACGGCGGCACGGGGACCGACAACGGCGGCACCGGCACGGACAACGGCGGCACGGGGACCGACAACGGCGGTACCGGCACGGACAACGGCGGCACGGGCACGGACAACGGCGGCACGGGGACCGACAACGGCGGCACCGGCGATTCCACCGGGACGACCACGGGCGCCACCGCCGGTTCGTCGGCGGCGGCAGGGGCCGCTGCGGGCGCCACCCCGTGACGGGGCCGGGGCCGTTCTCCGGTGCCGGCCCGGTCCGGCCCGGGTCCCGTGTCGGCCGGTTGCTCCGGTTCCGGCCCGCACCCGAATCCGAACCCGCGCCCGAATCCGAATTCGTGCCAGGGCCCGTGGCCCGACGGCCCCGGGCTCACGCCGTGAACGCCTCGCGCACCGCTTCGTACTCGCGCGTCCACCAGACCGCCAGGGCCGACACCGCGGGGAACTGCGGGTCGGCCCTCCGGTCGTGCAGGCAGTACCGCCATCGCAGTATCCAGAAGTCGTTGAGCCGCTCCCACCACACCCGGTGCACCGCGGCGGCCAGTTCCGCCGCCCCGGCCCCGGCCGCCCGCCGGTAGGCCCGCGCGTACGCCCGCACCTTCTCCAGCTCCAGCCGTCCGGCCGGGAGCACGAAGAAGATCGCCGCCGCCCGCACCGCCTCCTCCGCGCGCGGCTGGATGCCCAGCCGGTCCCAGTCGAGGATCGCGACCGGGTCGGCGTCCCGGTACAGGACGTTCAACGGGTGGAAGTCGCCGTGCACCCAGCCCGTCGCCGGGACGTCGGGCGTGGGTGGTCTGCGGTCGGCGTGCTGCTCCAGCAGGACGCGCCGCTCCAGGAGGCGGTGTTCGGCCAGTTCGTCGAAGGCGTCCCGGGGGCGGCGCCGGCGCGCGGCGGCCAGCAACTCGTCGATCAGCGCGAACGTGTCGACGGGGTCGGGGCTGTGGTGGCCGCCGGTCCGGGGCACGGGGCCGACGCCCTCCGCCATGACCTGTTCGAGCCCGGTGTGCACGGTTCCGAGCAGGGAACCGAGCCGCTTCGACTGGGCGGTGGTGAGCTGGTCGCCCGCCCGGTGCAGGCCGTCCACCCAGGGGTGCAGGGCGTAGCACCGGCCGCCGATCTCCGTGACCGTTTCGCCCTCGGTGTCCGCCACGGGCGGGGCCACGGGCACGCCGAGCGACTGCAGGCGCTGGGTGGCGCGGTGCTGGCGGACGATCGTGGCGCGGTCGCCGGTGGAGTCGTCGAGGTGGTGCTTGAGGAAGAAGGAGCCGCGGGTGGTGGAGACGCGGTAGCCGTGGTTGAGCAGGCCCTGGGTGACAGGTTTGCAGGTCAGAGCCTCGCCCGCGTCCGGGTATCGGCGCAGTACCTCGTCCACCGGGGGGACCGGGCGCCCCGGTCGGTGGGACGTGGACGGGCACGGCAGCTCGCCGACCGGTGGAGCGGAGGAAAGGGTTACAGATGAGCGAGGCACTTACCAAATGTTAGATCACGCTACGTGTTCCTTTGGTTCACTTGCGTGAAAGTCCAGAGTGTGCACCGAGACGAAGTGCGGGGCGATCCTGAGGTACGCCGGGGTGAAGGGCTCCCCGTTCACCCGGGCCGGGGCCCTGCCGAAGAGTTCCCGTTCCTCGGACGTCGGGTGCACGACCTGGGCGGGGCCGGTGAACTGCACGGCCCACAGGCCGCCGTCGCCCACCATTCCTTTGCCGCCCGCCGCCCCTTCGCCGCCCGCACTCGGAAGAGCGCTGCCCGTCTCCGGGAGGGCGGTCCCCGCCTCCGGGAGGACGGCTTCCGCTCCCGGGGCCACCGCGTTGAAGTTGTCCGCGCCGTACGCCACGACCGTCCCGTCGCAGGAGGCGTGGTAGCGGAAGCCGCTGTGCAGCCGCAGGAGCACCCGGCCGTCGATCACGACGTGGCGGGCCACCGCCAGAAACGGAAGGGCCCGCATGCTCGTGGCCAGTCGGCCGTACGGGACGCGACCGAGCAGTTCGATCGCCTGGAGTTCCTCGGAGGACATGGCCCCCACTCTCCGTCACCGGACGGGACCCCGAGAAGAGGCTGCGGCCCCGGTTGAACCGGGACCAAAGTCCCGCCCCGCGCCCGCTCGTCCCCTGCCCCGCTCAGCGCTTCTGCGCCTGCAGCCTGGCCACGTACGCTGCGGCCTGCGAGCGCCGCTCCATGCCGAGCTTGGAGAGCAGGCTGGAGACATAGTTCTTGATCGTCTTCTCGGCGAGGTGCAGCCGTTCGCCGATCACCCGGTTCGTCAGCCCCTCGCCGATCAGGTCGAGGATCTTGCGCTCCTGGTCGGTCAGGGAGGCGAGCTTGTCGTCGTCCCGGCCCTTCTTCCCGTTGCGCAGCCGCTCCAGGACCCGGGCGGTCGCCACCGGGTCCAGCAGCGACTTCCCGGCCGCCACGTCCCGTACCGCGTTCAGCAGCTCGTTGCCCCGGATCGCCTTCAGCACGTACCCCGAGGCGCCCGCCATGATCGCGTCGAACAGGGCCTCGTCGTCGGCGTACGAGGTGAGCATCAGGCACTTGATGTTCTCGTCCTGGGACCGGATCTCCCGGCACACCTCCACCCCGCTCCCGTCCGGCAGCCGGACGTCGAGCACCGCCACGTCCGGCCGGGTCGCCGGGATGCGCACCAGCGCGTCCGCCGCCGTGCCGGCCTCGCCGACCACCTCGATGTCGTCCTCGACCGAGAGCAATTCATGGACTCCGCGCCGGACGACTTCGTGGTCGTCCAGCAGGAAAACGGTGATTTTTCCTTGTTCGCGCACAAAATGCAGTCTCACACACTCACCTCTTCCCTGCCGCCGAACGGCGGGATAACGTGCGGTTGTTCCGGTGACCTGCGGGGCCGTTAACAGTGCTGTGACCAGCGAGAGTTCCCGACTTTTTCGATTTACTTGGAAATCCAAGCAAAATCGCAGGTCAGAGAGGGTTTCGCAGTTATGCGGCGTACTGGGTAACGTGCTTTTGACAGGGCGCTCGCCGGGGCACCTGTCACGCCTGTTCCCGAACCGAGCGGCACCCACCCCGTGCACGGGTACGGACGCAGGCGAGCCGCACTGGCTTCCCGGCAGACCCCGGGGGCCGGACCGACGGAGGAGCACGCACGTGACCGTGGAGAGCACTGCCGCGCGCAAACCGCGACGCAGCAGCAGGACCAGCGCCGTGAAGACGACCGCGAAGACGTCCGCCGATACGCCTGCGAAGACGACGGCGCGGACGCCCGCGAAGAAGTCCGCGAAGGCGCCTGCGAAGACGACGGCGAAGAAGACTGCTGCGAAAACGCCCGCGCGGGCGTCCGCGAAGGCGCCGCAGCGTTCCGAGCCCGAGCTCGTCCAGCTGCTGACGCCCGAGGGGGAGCGCGTCGAGCACCCGGACTACTCGATCGACCTGACCGACGACGAGCTGCGCGGTCTGTACCGGGACATGGTCCTGACCCGCCGCTTCGACGCCGAGGCCACCGCGCTGCAGCGCCAGGGCGAGCTGGGCCTGTGGGCCTCGCTGCTCGGCCAGGAGGCCGCCCAGATCGGCTCCGGCCGGGCCCTGCGCGACGACGACTACGTCTTCCCGACGTACCGGGAGCACGGCGTCGCCTGGTGCCGGGGGGTCGACCCGACCAACCTGCTCGGAATGTTCCGCGGCGTGAACCACGGCGGCTGGGACCCGAACAGCAACAACTTCCACCTGTACACGATCGTCATCGGTTCGCAGACCCTGCACGCCACCGGCTACGCCATGGGCGTCGCCAAGGACGGCGCGGACTCGGCCGTGATCGCGTACTTCGGCGACGGCGCCTCCAGCCAGGGCGACGTGGCCGAGTCGTTCACCTTCTCCGCGGTCTACAACGCCCCGGTCGTCTTCTTCTGCCAGAACAACCAGTGGGCGATCTCCGAGCCGACCGAGAAGCAGACCCGCGTCCCGCTCTACCAGCGCGCGCAGGGCTTCGGCTTCCCCGGTGTCCGGGTCGACGGCAACGACGTACTCGCCTGCCTGGCGGTCACCAGGTCGGCGCTGGAGCGGGCCCGCAGGGGTGAAGGGCCCACCCTCGTCGAGGCGTTCACCTACCGGATGGGCGCGCACACCACCTCCGACGACCCGACGAAGTACCGGACGGACGAGGAGCGGGCCTCCTGGGAGGCGAAGGACCCGATCCTGCGGCTGCGCGCGTACCTGGAGAAGCAGGGCGCCGCCGACGAGGCGTTCTTCACCGCGCTGGACGAGGAGAGCGAGACCCTCGGCAAGCGGGTGCGCGAAGCGGTGCGGGCGATGCCCGACCCGGACCCGATGGCGGTCTTCGACCACGTCTACGCCGACGGCAACCCGCTCGTCGACGAGGAACGCGCCCAGTTCGCCGCGTACCAGGCATCGTTCGCCGACTCAGCCGAGAAGGGCAAGTAAGCAGCCATGGCCATGGAAAAGATGTCCATCGCGAAGGCGCTCAACGAGTCGCTGCGCAAGGCTCTCGACACCGACCCCAAGGTTCTCGTCATGGGCGAGGACGTCGGCAAGCTCGGCGGGGTCTTCCGGATCACCGACGGGCTCCAGAAGGACTTCGGCGAGGACCGGGTGATCGACACCCCGCTCGCCGAGTCCGGCATCGTCGGCACGGCGATCGGCCTGGCCCTGCGCGGTTACCGGCCGGTCGTCGAGATCCAGTTCGACGGCTTCGTCTTCCCCGCGTACGACCAGATCGTCACCCAGCTCGCGAAGATGCACGCCCGCGCGCTCGGCAAGGTCAAGCTGCCCGTCGTCGTCCGCATCCCCTACGGCGGCGGCATCGGCGCCGTCGAGCACCACAGCGAGTCGCCCGAGGCGCTGTTCGCGCACGTCGCGGGCCTGAAGGTGGTCTCGCCGTCGAACGCGAGCGACGCCTACTGGATGATGCAGCAGGCCGTCCAGAGCGACGACCCGGTCATCTTCTTCGAGCCGAAGCGCCGCTACTGGGACAAGGGCGAGGTCGAGACCGACAGCATCCCCGGTCCGCTGCACAGGGCGTCGGTGGCCCGCACCGGCACCGACCTCACGCTCGTCGCGTACGGCCCGATGGTGAAGGTCTGCCTGGCGGCGGCCGAGGCCGCCCAGGAGGAGGGCAAGTCGATCGAGGTCCTGGACCTGCGCTCGATGTCCCCGATCGACTTCGACACCATCCAGACCTCGGTCGAGAAGACCGGCCGGCTCGTCGTGGTCCACGAGGCACCGGTGTTCTACGGCTCCGGCGCGGAGATCGCCGCCCGGATCACCGAGCGGTGCTTCTACCACCTGGAGGCACCGGTGCTGAGGGTCGGCGGCTACCACGCCCCGTACCCGCCAGCGCGGCTGGAGGACGAGTACCTGCCGGGCCTCGACCGGGTGCTCGACGCCGTCGACCGCTCGCTGGCGTACTGAGGACTGGGACGTGACAACGATGACCGACACTTCCAACGCTGCTCGCTTCCGTGAGTTCAAGATGCCCGACGTGGGCGAGGGACTCACCGAGGCGGAGATCCTCAAGTGGTACGTCCAGCCCGGCGACACCGTCACCGACGGTCAGGTCGTGTGCGAGGTCGAGACCGCGAAGGCGGCCGTGGAGCTGCCGATCCCGTTCGACGGGGTGGTGCACGAACTGCGCTTCCCGGAGGGCACGACGGTCGACGTCGGCCAGGTGATCATCGCGGTGGACGTGGCACCGGGCAGCGATGACGCGGCCCCGGCCCCGGCCGAGGCCGCGGCTCCCGCGCCGACGGCCGCCGCCGAGCCGGAGCCCGAGGCTCCGAAGGGCCGCCAGCCGGTCCTGGTGGGCTACGGCGTCTCCGAGAGCTCGACCAAGCGGCGCGCCCGCAAGGGCACGGCCGTCTCCGTGCCGGCTGCCGCCGCTGCGATCCAGGGCGAGATGAACGGCCACGGCGCCGTGCTCGCGGCTCCGAAGAGCCGTCCGCTGGCCAAGCCGCCGGTGCGCAAGCTGGCCAAGGACCTGGGCATCGACCTGGCGCAGGTCGTCCCGACCGGCAAGGACGGGATCATCACCCGCGAGGACGTGCACGCCGCGGCGGCGCCCGTGCCCGCGCAGCCTTCCGTCCCCGCCCAGGCCCCGGCCGCTCCCGCCGCCGTGTCCGCTCCCGTGCCCGTCCCCGAGGCCCCGGCCGCCGAGGCCGTCGCGGGCGCGCGGGAGACCCGCATCCCGGTCAAGGGCGTGCGGAAGGCCATCGCCCAGGCGATGGTCGACAGCGCCTTCAAGGCCCCGCACGTCACCGAGTTCGTGACCGTCGACGTGACGCGCACGATGAAGCTGGTCGCGGAGCTCAAGGAGGACAAGGACATGGCGGGGGTGCGGGTCAACCCGCTCCTGATCATCGCCAAGGCCCTCCTCGTCGCGATCAAGCGGAACCCGGACGTCAACGCCGCCTGGGACGAGGCCAACCAGGAGATCGTCCAGAAGCACTACGTGAACCTGGGCATCGCCGCGGCGACCCCGCGCGGTCTGATCGTGCCGAACATCAAGGACGCGCACGACATGACGCTGCCGCAGCTCGCGGCGGCCCTGGGCGAGCTGGTCTCCACGGCCCGGGACGGCAAGACCTCCCCGGCCGCGATGGCGGGCGGCACGGTGACGATCACCAACGTCGGCGTCTTCGGCGTCGACACGGGCACCCCGATCCTGAACCCGGGCGAGTCCGCGATCCTCGCGGTCGGTGCGATCAAGCTCCAGCCGTGGGTGCACAAGGGCAAGGTGAAGCCGCGTCAGGTCACCACGCTGGCCCTGTCGTTCGACCACCGTCTGGTCGACGGCGAGCTCGGCTCCAAGGTGCTGGCCGACGTCGCCGCGATCCTGGAACAGCCGAAGCGCCTGATCACCTGGGCGTAGGGGTTATCGCATCACGTGCATGAGGTGGGCCCGCGCGATGTTCGCGCGGGCCCACCGGCGCGTCCGGCGCCCGCCGCAGGGCGAGTTCGGCGAACACGGTCTTGCCGACGGTGCGCGACTCGACGCCCCACCGGTCGGCGATCGACGCCCCACCGGTCGGCGATCGACGCCACGATCAGGAGCCCCCGGCCGTAGCACTCCTCGCTCGTCGCCTCGCGGAGAACCGGCAGCCGTTCGCCCCACGGATCGCTGACCGCGACCCGGAGCGTGGCCGCGGTCAGCGTGAGCCGCACCCGCAGGAGCCGCCCCCGGACGACGCCGTGCAGTAACGCGTTGGTCGCCAACTCGCTGACCAGCAACGCCGCGTCCCCGGCCAGCCCCGGATGCCCCCACTCCCGCACCAGCCGCGCGGTGCGCCGCCGGGAGAAGGAGACGCGGTCGGCGGTCGGGGCGAAGTCGAGCCGGTCCTCGCGGAGGACGGGTTCGGGGGCGGCTTCGGGGGCGGGATTCTGTTCGGCTGCGGTCATGGGCGCGTGCCTCCGTGGGTGCGGGCGGTGGCGATGCCGTGCCTGCGGGGCGCCGATTTCGGGCGCGGGGCAGGGCGGTGCACTTCCGCCGACTGGTTCCGCTGTGCGAGCGGCCGTGAACCGAACGTAGCGACTCCGGCCAGTTGGAGGCAAGTGAAACGGAGCCAATTGTCTCCAACGCGGGATGGCGGTCGACTGGCTGTGCTCCGGAAGGTCACACTGGAGCGGTGAATCGAGCGACTCGGCAAGGAAATCGGTCGTCAACTGTCCTGGGACGCAGGCTCGGAAGCGAGCTGTTGCGGCTGCGGGACGCGTCGGGCAAGACGCAACAGCAGGCCGCTCAGGTCATCTGCGCGACCAACTCGAAGATCGTGAAGATGGAGCAGGGATGGGTCCCGATGAGGGACCCGGACATCCGGGCCCTCTGCGAGTTCTACGGTCTCGATGACGCCCAGTCCGTCGACCGCCTGCTGGAAGTGGCCCGGGTGGATCGGGAGCGACGCAAGGCAAAGGGCTGGTGGAACCAGTACCCGGAGCTGCGTTCGCTGGTCGAGTACGTCGCGCTCGAAGACATCGCCAAGGGCGTCAGAACCTGGCAAGGGGCGTTCGTGCCGGGCCTGCTCCAGACGCCGGACTACGCCAGGGCGCTCGCCGTCGGCAACGCGGACTGGGACGACCCCGACGAGATCGAGCGCTTCGTCGAGGCGAAGGTCGCACGCCAGGCACGTCTCACGGACGGCAGTCCTCTCGCCCTGTGGGCGGTCGTTGCGGAAGGAGCCTTGCGGCAGTTGGTCGGTGGCCGCGAGGTGATGCGTGCCCAGCTGGCACATCTGGCGGAGGCTGCTGCCAAGCCAAATGTCACAGTGCAGGTTGTCCCCTTCCTTGCGGGCTCACACCCGGGCATGACCAGCGCTTTCAGCATCGTGTCGTTCGCCGAGCCTGGTGCGATGGACGTGGTTTACATGGACACCACGTCGTCTACTCTGTGGCTTGAGAGCGAGTCGGATGCCGCGCGTCACAACGTCACGTTCGGTCGAATCGCCAGAAGCGGACTCGCTCCCCGCGATTCCATCGCTCTGATAGGGCGTATCCGCAAGGAGTTGTAGTCGTGCCGCACTTCAAGTTCGTCAAGTCCAGCTACAGCAGTGGCAATGGCGAGTGCGTCGAAGTGGCCCGCAACGTCCCCTGTACTGTCGCCGTCCGCGACTCCAAGAACCCCGCCGGCCCCGTCATCGTCCTCGGCCCTGCCGCCTGGGACGCCTTCCGGGCCGGGCTGGGGCGATCGTCGGACTGAGTGGACAGCCGGGGCCAGGAGGCCGGAGCAGCGATTCGGGCGGTCTTCGACCGGTGCATGGCCGAGGGGTTGGCGCCGGATTCGGTGGAGGGCGCCACGGACGAGCAGGTGGAGGCGTACGCCGTCGCGCAGGGCGTCACGGCGGTGCCCGCCGCTGTCCGTGAGGTGCTGCGTCTGATCGGTGTGCGCCACGGGCTGTGGCAGGTCGGCAGCGCGCTCGGGGCGGACGTGGTCGGCGGGGACGCGAAGCGGTACGCGCAGGCCGCCCTGGTGCCCGGGGACGGTGCGGTTCTCCGGGACCCGGCCGGGCTGCTGGTGCTGGTCGCGCACCAGGCATACGCGTTCCATGTCGTCGACGGGGCCGATCTCGGCATGCCGGACCCGCCCGTGTGGCTGGTCACGGAGGGCGAACCGGCCCACCCGGCCTGGCGCTCGGTGACCCACTGGTTCGACAGCATCAGCCCGGACGCCAGCGCGTACCGCACCCGCCTGGAGGTACTGGCGGAGACGGGTGGCTGGATGCCGCCCTGGACGCGGTATCTGCGCCCGGTCGCCCCGGGGCGGGCGAGCTGACCGGCGGCGCCGCGTACTTCCTTGACCTCAAGCGGAGTCGGGGTCCTGGCGTGCCGTGCCCGTAGTCAACGGCTGAAGAAGTCCGCCGTGTACGGCGCGGACGCACGGAACCTCATCGGGGCCGTACGAAGGACGCTCCCGCATCCGTCCCGCTGACGGCGCGACCACTGCGCGGTCGGTGGGGTTCCGGGGCCGCGTCCTGGCCCCGCCGGTCTCGTTCCTCCTGGTGGGAGGCGCCATGGCCCGCCGGCCCCGACCTGGTGGCGGCACGAGGGCCGGTGATTCCTCGGGCGCCCCGGGAGGGGGTGCGCATCGGGCAATTCGTCGGCTTCTGCCGGAAATTGGGGCGCTGAGGTGCGCTGTTAGGGTGACCGGATGTCATCGGTCAAGAAGTTCCAGGTCACCTTCGACTGCGCGAATACCGAACGTGTCGCCCGCTTCTGGTGCGAGGTGCTGGGGTACTCCCTGACGCTGCCTCCCGAGGGGGAGGGCACGTGGGCCGTGTGCTCCGACCCCACGGGGGAAGGTCCGCGGATGTACTTCCAGCAGGTGCCCGAGGGCAAGGTCGCCAAGAACCGGGTCCACCTCGACGTGCGGGCCGGCACCGGGCTCGTGGGTGCGGAGCGGCTGGCCGTGCTGGAGGCCGAGCGCGACCGGCTGGTGGCGCTCGGCGCGGTGTGCACGAAGGTGCTGTATGCCGACGAGGAGAACGAGTCGTGCATCAACATGCAGGACGTCGAGGGCAACGAGTTCTGTCTCGACTGAGCGTTCTCCGGGCCGTTCAGGCCCCGCCCCCGGTGAGTTCGAGGATGTGCCGGGCCGTGCCGGCGGGGTCGACGAGCTGGTGCAGGTGCTCGCCGGGCAGGTGCGCGACGCGCCAGCCGCGGTCGCGCGCCTCGGCGGCCGTCTCGTCGTACGGCGGCCCGAACAGCAGGTAGGAGCAGGGGTGGTCGTCCCAGCCCGCCGGGACGGGGACGTGCTGCTCGTAGTAGGGGAGCGGCAGCCTCGGCTGCTCGGCGACGACCCGCTGCCGCACCTCGGGGTCGGAGAACATCGGCGCGACGTCGGCCTCGTCCCACCAGTCGGTCCAGCGCGGCAGCACGCCGTCGACCGCCAGGGGACGGAGGAACTCCAGCAGCTCGGGCGGGGCGACTGGGGTCGGTCCGGTACGGGCCGGCAGGGCCGCGTCGACGAAGACCGAGGCGGTCACCGGGTGGTCGAGCCCCGCGCGGACGGTCGGGAGGAACAGTCCCGCGTTGCTGTGCGCGACCAGCACGAGGGGGTCTTCCGCCGGGATGCCGTCGAGGCCGTCCCGGACGGCCTCGACGGCCCGGGGCCAGTACGGCGGCTCGCCGGCTCCCACGCGCAGCAGGGACGGCACCCGCACCCGGTGCCCTGCGGCGGTCAGCCGTGCGGCCACCGGGGCCCAGGTGGAGGGGCCCACCGACGGACTGTGGACGAGGACGAAGGTCGGTCGCATACGGGCATCGTGCCGTCGGTCCGCCGCCGGGCGCGACCGGATCGGCCGAGGGCGAACGCCGCGCGGGCGGGGACAGCCGGGCACGGAAGAGGGGCCCCGCGTGGTGCGGGGCCCCTCTTCCGTGACGACTGGACCGGGCTACTTCTTGAAGGAGTAGTCCATGATCTTCTTCATGTCCGCGGTGCGGTTGGTCGCGCTGGTGGAGGCGAGCACCGTGCCGACGATCGTCTTGCTGCCGCGGGTGGCGGCGAAGACCAGGCAGTACTTGGCCGTCGGGCCGGAGCCGGTCTTGATGCCGATCGCGCCGCTGTAGCTGCTGAGCATGGTGTTGGTGTTGGTCCACGACATGTAGCGGTAGCCGCCGGACTTCGTGGTGACCTTCTGCTTGGTCGACTTGGTCTTGACGACCGCGCGGAAGGTGGAGCTCTTCATCGCGCTGCTGGCGAGCTTCGTCAGGTCGCGCGGCGTCGAGTAGTTCGAGCCGTTCCCTATGCCGTCGAACGAGTCGAAGTGGGTGTTCTTCAGGCCGAGGTCCTTGGCCTGGGCGTTCATCTTGCCGATGAACGACTTCACGCGGGCCGCGCGGGTGGTGCCGGAGCCGAACTTGTCGGCCAGCGCGTAGGCGGCGTCGCAGCCGGACGGCAGCATCAGGCCGTACAACAGCTGGCGGACGGTGACCTTGTCACCCACGATGAGGCGGGCCGACGAGGCGCCCTTGGAGACGATGTAGTCGCTGTACGCCTTCTGGATCGTGACCTTGGAATCCAGGTTCAGGTTCTTCTGCGACAGCACCACCTTGGCCGTCATGATCTTGGTGGTGGAGCCGGTGGAACGGCGGGTGTCCGCGGCCTTGGAGAACAGGGACTTCGCGGTGCCGTTGTTCATCGTGTAACCGCCCGCGGCGGTGATCTTCGGGGTGGGCGGCGTGGCAGCCTGTGCCGTGGAGGCGAAGACGCCGCTCGCGACGACGGCACCCGCCGTCAGGGCCACGGTGGCGGAGGCGGTGATGCGGTTTATGCCCTTGATGCCGATTTTCAACTGAAAGCTCCAAATGCCCCTTGAATGCGGCCACATGAAGGTGCCGCTCGGTGGTGAGACTCATGAGACCGGGGGATGGATGTGCTGATTCCTGGGGCAATTTCGGGCTACGGATGATTCCGGTCGGGGTCGCGCGGAGTCGTGCGGGGCGGCGCGGCCGGAATGCTCCGCACGGCGCCCCGGTCCGTCCGCATCCTGGGCGGCTTCCCTCATGCACGCATGTTGTATCTATGCTGTGTGCATGCCTGCCGCCTCCTCGACCGTGAAGCCCCCTGTGAAGCCCCCTGTGAAGACTGCCGTGAAGGCTGTCGCGAAGTCCGCCGTGAAGCAGCCGCCTGCTGCCGAGCGTGTCTACGCCCACATCAAGGAGGCGGTCCTGGACCGCCGTTACGAGGGCGGCACGCTCCTCACCGAGGGCGATCTCGCCGAGGCCGTCGGGGTCTCCCGGACGCCGGTGCGCGAGGCGCTGCTGCGGCTGGAGGTCGAGGGGCTGATCAAGCTGTACCCGAAGAAGGGCGCCCTCGTGCTCGCCGTCTCCGCCCAGGAGATCGCGGACGTGGTGGAGACCCGGCTGCTCGTCGAGGAGTTCGCGGCCCGCAGGGCCGTGCCCGCCTCCGCGCAGCTGATCGCCCGGCTGGAGGAGCTCCTGGAGGAGCAGCGTCGGCTGGCCGAGGCCGGGGACCTGGCCGCGGTGGCCGTGAAGGACCGCTGCTTCCACGCCGAGATCGTGCGCAACGCGGGCAACGAGATCCTCTCGCGCCTCTACGACCAGCTGCGCGACCGGCAGTTGCGGATGGGCGTCGCCGTGATGGAGGCGCACCCCGGCCGGATCGCCGCCAACATCACCGAGCACGGTGAGCTGCTGGAGGCGATCAGGACCGGTGACGCGGAGGGTGCCGCGCAGGTCGTGCGCCGCCACGTCGGCCGGGTCAAGGTGCTGGTCAGGGGTGAGGACCGGTGAGTTCCGCCGCCGCTCCCACCCTGTCCCTGCCCGGCGATCCACCCGGCGGCCGACGTGCCGTGTGGGTCTGGGGCATCGGCGTCGCCGTCTATTTCGTCGCCATCATCTTCCGCACCAGCCTGGGCGTCGCCGGGCTCGACGCCGCCGACCGGTTCCACGTCAACGCCTCCGCGCTCGCCACCTTCTCCATCCTCCAACTGCTCGTCTACGCGGGCATGCAGATACCCGTCGGCCTGATGGTCGACCGCCTCGGCACCAAGAAGGTCCTCGCCCTGGGGGCCGTGCTGTTCACCCTCGGGCAGCTCGGCTTCGCGCTGTCCCCCTCGTACGGCACGGCGCTGGCGTCCCGCGCCCTGCTCGGCTGCGGCGACGCGATGACGTTCATCAGCGTGCTGCGGCTCGGGGCGCGCTGGTTCCCGGCCCGGCGCGGCCCGCTGATCGGGCAGGTCGCGGCCATCTTCGGGATGGCGGGCAACCTCGTCTCGACGCTCCTGATCGCGCGCGCCCTGCACGGGGTCGGCTGGACCACCACCTTCGTCGGCAGTTCGCTGGCCGGCGTCGTCGTGCTCGTCCTCCTGCTGCTGTTCCTGAAGGACCACCCCGAGGGCCACGAGCCGCCCCCCGTCGAGCGGGCGGGCGCCGCCTATGTGCGCGGGCAGATCGCGGACGCCTGGCGGGAGCCCGGTACCCGGCTCGGCATGTGGGTGCACTTCACCACGCAGTTCCCGGCCATGGTGTTCCTGCTGCTGTGGGGGCTGCCGTTCCTGGTCGAGGCGCAGGGGCTGAGCCGGCCCGTCGCCGGTGAGCTGCTCACCCTGGTGGTGCTCTCCAACATGGCGTTCGGGCTGGTCTACGGGCAGATCGTCGCCCGGCACCACGCCGCCCGCGCCCCGCTGGCGCTGGGAACGGTCGCGGTCACGGCGCTGCTCTGGGCCTCGGCCGTCTTCTTCCCGGCCGACCACGCGCCGATGTGGCTGCTGGTCGTCCTGTGCGTGGTGCTCGGCGCGTGCGGCCCGGCCTCGATGATCGGCTTCGACTTCGCACGGCCCGCCAACCCTCCGGAGCGGCAGGGTACCGCCTCGGGCATCGTCAACATGGGCGGCTTCATCGCCTCGATGACCACGCTCTTCGCCGTCGGCGTCCTGCTGGACGCGACCGGCGGCGACTACCGGATCGCGTTCTCCTCGGTCTTCGTGCTGGAGGCGGTCGGCGTCGCGCAGATCCTGCGGCTGTACTCCAGGGCCACGCACCGGGAGCGGGAGCACCACGTCGTCAGCCGCGTGGAGGCCGTGCACGTACCGGTGTGACCGCCCGGGTGCGGTGCGACGCCCCGCCCCGGACCCGGATCGCACCGGAGACCCGGTCCGCCGCCGGACCCGGTCCGGGGCGCCCGTCCTCGCGCGACGGGCGCCGCCGGTCACCGTTCACCGCACTGCTCACCGCACCGGGAAGTGCCTCACGGTGTGACGGCGAAGTTCCGCAGGATCGCCTCCGCCAGGTCCTGGTCGCCCTCGACCTTGATCCGGTCGGCCACCGCGCCCGCCCGCACCCGCCCGCAGGCGAGACGGAAATACGTCTCCCAGTCCATCGCCAGCGTCACCGCGGGGCCGAGCGAGGGCGAACCGTCCACCGAACCGCGGCCCTCCGCGTCGACCCTGACGGTGCGCAGGAACTCCAGCGGCCCGTTCACATCGAGCACGATCGCCGAACGGGCAGGTGCCCCCGCGTCCTTGGCGACCACCTTCGGCAGCGCTTCGAGCAGGGTGTCCCGGACGACGGTGGCGCCGGGGGAGTCCAGATTGCCGGGCCGGCCCAGCGTCGTCCGCAGGTCCTGCTCGTGCACCCAGACGTCGAAGGCCCGCATCCGCAGCGCCAGTTCGAGGGTCTGCTCGGCCCCCAGCGGCGCCCGGACCATGGTCTCGGGGGCCCGCGTCTCGTTGCGCAGCTGACGTGCGCGGCGAATGATCGTGTACTCCAGCTCGGAGGTCATCTCCGGTGCGGTGTGGTGACGCCGGACATCGACCTGCATCTCCATGTAGCGGGCGAAGTCGCTCTGCACGTGGTAGAGATCGCGCGGCAGGGAGTGGATCGGGCGCGGGTCGCCGAGCTGCTCGCACTCCATGCCGATGATGTGCGAGACGACATCACGCACCGACCAGGCGGGGCACGGTGTACGGCGGTTCCACTCCCCCTCGGCGAGCGGCTTCACCAGCTCGGCTATCGACTCGATGGAGTGGGTCCAGGCATCGGCGTAGGTCTGGAGGCTGGGATGGACGGTCACGGGACCCCTCGTGCGGTTCTGCGGTGCATGGGCTGGAGTGCTGGGCGCGGGCGGCGGCGGACTGCGTGGGAGGCTCGGTCGCTAAGTTACGCTGCGAGCAGGCACCCCGGCAGTGCTTTCGTGTGACGATCGTAGGCCGTGTTGACGGCTTGAACGCCAGGACGGTGGTAGTGTGCGCGCCTCCCTCATCCAGATCGCAGTAGACCCGGACGAATCCGTCGACTCCCGCAGACGGCGCGCGGCTTCGCTGGTCGCGGCCCGGCGCGGCGCGGACCTGGTGGTTCTTCCCGAACTCTGGCCGGTCGGCGCCTTCGCGTACACCGAGTTCGAGAAGGAGGCCGAACCGCTCCGGGGGCCCACCCACGACATCATGGCGAAGGCCGCGGCCGACGCCGGGGTCTGGCTGCACGCGGGCTCCTTCGTCGAGCGGGCCGCCGACGGCACCCTCTACAACACCTCGCTCGTCTTCACCCCCGAAGGAGAACGGGCAGCCGCGTACCGCAAGGTGCACCGCTTCGGCTTCGACCAGGGCGAGGCGGTCATGATGGGCGCCGGAGAGGAGCTGGTCACGGTCGCCCTGCCGCAGACCACGCTCGGTCTCGCCACCTGTTACGACCTGCGCTTCCCCGAGATGTTCCGCGGCCTGGTGGACGCGGGTGCCCAGACACTGGTCGTCGCGGCGGGCTGGCCCGAGCGCCGCCGCGCCCACTGGTCGCTGCTGGCCAGGGCCCGTGCCGTCGAGAACCAGTCGTACGTCCTGGCCGTCGCCACCGCGGGCACCCACGCCGGAATCCAGCAGTCCGGGCACAGCGTCGTCGTCGACCCGTGGGGCGAGGTGCTCGCGGAGGCGGGGGCGGACGAGGAGGTGCTCGACGTGGAGTTCGACCCAGCGATGGTGGCGGAGACCCGTGAGCAGTTCCCGGCACTCAAGGACCGCCGCCTGGGACTGGCCCCACCCACCCCCGGCGCGTAGCGGGGCGGTTCCACGCCGAGGGGTTCCACGCCGGGCGGTCCCGCATCGGGTGGTTCCACGTGAAACCGGCCGGACCGGGCGCCGTACGGAACCGGCCGGCCGGGGCGGATCGGCATGGTCCGGCCCCTGGGAGGTCGGCCGGATTCAGCCGTCGCGTTCCTTGTCCGCGAGCACGATGACGCAGACCGCCACGGCGATGAGGAGCGCCGCGTCCGCGTCCTCGCGCACCACGTCGATCCCGTAGGTGTCCCGGACGGTCAGCCACCGCCGGGAGATCTGGGCCAGCAGCTCCCCCTCGTACTCGACGGCGAACTCGCGGTCCAGGATTCTGCCACTGACGTCCAGTCCGGTGCCGTCCACCAGCGTGACCCGGTAGTGGTTGCGCAGCAGCGACAGCCGCTTGCGCCTGACCTCGGCGAGCTGCTCGCCGTCGCGCTCGATGATCATCGTGTCGCGCAGACTGAGCAGCTTCTGCCGGATCTGTACCAGGACGCGGCCCGAGGCGTCCTTCAGCTCGAAGGTGTCCCGCACCCGCATGGCCTTGCCGTCGACGAGGAAGACCCTGCGGCCGTCCGCGTCCTCGATCCAGTAGTCGTCACCGATGGCGAAGAGCCGTTCACGTACCAGGAATCTCATGGGCCACAGATTCCCCCAGGAGTGCCCGGAACGCCCGGACCCTCCGGAATGTGCGCGGGCCGCGGTGATGTTGACTGTTCACATGGCAACACGTGCGCGCGTCAGGGCCCCCGAGCTGATCGGCAAGGGCGGCTGGCTCAATACAGGCGACCGGCAGTACACCCTCGCCGACCTGCGGGGTCGCATTGTGATCCTGGATTTCTGGACCTTCTGCTGCGTGAACTGTCTGCACGTTCTCGACGAGCTGCGCGAGCTGGAGGAGAAGCACCGCGACACCGTCGTGATCATCGGGGTGCACTCGCCGAAGTTCGTCCACGAGGCCGAGCACCGGGCCGTCGTGGACGCCGTCGAGCGGTACGGGGTGCACCACCCGGTCCTCGACGACCCGGAACTGGCCACCTGGAAGCAGTACGCCGTACGGGCCTGGCCGACGCTCGTCGTCATCGACCCCGAGGGCTATGTCGTCGCCCAGCACGCGGGCGAGGGCCATGCGCACGCCATCGAGAAGCTGATCGAGGAGCTGGAGGCCGAGCACGGGGCGAAGGGCACGCTGCACCGCGGCGACGGCCCCTACGTCGCGCCCGAGCCGGTGGCCACGCATCTGCGCTTCCCCGGCAAGGCGTTGCTCCTGCCCGACGGCGGCTTCCTCGTCTCCGACACCACCCGCCACCGCCTGGTCGAGACCGAACGGGACGGCGAAACCGTCCGCCGCCACATCGGAACGGGGGACAGGGGATTCACCGACGGCGGGCCCGACGGGGCCAGGTTCTCCGAGCCGCAGGGGCTCGCCGCGCTGCCCGACGGCCGGATCGCGGTCGCCGACACGGTCAACCACGCCCTGCGCGCCCTCGACCCCGCCACCGGTGCGACCACGACCCTCGCCGGCACCGGCCGCCAGTGGTGGCAGGGTTCGCCGACGTCCGGCCCGGCCCGGGAGGTCGACCTCTCCTCCCCCTGGGACGTCGCCTGGTTCGCGGACCGGCTGTGGATCGCCATGGCGGGTGTGCACCAGCTGTGGACGTACGACCCCGGCACGGAGACGGTGCGGGCCGAGGCGGGTACGACCAACGAGGGGCTGGTCGACGGACCGGCCGCCGAGGCGTGGTTCGCCCAGCCGTCCGGGCTCGCCGTGTCCGCCGACGGGACGCGGCTCTGGGTCGCCGACTCGGAGACGTCCGCCCTCCGGTACGTCGAGCGCGACGGCACCGGCTTCGCCGTCCGCACGGCGGTCGGCACCGGGCTCTTCGACTTCGGGCACCGCGACGGCGCCGCCGGACAGGCCCTGCTCCAGCACCCGTTGGGGGTGACCGCGCTGCCCGACGGGTCCGTGGCGGTCTGCGACACGTACAACCACGCGCTGCGGCGCTACGACCCCGTGAACGACGAGGTCACCACGCTGGCCACGGATCTGCGCGAACCCAGCGACGCCGTACTGGCCGACGGCGATCTCGTCGTCGTCGAGTCCGCCCGGCACCGGCTGACCCGGCTGCGTCTGCCCGAGGAGGCCGTACGCGTCGCCGAGCAGGCGCACCGCACCCGGCGCGCGGCCACCGAGATCGCCCCGGGCACGCTCCGGCTCGACGTGGTCTTCCAGGCCCCCGCCGGGCAGAAGCTGGATACCCGGTACGGGCCCTCGACCCGGCTGCTGGTCTCGGCGACCCCGCCCGAGCTGCTGGCCGGGGGCGCGGGGGCCGGTACCGACCTGTTCCGCGACCTGGTCCTCGCCGAGGGCGTCACCGAGGGCGTGCTGCACGTGTCGGCGATGGCGGCGTCCTGCGACGACGACCCGGCCAACGAGTACCCGGCCTGTCACGTCCACCAACAGGACTGGGGCGTCCCCGTCCGCGTGAGTGCGGAGGGAACGCCCCGGCTGCCGCTGGTGCTGGCGGGAATGGACGACCGGTCCTAGGGTCTCTCACTCGGGCCCTGTCGGTTCGGATCCCGACGGTCCCGACCGGCAGTTCGGGGTCTGCCGGTCGGGACCTCTTCCGTCGGGACCTGCTGGGTCGGGACCCGACAGCTCAGAATTCGTCGGCGCCGTTGCGCAGTTCCTGCGTCCAGTAGCCGGTGGCCCACTTCGCCGGGTCGACGCTGATGCCGCCGCCGGGCGCCTTCACGATGGCCATGCCGTTGCCGTTCGGCAGCGTGACGGAGAAGTCCTGCACCGTCTCGGTGTTCTCCTTCCGGCCGCCCTCGGACAGCCGCACCGCCGCGTAGGCGGAGCCACCCGGCTCCACGACGACCTGGGTGAGCGGCTTGCTCTCGGCGACGGACGGGACGGTGCCGCGCGCGTTCTCCAGGAACCGGATCTCGGGGAAGCCCGTCATCAGGCAGCGGCTGCCGGAGGTGTTCTTCGCGGTCAGGGCGAGGTGGGTGTAGGGCGGGCCGTCCATGGTCTCGGCGGTGAGGCCGGCGGTGCGGTTACGGAAAGAACGCATGGGTTTTCCCCGGATCAAAGACGGAGTGGCGGACGCCTGGTCATTGGTGAACCGCCCCTGACCTGCTGACATCAATAATTCTGGGCGGCGCCGCTCACGTTCTGCTGTTGTGCTGCTGACGTCCCGCTGACGTTCTGGGCCGGGTCGTCCCGTGGTGCCGTTCGCGCGGGGGTGCGGCCGGTCACCCGTCGTCGGTGAGCCGACGGACGGCCTCCTCGTACCGCTTGCGGTAATCCGGCAGGGCCGTCACCCGCAGCAGTGCTTCGAGGGCCCGGACCGCGCCCTCGTCGTAACCGGTGCGCTCCGCCTCCCCGGCCGCCCGGTCCAGCAGCCGGATGCCTTCCTCCTCCTCGCCGAGCGCCAGCCGGGCCTCGCCGCTGGTGGTCAGCAGCAGCACCCGGCGGGCGATCTCCTCGTGCTCGGGCCCGAGGCCGAGCGCGGTCCGGGCGGATTCGAGGGCGTCCAGCGGCAGGTTCGCCGTGAGCTGCATCCGGGCCAGGTGCTGGAGGGCGAGCATCTCGGTGTGCGCGTCCTTCTCCGCACGGGCCAGCGCGACGGCCTGCCCGCAGTTCTCCAGCGCCGTGTCCAGCTCCCCCTGCTCGGCCTGGACGACGGCCAGGTTGATCAGCGCGGTCGCCTCGCCGAGGCGGTCGCCGGACTGCCGGGCGAGGCCGGGCGAGCGCTCCAGCAGGGCGATCGCCTCGGCGGTCCTGCCCTCCTCGGTCAGCACCCAGCCCAGCAGGTTGAGCACCCGCGACTCGGCGTACATGTCGTCGTGGGCGCGGGCGGAGTCCAGCGCCAGCTCCAGCAGCGGGGACCAGTTGTCCCGCACCCGCCAGACCACCTGCGGCCACTGGAGCAGGATGATCCGCCACGCCCGGTCGTGGAATCCGGCGTTCCGTGCGGCGACGGCGGCCAGTGCCAGATCGTCGCGCTCGGCGGCCAGCCAGCGCATCGCCGTCTCCCGGTCGGCGAAGTCCCGGACGGCGGCGGGGCGCCGGTAGTCGTCCGGCAGGACGAAACAGGGCTCGCCGCCGGGTTCGGCGGTGTCGGCGGCGGCGAGCGCGGTGGCGATGTAGTGGTCGAGGACGCCGATGAGCGCCTCGGGCCCGTTCGCGGTGTCCAGGCCGCGGGCGTAGAGGCGTACCAGGTCGTGCAGCCCCCAGCGCCCGGGGGACGGCTCGGTGACGAGATGGGCCGCGGAGAGCCGCTCCAGTGCCGCCGCGGCGACGACCGGGTCGGTGCCGGCGAGCGCGGCGGCCGTGTACGGGTCGAAGTGGCTGCCCGGGTGGTGGCCGAGCCGGGCGAGCTGGTGGACGGCGTCCTGCGGCAGCTGCTGCACGGTCAGCCGCAGCGCGGCCGAGACACCGGTGTCGTCCACGTCGAGGTACGTCAGCCGACTGCGTTCGTCGGCCAGTTCGTCGGCGAGGCCGGCCAGGGTGCGGGTCGGGCGCCCCGCCAGCCGGGCCGCGGTGACCCGCAGCGCGAGCGGCAGCCCGCCGCAGAGTTCGGCGAGCCGGCGGGCCGCGACCGGTTCGGCCAGGACCCGGTCCTCGCCGAGCACCCCGGCGAGCAGGGCCGTGCCGTCCGGCGGTTCGAGGACGTCCAGCGGTACGGGGCGGGCGGCGTCCGAGGCGATGAGGCCCTCCAGCCGGTGCCGGCTGGTGACCAGGGTGACGCAGTCGCTGCCGCCCGGCAGCAGCGGCCGGACGGCGGCGGAGTCGCGGGCGTTGTCGAGGACGACGAGCAGTCGGCGCCCGTCGGTCAGCGATCGGAAGAGCGCCGCGGCGGCGGCGACGGACTCCGGGACGCGGCGCGGTGCGACACCGAGCGCCAGCAGGAATTCGCGCAGCACCTCGATGGCCGCGGGCTCGCCGGTGTCGCTGAACCCGCGCAGATCGGCGAAGAGCCGCCCGTCCGGGAAGGTGGCGGAGTTGCGGTGCGCCCACTGCACGGCCATCGCGGTCTTCCCCACCCCGGCCGGTCCGGTGACCAGGCAGACGGGCGCCTCGCCCGCCGCGGCCCGGGTGAGCGCGGCCAGTTCGGCGGTCCGGCCCTGGAAGCCGCGGGGTGCGCGGGGCAGCAGGTCGGCGGGGTGCGGGGCGCCGACGAGGTGCGGCAGCGGGAGGGACCGGGGCCGGGGCGCCGCGGGCGCGAGGGCGACGGCCGTGTCACTGCCCGTGCCGTCGGCCGCACCGGCGCCCGCGTGGCCGCCCGCCGTACCGCCGTCCGCCCCACCGGCCTGCTCGGCCGGTCCGCCCGGTGCAGCCGGTCCGGTCTGTCCGGAGGGCGCACCGGTGTCGGTGGGCGTCGGCTCCGGCCCGGACCCGGTGTCCGGGCCGGTCCACGGGGCCGCCGCCGGACGCGCCGCAGGCCCGGACCCGGCGGCACAGCTCCTGGTGCCGCCGGGGCGGTCACCCGTCCGGGCCGGGCCGGACGCCTCCGGGCCCCGGTCGTCGGGCGCGTTCCGGGCGGCGTCCGGCCCCGGGCCGCCGCGCAGGATCAGCGCGTACGCGTCGGCGAGTTCGTGCCCCGGGTCGATGCCCAGTTCGTCGGCGAGCAGCCGCCGCGTGCGGTGGAACCAGTCCAGCGCCTCGGACTGGCGCCCCGCCCGGTACAGCGCCGTCATCAGACCCGCCGCCAGCGACTCCCGCATCGGGTGCGTGACCGTCTCCGCCCGCAGCACCGCCGCCGCCCGGTTGTGCTCCCCCAGCGCCGAGTAGGCCCGCGCCAACTGCTCGACCGTGGCCAGCCGCGACTCCTCCAGCGAGTGCGCGGCGGCCTGGAGCGGCGGCCCGGCGAACGCGCCGCTGAGCGCGGGCCCCTGCCACAGGGACAGGGCCTCCTTGAACATCAGCACGGCGTCGGCGGGGTTGCGCTGCCCCCGGGCCAGCGTCAGCAGCTCCTCGAACCGCTGCGAGTCCAGCAGGGTCTCCGGCAACCGCAGCACGTACGCGTCGCCGAGGGTGACCAGCTCCACCCCGTACGCCTCCGCGTCCGCGCCCACCAGGAGGGCGCGCAGCCGGGAGACGTGTCCCTGGATGACGCTGCGGGCGTGCAACGGCGGCTCGTCGTCCCAGAGGGAGTCCGTCAGCCTGGCCATGGAGACGGGGGTGTTGGCGGACAGCAGCAGCGCGGCGAGCAGGCTGCGGCGCTTGGCGGGGCCGAGCGGCAGGGGTCCGGTGAACGTGTCGACGGAGACGGTGCCGAGCAGCCGGAACTCCACGGGCGGCTTTCCTTCCGGGCCTGGTGCGCCCATGGCCGGGCAGCAGGAAAGCCCCAGGATATCGGGGGCCCCTGGGCGGCGACGACGGGTCGCGCCCGCTCGGTGCGGCGCGACCGGAACGTCGTCTCCGACCGGGCTCGGCGCCCCCCCCGTACGCAGGTCGGACGCCCTTCGGACACCCGGGAGAGCGCCGCCGGAGCCCCGCCGCCCGGCCCCGCGCACGACGCGCACCGGCCCGGGTGTGAGGAGAAACTCAGTACCTCGGGCGCGCGGCGGGACCAGGCCCCGCGGAGCGGGGAGGACTCGGGCCCGTCAGAGGCCCCGACAGGCTCTCGGCCCGTTCGGGGGCTCCCCGCGACAGGGCCCTCAGCCCCCGTCGGCCGCCCAGCCGCCCAGAGACCCCCGAAGGCCCTCAGCCCGTCAGACGCCCAGACACCTGCCGACGGTCCTCAGCCCGTCAGATGACCAGATGCCCGGACGCCCCCGACGGTCCTCAGCCCGTCAGGAACGCCGTCATCGCGTTGGCCAGCAGGTACGGGTCGTCCGAGCCGCACAGTTCACGGGCGCTGTGCATCGACAGGATCGCGACGCCGATGTCCACCGTCTGGATGCCGTGCCGGGCGGCGGTGATCGGGCCGATCGTGGTGCCGCACGGCATCGAGTTGTTGGAGACGAACGTCTGCCACGGCACGTCCGCCTTCCGGCACGCCTCCGCGAACACGGCCCGGCCGCTGCCGTCGGTCGCGTACCGCATGTTGACGTTGACCTTGAGGATCGGGCCGCCGTTGACCACCGGGTGGTGGGTCGGGTCGTGGCGCTCGGCGTAGTTGGGGTGGATCGCGTGACCGGTGTCGGAGGAGAGGCAGACGGTCCCGGCGAAGGCCCGTGCCCGGTCCTCGTACGTGCCGCCGCGCGCGAAGACGGAGCGCTCCAGGACCGTGCCGAGCAGCGGCCCGTCGGCGCCGGTGTCGGACTGCGAGCCGTTCTCCTCGTGGTCGAAGGCGGCCAGGACCGGGATGTACGGGAGCTCGGCGTCCGGCTGTCCGGCGACGGCGGCGAGCGCGGCGGTCGCCGCGTGCACCGAGAGCAGGTTGTCCATCCGGGGCCCGGCCAGCAGCTCGCGGTCCCGGCCCAGGTAGGCGGGGGGTTCGACGGCGTGCGGCATCAGGTCCCAGCCGGTCACGTCCTCGGCGGCGACGCCCGCCTCCTCGGCGACGAACCGGATCAGGTCGCCCTCCTCGACCTCGCCCAGGCCCCAGATCGGCTGCATGTGCTTCTGCCGGTCCAGCTTCAGCCCGTCGGGGTTGGCCGACCGGTCCAGGTGCACGGCCAGCTGAGGCACGCGCAGCAGCGGCCGGTCGATGTTCACCAGGCGGTGCGTGCCGTCCCGCAGCGAGAGCCGGCCGGCGAGGCCGAGGTCCCGGTCGAGCCAGGTGTTGAGCAGCGTCCCGCCGTAGATCTCCACGGCGATCTGCCGCCAGCCGTACGCCCCGGTGTCGGGCAGCGGCTTGACCCGCAGGTTCGGCGAGTCGGTGTGCGCACCGACGATCCGGAACGGGGTGTGCGCCCCGGCGCCCTCCGGCACGTACCAGGCCACGATCGCGCCGCCGCGCAGGACGTACTTCCCCCCGGTACTGCCGTCCCAGGCGGCGGTCTCCTCGACCTGCCGGAATCCGGCCTTCTCCAGCCGTTCGGCCGCGGTGGCCACGGCGTGGTACGGGGAGGGGGAGGCCATCAGGAAGGCCTGCAGGTCGTCGGTGTGGCCGCGGTCGAAGCGGGGGGAGGAACTCATGTTCCTCACTGTAACGAGGCCGGACCGGCGCGCTTCACGTCGTCCCGGGGCGGGGCCGGGGCCACAGCCGGTCGATGGCGGTCAGGTCGATGTCGATGTCGTACGGGACGGAGAGCTTCAGCCGGTCGTGGTGGACGCCGGTGGAGACGTACTTCTTGGTCACCGCGTCGCACTCGTACGTCCACACCGCGGGCCGGCCGTGCTCGCCGCTCATCTCGACCCGCCAGAAGTGCGGGATGCCCGCCGCCGCGTACTTGTGGGGTTTGGTGTCGCGGTCCTCGGAGTCGGGGGAGACCACCTCGACGGCGAGCAGGACGTCGGCGGCCTCGTAGCGGGTCTGGCGCTGGTCCCCGTCGGCTTCGGCCGTCACCACGACGAGGTCGGGCTCCGGCGCGTTGCGCCTGCCGAGCACCACGGCCATCTCACGACGGACGCGCAGCTCCTCAGGGACATGACTGCGCAGCCCCTGTTCCAGCAGATACATCGCCAGCGTGTGGAACTTCCGCTGCGGACTCACGAAAACCAGACTCCCGTCGATCAGCTCTGCGTGCGGCGGGAGGTCGAGCGTGAAGAAATCGTCCACGGTGTAGCCGTCCGGCGGTGGGACCGGCCACTTGGAATCGTCGCGCCGCAGCTGCGACGCTTCGGGCAGTACCTCGGAGGTCATGGTTCCTCCCATGGACGGGATCCTGAGCCCTGCAGCCAACATACCCAGCTGATACGACAGCACCGCCACCCGAAAGCGTGTCCGGGTGGCGGTGCGTGTTGACGATCTTGAACGGTGCGGGTCGAGCGAGTCCTAGAACGCGGCCTCGTCCAGCTCCATCAGCGAGTTGTCGACGGCCTCGGCGAGCGCGCGCTCGGCCGAGACGCCCGGCAGGACGTTCGCGGCGAAGAACTTCGCGGCGGCGATCTTGCCCTGGTAGAAGGCGACGTCCTTGCCGGACGCGGTCGGCAGCTTCTCGGCCGCGACGGCGGCGCCCTTGAGCAGGAGGTAGCCGACGACGACATCGCCGGAGGCCATCAGCAGGCGGGTGGTGTTGAGGCCCACCTTGTAGATGTTCTTGACGTCCTCGCCGGTCGCGGTGAGGTCGGTGATCATCGTGCCGACGATCGCCTCCAGGTCGACGGCCGCCTTGGCGAGCGAGTCCAGCGCGCCGGCCAGCTCCTCGTTGCCCTGGGCGTCGGCGAGGAACTTCTTGATCTCCTCGGAGAGGGCGTTCAGCGAGGCACCCTGGTCGCGGACGATCTTCCGGAAGAAGAAGTCCTGGCCCTGGATCGCCGTCGTGCCCTCGTACAGCGTGTCGATCTTGGCGTCACGGATGTACTGCTCGATCGGGTACTCCTGGAGGTACCCGGAGCCGCCGAAGGTCTGGAGCGACTGCGCCAGCTGCTCGTACGACTTCTCGGAGCCGTAGCCCTTCACGATCGGGAGCAGCAGGTCGTTGAGGCCGTGCAGCGCCTTCGCGTCCTCGCCCGCGGCCTCCTTCTCCTGGATCGCGTCCTGGACGGTGGCGGTGTACAGCACGAGGGAGCGCATGCCCTCCGCGTACGCCTTCTGCGTCATGAGGGAGCGGCGCACGTCGGGGTGGTGCGTGATGGTGACCTTGGGGGCGGTCTTGTCCATGAACTGCGACAGGTCCGTGCCCTGGACGCGCTCCTTGGCGTACTCCAGCGCGTTCAGGTAGCCGGTCGACAGGGTCGCGATCGCCTTCGTGCCGACCATCATGCGGGCGAACTCGATGATGCGGAACATCTGGCGGATGCCGTCGTGCTTGTCGCCGATCAGCCAGCCCTTGGCGGGGTGCTTGTCGCCGAAGGTCATCTCGCAGGTGTTGGACGCCTTGAGGCCCATCTTGTGCTCGACGTTGGTCGCGTACACGCCGTTGCGCTCGCCCAGCTCGCCGGTGGTCCAGTCGAACTCGAACTTCGGGACCAGGAAGAGCGAGAGGCCCTTCGTGCCGGGGCCGGCGCCCTCGGGGCGGGCCAGCACGTAGTGGAGGATGTTCTCGGACATGTCGTGCTCGCCCGAGGTGATGAAGCGCTTCACGCCCTCGATGTGCCAGGAGCCGTCCTCCTGCTGGACGGCCTTCGTGCGGCCCGCGCCGACGTCGGAACCGGCGTCCGGCTCGGTCAGCACCATCGTCGAGCCCCACTGCTTCTCGACGGCGATCTCGGCGACCTTCTTCTGCGCCTCGTTGCCCTCCTCGAAGAGGATGCCGGCGAACGCCGGGCCGGAGCAGTACATCCAGATGGCCGGGTTCGCACCGAGCAGCAGCTCCGCGTAGCCCCAGATCAGGGAGCGCGGCGAGGTGGTGCCGCCGATCTCCTCGGGCAGGCCCAGCCGCCAGTACTCGGAGTCCATGAACGCCTTGTACGACTTCTTGAAGGTCTCCGGGACCGGAGCGGTGTTGGTCTCCGGGTCGAAGACCGGCGGGTTGCGGTCGGCGTCGGCGAAGGAGTCGGCCAGCTCGTTCTCCGCGAGGCGGGTGACCTCGTCGAGGATGCTCTTCGCCGTCTCGACGTCCATCTCGGCGAACGGGCCGGTGCCGTACGTCTTGTCGCGACCGAGGACCTCGAAGAGGTTGAACTCGATGTCGCGGAGATTCGACTTGTAGTGCCCCATGGAAGGCTCCGTAATCAATAGCGGTGGCGCGCGGCGCCCCGGGAACGGGGGTGCGGGCCGGACGGGCGACGAGCAGGCGTGCGCATATCAGCTGACCTCTGAGATGATGCTACCCGTCAGTAATAAGACGCAACCCCTCAAGGTCCCGATGTGTCCCATTACTCTTTGCGGCATGTACGGCTACGACCAGAACCCGGGCACGCAGCAGCAGATGGGTGGCGGCTACGGCGAGCAGCCGCTGTATCCGGAGCCCTCGCCGCCGTCCCTGGGGGACGCGGTGCGTGCCTTCACGACCGGCTCGCTGTCCGCCGAGGACTTCCAGCAGATCTTCGCGACGTCGAAGGTCTACTGCCCGCGCGGTGACAACCCGGGGTTCCTGGCGCTGCACAACACCCAGCAGCCGGTGATCCCGATGTTCACCACGCTCAAGGAGCTGCGGCGGTACGCGGGCAAGGAGTCCAAGTACTTCGTGATCACCGGCGCCGAGGTGATCGACCTGCTGCCGACCGGCTACGGCTTCGTCCTCGACATGGAGGGCGAGCACCGCATGGTCTTCGACGCGAAGGCCGTGGAGCAGATGGTCGACTTCGCGATGCGCCGCATGTACGGCTGACGCGCCGCGCGTGCGCACGACCGAACCGTTGGAGAAGGGCCCGCACCTCTTGGTGCGGGCCCTTCTCGTCGTGTGCGGGAGCGGCGGGGCTCGTGTGCGGGAATGGCGGGGCCTTGCGGGATGTTCACCATTCAACTAAATTGGGGGAAGACCAAGCCGGAGGTGGCTCTCATGCCCGCAGTGACTGTCGAAAACCCGCTGACCCTGCCCAAGGTCGCCGCGTCCGGTGACGCCGTGGCCCGTCCCGTGCTCACCGTCACCACGGCGCCGAGCGGATTCGAGGGCGAGGGCTTCCCGGTTCGCCGTGCGTTCGCCGGGATCAACTACAAGCACCTCGACCCGTTCATCATGATGGACCAGATGGGCGAGGTGGAGTACGCGGCCGGCGAGCCGAAGGGAACTCCCTGGCACCCGCACCGCGGCTTCGAGACCGTCACGTACCTGATCGACGGGACCTTCGTCCACCAGGACTCCAACGGCGGCGGCGGCACCATCCGCAACGGCGACACCCAGTGGATGACCGCGGGTTCCGGCCTCCTGCACATCGAGGCCCCGCCGGAGTCCCTCGTGATGTCGGGCGGCCTCTTCCACGGCCTCCAGCTCTGGGTGAACCTGCCCAAGGCCGACAAGATGATGGCCCCCCGCTACCAGGACATCCGCGGCGGCCAGGTCCAGCTCCTCGCCTCCCCGGACGGCGGCGCGCTGCTCCGCGTCATCGCCGGTGAGCTCGACGGGCACGAGGGCCCCGGCATCACCCACACCCCGATCACGATGATCCACGCCACCGTGCGCCCCGGCGCCGAGGTGACTCTGCCGTGGCGCGAGGACTTCAACGGACTCGCGTACGTGATGGCCGGCCGCGGTACCGTCGGCGCGGAGCGCCGCCCCGTGCACATGGGACAGACGGCGGTCTTCGGCGCCGGTTCCTCGCTGACCGTCCGCGCGGACGAGAAGCAGGACGGCAACACCCCCGACCTGGAGGTCGTGCTGCTCGGCGGCCGCCCGATCCGCGAGCCGATGGCGCACTACGGGCCGTTCGTGATGAACAGCCAGGCCGAACTGAAGCAGGCGTTCGAGGACTTCCAGGCCGGCCGCCTCGGCACGGTGCCCGCCGTCCACGGCATGTGACGCTCGCGTCGGCGGCCCTTCGGCAGCGGTCCTCGTCGGTGGTCCGCTTCGGCGGTCCGTGACGAGTGGCGGGACCGGCCCACGGCCCGCGGTGCCGGGCGCCCCGACGGGGGCGCCCGGCACCGGTGTGTGACGGCCCGTCACCCGTACGGCTCCGCAGGCGGGACACGGCCCCCGTGCCGTGGTCGGGTGGGAGGGTGCAGACCGACAAGCCCCTTCTGCCCGACGCGGCGCGGCGCACGGCCGCCTGGTGCGCCGTCGTCCTGCTCGTCACCGGGGTCGCCGCAGTCGTCATCTGGCTGTGCATCGTCCTCAAGACGGCGGTCACCCCGGTACTGCTCGCCCTGCTCGGCACGGCGCTGCTCGGCCCGGTCCACCGCCGGCTGACCGCCGCCGGTCTGAAGCGTTCGCTGTCGGCGGGGCTCACCTGCGTCCTGCTCGTCGCGGTGGTCGGCGGTGCCGGGTACATCGTCGTCACCGCGCTCGTCGACACCGGCGACCAGATCCTCCGGTCGCTGAAGGACGCAGGCCAGTGGGTCATCGACCACTTCGGCATCGGCAAGAACACCAATGCGGGCGACCTCCTGGCCAATGCCCAGAAGATCGTCGAGAGGTTCGGCGCGAGCGCGGCCGGCGGAATCCTCTCCGGGCTCAGCCTGGTCGGCTCGCTCGTGGCCACCGGTGTTCTCGCCCTCCTGCTGACCTTCTTCTTCCTGCGCGACTCCGACCGGGCGGCGGGCCTCGCCCACGCGATCGCGCCGCGCGGCACGGGGGAGCTGATCGAGGCCATGGGGCGGCGGGCCTTCGAGGCCGTCGAGGGCTTCATGCGCGGCACCACGTTCATCGCGCTGATCGACGCCGTGTGCATCACCGTCGGTCTGCTGGTCCTGCGGGTGCCCGGCGCGGTGGGGCTGGGGGCGTTGGTCTTCGTCGGCGCCTACATCCCCTATCTCGGGGCCTTCATCTCCGGCGCCGTCGCGGTCCTGGTCGCGCTCGCCGACCGGGGGTTCGTGATCGCGCTCTGGGCGCTGGGGGTGGTGCTCGCCGTGCAGGTGCTGGAGGGGCACGTGCTGCAGCCGGTGATCCAGAGCCGTACGGTCCAGATGCACCCCGCCATGGTCATGATCGCGATCACCGCGGGGGCCAGCGTGGCCGGGCTGCTGGGCATGCTGCTCGCGGTCCCGCTCTGCGCGGCGGCCTTCGGCATCCTCGGCGAGCTGCGCGGCGACCGCTCGGGGTCGCCGTCGCCGGGCAACGAGCCCCCGGGCGCATCCGGGGGCGGGGCCTCTGGAGATGGGCCCTCCGGCCCGTCCGCGGGGTGAGGGCGGGGACACTTCCGCGTTCCGGGGCGTTGTCCGTTCCCGTTCCGCGTTTTCGTCGGGCCCGGACCTCGGGGCAGGAGGGCCGGGGCCTGCTCAGTCCTCGGGGGCGGCCTGTTCGTCCTCGGGTGCGGAGTCAGGTTCCGACTCGTACAGCTCGAACCAGATCGACTTCCCCGCGCCCTGCGGATCGACGCCCCACGCGTCGGCGAGCATCTCCATCAGGACCAGCCCCCGGCCGCTGGATGCCATTTCGCCGGGCCGTCGTTTGTGCGGCAGCTCGTCGCTGCCGTCGGCCACCTCCACCCGCAGCCGGCGCTCGCCGTGCTTGCCGGTCGCCTGCGCGACCACCAGCGCGTCCCCGTCCGTGTGGACGAGGACGTTGGTGGCCATCTCGGAGAACATCAGCACCGCCGCGTCGACCTGCTCCGGGTCCGCCCAGTCGTGCAGCAGCTCCCGCAGCTGCTGCCGGGCCGCCGCGATACGTTCCGGCTCGGCCTGCGCGATGGTCAGCGCGGTGCGCCGGGGCGCCGTCCGCCGCCCCGCCCCCGCGTCGCGCCGCAGCAGCAGGAACGCGATGTCGTCCTCCCGGCGGTCCGCCAGCGGGCCCGTCAGATAGTGCGACGTCGGCCCGTGCACGGCCTGGAGCAGGGCGTCGGCGAGCTTCTCCAGGTCGTCCGTGTGCCGCTCCAGGATCGGCCGCAGCCGCAACCAGCCGGAGAACATGTCGTGGCCGCCGGTCTCGATCAGCCCGTCCGTGCAGAGCATGATCGTCTCCCCGGGTTCCAGGGTGAGCCGACTCGTCGGATAGTCGGCGTCCGCCTCGACGCCGAGCGGCAGTCCGCCCTCGGTCTGGCGGATCAGCGCGGTCCCGTCGGCGGTCGTCACCACGGGGTCGGGGTGGCCCGCCCGCGCGATGTCCAGCGTGCCGGTCTCCGGGTCGGCCTCCGCGTACAGACAGGTCGCGAAGCGCGGCCCGGTCGTCTCCCCGTCCTCGTACGCGTCGGTGAGCCCGGAGAGGAAGCGCGAGGCCCGGGAGAGCACCGCGTCCGGCCGGTGCCCCTCGGCGGCGTACGCGCGCAGGGCGATCCGCAGCTGCCCCATCAGGCCGGCGGCCCGCACGTCGTGGCCCTGGACGTCACCGATGACCAGGGCGATGCGGCCGTTCGGCAACGGGATCATGTCGTACCAGTCGCCGCCGACCTGGAGCCCGCCGCCGGTCGGGATGTAGCGGGCGGCGACCGTCATCCCCGGGATGTCCGGGCCGAGGGAGGGCATCATCGAGCGCTGGAGCCCCAGTGACAGCTCCCGCTCGGTCTCGGCGACCCCGGCACGGGCCAGCGCCTGCGCGAGCATCCGGGCCACGGTCGTCAGCACGGACCGCTCGTCCGGCGAGAACGACACCGGATGCCGGAACCCCGCCATCCAGGCGCCCATGGTGCGCCCCGCCACGATCAGCGGCAGGAAGGCCCAGGACCGGCGGCCGAAAGTGCTGGCGAGCGGCCAGGTGGTGGGGTAGCGGCGGCTGTACTCCTCCGGCGAGGGCAGATAGATCGCCCGCCCCGTTCGTACGACCTCGGCGGCCGGGTAGTCGGTCTCCAGCGGCATGTTGTTGAACGGGTACTCGTCGCCCACGCTGTGCCCGTGGTGGCCGATGGTCGTCAGCCGGTCGCCCGCGATGCCGAAGACCGCCAGGCCGTCCGGCGAGAACCCGGGCATGGAGAGCGAGGCGGCGACCCGCAGCACCTCCGCGGTGGACCGGGCCTCGGCCAGCGCCCGGCCCGCGTCCAGCAGGAACGCCTCGCGGGAGCGGCGCCAGTCGCCGGTGATGGGGGTGGGCACCCCGGTGGCACCGGGACGCGGTTCGACCACCTCCTGGAGGGTGCCGACCAGCGCGTAGTGCGTGCCGTCCACCTCCTTGGGCAGGAGCGGCCTGGAACGGCTGCGCACGGTGCGCAGCACCGTGCCCCCCTCGTCCACGATCCGCAGCCGGGCCTCGGCGAGGGTGCCCTCGGCGAACGCGAGGCTTATCACTCCGTGGATCTCGTTCCAGTCCACGGGGTGGAAGCGGGAACGCACCGCGGACTCGCGGAAGACGCCGACCGCCGCGGGCAGGTCGAGCAGCCGGGCGGCCTCCGCATCGAGCGTGACGGTCCCGGCTCCGCTGTCCCAGCGCCACAGGCCGGTCGCCGTCGCGGCCAGGACGTCCTCGGTGCGCATTGCCCCACTTTAAGAAGATCTGCTCCACAAATGCCACCGAGGGCGGTTGCCGGGCCGGTCGCGGAGGCCGTGCGGGGCCGGTCGCGGAGACCGTGCGGGGCACGCCCGCACGGTCCGTGGGAGGGGGCCCGGGGCGCCCTCCTCCACCTCGGATGATCTTGAGCATGTCAATGTCAATGAATCGGTGCGGGTGCGGGCGGTAGCCTGGGGAGGCTGAATCCACCCCGAATCGCGAAGACTGGATGAACGACGATGCATCGGTACAGGTCCCACACCTGCGGCGAGCTCCGCGCCTCTGACGTCGACACCGACGTCCGGCTGAGCGGCTGGCTGCACAATCGCCGAGACCTGGGCGGCATCCTCTTCATCGATCTGCGCGACCACTACGGTCTGGTGCAGCTCGTGGCCCGCCCCGGCACCCCCGGCAACGAGGCGCTGGCGAAGCTCACCAAGGAGACCGTCGTACGGATCGACGGCAAGGTCTCCGCGCGCGGCGCCGACAACGTCAACCCCGAGCTCCCGACCGGTGAGATCGAGATCGAGGTCACCGAGGTCGAGGTGCTGGGCGAGGCCGCCCCGCTGCCCTTCACGATCAACACCGAGGACGGGGTCAACGAGGAGCGGCGCCTGGAGTACCGCTTCCTCGACCTGCGCCGCGAGCGCATGCACCGCAACATCATGCTGCGCTCGGCCGTCATCGCCTCCATCCGTTCCAAGATGGTGGCTCTCGGCTTCAACGAGATGGCGACCCCGATCCTCACCGCGACCTCCCCCGAGGGCGCCCGTGACTTCGTCGTCCCCTCCCGGCTGAACCCGGGCAAGTTCTACGCCCTGCCGCAGGCCCCGCAGCAGTTCAAGCAGCTGCTGATGATCTCCGGCTTCGACCGCTACTTCCAGATCGCGCCGTGCTTCCGTGACGAGGACGCCCGTGCCGACCGTTCGCCCGGCGAGTTCTACCAGCTCGACGTCGAGATGTCGTTCGTGGAGCAGGAAGACGTCTTCCAGCCGATCGAGAAGCTGATGACCGAGCTCTTCGAGGAGTTCGGCAACGGCCGCCACGTCACCTCGCCGTTCCCGCGCATCCCGTTCCGCGAGTCGATGCTGAAGTACGGCAACGACAAGCCCGACCTGCGCGCCAAGCTGGAGCTGGTCGACATCTCCGACGTCTTCGCCGACTCGGAGTTCAAGGCGTTCTCCGGCAAGCACGTCCGCGCCCTGCCGGTCCCGGACACCGCCGGTCAGTCCCGCAAGTTCTTCGACGGCCTCGGCGACTACGCCGTCCAGCACGGCGCCAAGGGCCTGGCCTGGGTCCGCGTCGGCGAGGACGGCAGCCTCGCCGGTCCGATCGCCAAGTTCCTCACCGAGACCGACATCAAGACGCTCACCGAGCGGCTGTCCCTCGTCCCCGGTCACGCCGTGTTCTTCGGCGCGGGCGAGTTCGACGAGGTCTCCAAGATCATGTCCGTCGTCCGCGTCGAGGCCGCCAAGCGCGCCGGCCACTTCGAGGAGGACGTCTTCCGGTTCTGCTGGATCGTCGACTTCCCGATGTACGAGCGGGACGAGGACACCGGCAGGATCGACTTCTCCCACAACCCCTTCTCGATGCCCCAGGGCGGCATGAAGGACCTGGAGGAGAAGGACCCGCTGGACATCCTGGCCTGGCAGTACGACATCGTCTGCAACGGCATCGAGCTGTCCTCCGGCGCCATCCGGAACCACGAGCCCGACGTCATGCTCAAGGCGTTCGAGATCGCCGGTTACGACCGCGAGACCGTCGAGCACGAGTTCGCGGGCATGCTCCGTGCCTTCCGCCTCGGCGCCCCGCCGCACGGTGGCATCGCCCCGGGCGTCGACCGCATCGTGATGCTGCTGGCCGACGAGCCCAACATCCGCGAGACGATCGCCTTCCCGCTCAACGGCAACGCCCAGGACCTGATGATGGGCGCCCCGACGGAGCTGGACGAGTCCCGTCTGCGCGAGCTGAACATCCAGCTCCGCAAGCCGACGGCGACGGCGAAGGAGAAGGCGGACCCCAGGGACTCCGTGGTGAGGGACACCGGCGCGAAGTAAGCGTCACCGGTTCCGCTTCCGTTCCACGTGAAACATCCCCCGGCCGACCCAGGCCAGGGGATGTTTCACGTTCCGAGGACTGTCCCGGGCCGCGTTCGCAGCCACCGTCCTCCCGGGACACCGGGGCCGACTCCGGGGCATCCCTGAGGATCCGACGGACGGGGCGTGGCAGGGTCGTGACCGCGTCACCGGCTCCGCACGGGGCGACGGGTTCCGCACGAGACGACGGAGGCGGCGAACCATGAGATCCGCGCCGGCCGAGGCGCCGGACCGCGCGTCCGGCGAACGGCCCCTGTGGCTGTTCTTCGCCCTGGTGACCGTGGTGTCCGTCCCGTTCTGGGCGCTCGCGGTCCGGTTCGACAGCACCGGCCGGGCGCCCATCGGACTGCCGGTCAGTGCGCTGATGTTCGTCTGCCCGGTCGTCGCGGCCTCGGTCCTGATCCACCGTCGGGAGGGGCGGGCCGGGGTCGTACGGCTGCTGAAACGGGCGGTCGACCGCTCCCGCGCCCCGCGCGAGGGCTGGTACGTGATCGCGGTGGTCCTCATGCCCGCCGTCTCGGTGACCGCGTGGCTGATCGCCGGACTGCCGGGAACCGGTGCCGAGGGCCGGCCCCTGCCGCTCGCGGCCGTCCCCGTTCTCGCCGTGCTGTTCCTGCTCGCCGCCGCGGCGGAGGAACTGGGATGGACCGGGTACGCCACGGACCCGATGCTCCGGCGTTGGGGAGCGGTCAACACCGGTGTCCTGCTGGGGGTGTTCTGGGGGGTCTGGCATCTGGTCCCGCTGGTCCAGGCGCATCACGGTGCGGTCTGGATCGTCGGCTGGTTCGCCACCACCGTCGCCGTACGGGTCGTCATGGTCCTGCTCCATCTGGGCACCGGCCGCAGTGTGCCGGTCGCGATCTGCGTCCACGCCTCGCTCAACGTCTGCGCCGCGACGATCCCGGGATACGGCCTGGACCGCATGGCCCTGATCACCGGCGGCCTCACCGTGCTGGTGGCCGTGCTCGCGGCCGGCCGGGTCCGGCGCGCCACGACGGCCCGGATCACTGACCTGTGATCAGACCTTCGTGCTCACCACGGAAGGGAGGGCCGGAACCTACACGCACAGGACGGTTCCGGGGCCTTCCGGCGCGCGTGTCCGGCGGACGATACAGCCGTATGGCCCCCGTGCGGATTCGCGCTCGCGCGACGCGGCGTTAACTGGGGGCGGCGGTACGAGGCGTGACGGGGAGGTCGCCCGCGCCGTCCCCCTCCCATGACCGAACGCCGAGGAGCCCCCGTGTCCGTGTCCCGTCCGTCGACTGTCCGGCGTCCCCCGTACGCCGCCCACCTCGGCGCCTGTGCCGCCGCGCTGCTGCTTCTCACCGCCTGCGGCAACACCCCCGACACCGCCGCCCCCGACGGCCCCGCCGCCGGGACGAGCGCCACGGCGAGCGCCACGGCGAGCGCCACGGCGTCCGCCGGTGTCGCGGGCCCACAGGCCGACGGGGTACGGAAACGGGCCGCCCCCGGGCCCTCCGCGCCGAAAGTCAGGCCGCGCGAGATCCCCGCCCTGGGGCCGAAGACCCGGGCCTCGATCCCGGCGGACGCCGGGCAGGTGTTCGTCGTCACCGGTGACGACTACGACTCCAGCCGGTCCACCGCGGTCCTCTACACCCGCGACGATCTCACCCTGGGCTGGCAGCCCGCCACGACCCGCTGGCCGGCCCACAACGCCCTGAACGGCTGGACCGACGAACACTGGGAGGGCGACCTCCGCTCCCCGGTCGGCGTCTACGGGCTGACGCACGCGGGCGGTCTCCTCGACCCTCCCGAGACGGCGTTCCCCTACGACCGGAACCCGTTGTTCGCGGTGAGCGGCGAGGGGTTCGAGGGCGAGTCGCTCGAAGGGTCCTTCGACTACGTCGTCGCCGTCGACTACAACCGCGTCCCCGGCGTCACCCCCCTGGACCAGGAACGCCCGCTCGGCCAGGAGCGCGGCGGCGGCATCTGGATCCACGTCGACCACGGCGGCCCGACCCAGGGCTGCATCTCGCTCCCCGAGGACCGGATGCGGGAACTCCTGAGCACCCTCGACCCGGCGAAGAAGCCCGTCGTCGTCATGGGCGACGCGGAGGCCCTGGAACGGTGAACCGGAAACGGGCGGGGAGGGGGGCCCGTACGCTGGAGACGGCCGGTCCCCGCACCTGCGGGGACCGGCCCTTCGTCGGGTGTGCGGGGCCGCTTACGCGGGCTTCTCCTCCAGGCGCGGGAAGAGCACCGCGCCCTTCGTCACCGTCGTGCCCGCCGGGAGACGGCCCCAGGTGCCCGCGTCCTGCACGCGCTGGTCGGCCAGCGCGCCCAGGGACGCCTCGGCGCCGAGGGAGTCCCACAGCTTCTGCGAGGTCTCCGGCATCACGGCGTTCAGCAGGACCGCGACCCCGCGCAGCGACTCGGCGGCCGTGTAGAGGATCGTCGCGAGGCGGGCCCGGCCCTCGGGGGAGTCGTCCTTGGCGACCTTCCAGGGCTCCTGCTCCGTGATGTAGCCGTTGACCTGCTTCACGAAGTCGAAGATCGCCAGGATGCCGGCCTGGAAGTCCAGCTCCTCGCCGATCTTCCGGTCGGCCGTGGCGACGGCCTTCGCCAGCCCGTCCTGGACCGCCTTCTCGGCGTCACCCGCGGCGGTGGCCTCCGGCAGCGCACCCTCGAAGTACTTGCCGACCATGGCGGCGACGCGCGAGGCGAGGTTGCCGTAGTCGTTGGCCAGCTCGGAGGTGTAGCGGGCGGAGAAGTCCTCCCAGGAGAACGAGCCGTCGCTGCCGAACGCGATGGCGCGCAGGAAGTACCAGCGGTAGGCGTCCACGCCGAAGTGCGAGGTCAGGTCCTGCGGCTTGATGCCCGTCAGGTTCGACTTCGACATCTTCTCGCCGCCGACCATCAGCCAGCCGTTGGCCGCGACCCTGCCGGGCAGCGGCAGGCCCTGCGCCATCAGCATCGCGGGCCAGATCACCGCGTGGAAGCGGAGGATGTCCTTGCCGACCAGGTGCACGTTCGCGGGGAAGGTCCCGTCGAACTTCTCCTGGTTGGCTCCGTAGCCGACCGCCGTGGCGTAGTTCAGCAGGGCGTCGACCCACACGTAGATGACGTGCTTGTCGTCCCACGGCACGGGGACGCCCCAGTCGAAGGTCGAGCGGGAGATGGAGAGGTCCTGGAGGCCCTGCTTGACGAAGTTCACGACCTCGTTGCGGGCGGACTCGGGCTGGATGAAGTCCGGGTTGTTCGCGTAGAACTCCATCAGCTTCGGCCCGTAGGCACTCAGCTTGAAGAAGTAGTTCTCCTCCTTGAGGATCTCCACCGGCTTCTTGTGGATCGGGCACAGCTTGACGCCGTCCTCGTCCTCGACGAGGTCGCCGGGGAGCTTGTACTCCTCGCAGCCCACGCAGTACGGGCCCTCGTAGCCGCCCTTGTAGATCTCACCCTTGTCGTACAGGTCCTGCACGAACTCCTGCACCCGGTCGGTGTGCCGCTTCTCCGTCGTACGGATGAAGTCGTCGTTCGCGATGTTCAGGTGCTCCCAGAGGGGCTTCCACGCCTCCTCCACGAGCTTGTCGCACCACTCCTGCGGGGTGACGCCGTTCGTCTCGGCAGTGCGCATGATCTTCTGACCGTGCTCGTCCGTGCCGGTGAGGTACCACACCTTCTCGCCGCGCTGGCGGTGCCAGCGCGTGAGCACGTCGCCTGCGACGGTCGTGTAGGCGTGGCCCAGGTGAGGAGCGTCGTTGACGTAGTAGATGGGGGTCGAGACGTAGTACGCCGTCGCCCCCTGCTTCTCGGATCCAGTGGCCGCCATGGTCGAAATCCTAACGGCCTGCGGGAGGCCCGTTCACACCGATAAACCCGGTCACGGGTGCGGAGACCTTTGCGAAACATGCCTTCCCGTAGCAAAGACGCATCCTGGGAGGGAGTGGACGCGCATGCACGAGGCAGGGGACATCACGATGCGGGTACTGGTCGCCGAGGACGAGGAGATTCTGGCGGAGCTGGTCGCCACCGGGCTGCGGCGCGCCGGTTTCGCCGTCGACACGGTGTACAGCGGTGACGCCGCCCTCGCCTACCTGGGGCTGCACGACTACGACGTCGTAGTCCTCGACCGCGACCTGCCGCGGGTGCACGGCGACGACGTGGCGCGGCGGCTCGTCGCCGCCGGCTCCCGGACCAGGATCCTGATGCTCACCGCCGCCGGGTCCATGGAGGACCGGGTCGCCGGGCTCGACCTCGGCGCCGACGACTACCTGGGCAAGCCGTTCGAGTTCCCCGAGCTGGTGTCGCGGGTACGGGCGCTGCGCCGCCGCAGCGCCCGCCCCGTGCCACCGCAGCTGGAACGGCACGGCATCCGGCTCGACACCGTGCGGCGCACCGCTGTCCGGGACGGGCGGGAGCTGGACCTCTCGCCGAAGGAGTTCTCGGTGCTCCAGCTGCTGCTGGAGGCCGACGGCGGGGCCGTCAGCGCGGAGGAACTGCTGGAGCGGGCCTGGGACGCCAACGCCGACCCGTTCACCGGCGCGGTCCGCGTCTGCATGAGCAAGCTGCGCGGGAAGCTCGGGGAACCGGCCGTGATCCGGACGGTGCAGGGCGTGGGGTACGCGTTGTGAGGCGGCTCGGGGCACGCGCTGTGAGGCGGCTGTCGCGAGTGCCGCACTCCCGGATCCGGGCCCGGATCGCGCTGGTGTACGGCGGGGTGTTCCTGGTCCTGGGGACGGCGCTGCTCGCCACCGTCAACCTCGCCTCCCGCGCCGGTACGGACTCCCAGGCGCGGGACATCGCCCGCACCGCGGCCGTGGCCCAGCCCGGTTACGCGGTGAACGGTCCGCTGATCACCCGGCGCAGCCTCGGCCCGCCCACCGTCTACGACCTCACCGACAACGTCAGCGACGCGGCCGGCCACCAGTTGCTGATCTGGTCCGTGGCCGCGCTGCTCGTCATGACGGCGTGCGCGGTCGGCGTCGGCTGGTGGACGGCGGGGCGGGTGCTGCGGCCCGTGCACGCCATGACCGCGAAGGCGCGGCGGCTCTCCGAGCACAATCTGCACGAGCGGATCGCGTCCAGCGGCCCGGACGACGAGCTGAAGGAGCTGGGCGACACGCTCGACGCGCTGCTGGCCCGGCTGGAGAAGGCGTTCGACAGCCAGCGGAGGTTCATCGCCAACGCCTCCCACGAGCTGCGGACGCCGCTCGCCACCCAGCGGGCCGCGATCCAGATCGGGCTGGACGACCCGTCCCCGGAGGATCTCGTACGGATCCGGCAGACGCTCCTGGACAACAACCGGCGCAGCGAGCGGCTCATCGAGGGGCTGCTCGTCCTGGCGCGCAGCGAGCGGGGGCTCGCGCAGGGGGAGCAGGAGGCGGTGGACCTCGCGCAGGTGGTGGCGGAGGAGACGGCCCGGCACCCGGGCGTGAAGGCCGACGCGGGCGCCCGCGCGGTGGTCCGGGGCAACCGGCTGCTGCTCGCGCAGCTGGTGGCGAACCTGCTGGCCAACGCCGTCACCTACAACGTGCCCGACGGGTCGGTGGACGTGTCGTTGACGGCGGACGGCGACGGGGCGCTGCTGGAGGTGTGCAACACCGGGCCCGTGGTGGACGCGGCGGACATACCCGGGCTGTTCGAACCGTTCCGGCGGGGCGAGGGCCGGGACCGGATGGGGCGCGGTTCCGGCCTCGGCCTGTCCATCGTGCGGTCCATCGCGCTGGCGCACGGCGGTACGGTCACGGCGGTGCCGGGCCCCGAGGGCGGGCTCGCCGTGACCGTACGACTGCCGGTGGATCAGGCGTCGGGCGCCGTTTCGCGGGCGGCGAGCCAGGCGGGGAGCGCGGCGAGCACCTCGCGGTAGAACGTGGTGTCCGCGACCTCGCGGGGGGCGGGGCCCGCGTGGAAGAACCCGGCGTTCGGGGCGTCCAGCTTCCGCAGGAAGTCGAAGCCCTTGGCGTCCTGCTCGCCGAACGCGACGAACTGGAAGAACAGCGGCAGCCGGGCCGCGTCGGCCAGCGCCTGCCTGGCGGGCTGCTTGGCGTCCGGCGGGCCGTCCGTCTGGAAGATCACCAGGGCGGGACCGGTGGCCCCGGAGCCCTCGTGGTGTGCGACGACCGCTTCGACGGCGGCCTGGTAGTTCGTCCGGCCGAGGCGGCCCAGGCCCGCGTTCAGCTCGTCGATCCGGCCCTCGTGGTCGGCGAGGCCGACCGTGCCGGTGCCGTCGATGTCCGTCGAGAAGAAGACGACGGGGACGGTCGCGTTCTCGTCGAGGTGCGCGGCGAGCGCCACGGTGCGGTCGCCCAGGTGCTGGGCGCTGCCGTCCTTGTAGAACGGCCGCATGGAACCGGAACGGTCGAGGACCAGGTAGACGGTGGCGCGCAGCCCGGTCAGCCCGTGCGCCTTCAGCCCGGCCTGGGCGGCCTTGTACGGGGCGACGAGGCCGGGGGCGCGCGACTTGACCCGGGCGAGGGAGACCGCGGGCTTGGCGGCGGGGGCCGGGGCGGGGGCTTCGGAGGCCGGTTCGGTGGTGGGGTCGGGGGCGGAGGTCTCGACCTCGGGCCCGGCTTCGGGGGCCGTGGTGGCTTCGGGCTCGACCTCGACCTTGGTCTCGGGCTGAGCGGGGGTCTCGGCCACCGGGGCTGCCTCGGTGAGGGCCTCGACCTCGGCCTCGGGTTCGGCCTCGGTCTTGACCGGTTCCGGCTCGGGCTCGGGCTCGACCTCGACCGGCTCGACCTTGGCCTCGACCGGCTCGGGCTCGGCCTCGGGCTTGACCTCGGGCTTGACCGGTTCCGGCTCGGGCTCGGTGGTGGTTTCGGCCACCGGTGTCGGCTGCTCGGGCTGCCCGTTCGTCGGCTCGGGCTCGGCGGGAGCCTCGGCCGCGGCGGCCTCCGGGGCGACGGTAGCCGCGCTCTCCGCGGTCTCCGTCACCTCGGCCTCCGCGGGCTTCTGCTCCGCAGTCTTCGGTGCGCCCGACTCCGACTCCGACACCACGACCGGCTCCGGTTCCGGCGTCGGCTCCGATACGTGCGCCGTCTCCGCCACCGCTTCCCGTTCCTCCGTCTTCGGCTCGTCCGCCTTCGGCTCCGGGGCCGAGCCCTGGGACGGGACCGTGGGGGTGGAGGGCTTGTCGAAGGCGGCCGCCACCAGGTCCGAGGCCAGACCGGTGGTGCCGTCGCCCTCGGCGGACCGGGGGGAGGCGGGGGCCGGGATCGTGGCCCTGGCGGCCGGGGCGGGTTCGTTCGCCGGGGCCGTCGCCGCTTCCGGCCCGTCCTTCGGCTCGTCCGCCGGTTTGTCCGTCGACACCGCGACCGGCTCCGACTCCGCGGGCGCGGTGCGTTCGGTCTGGGGCGGGACCGTGGCCGTCGGCGCGTCCTGCTCCGCGCGGTCACGGCCGAACACCTTGCGCAGCAAGCTCCGAATGCCCATGGGCGAGGCCTTTCGCGTGAGTTGGGTGCGATAAATGTCCGACCTGTGGGAATTTATCCCTGGCCAGGGCGGATACGTAAGGTTAGCGGCCGGATCCGGCCCTTCGTCGGCACGGCCCGCCCGGGGGAAAACGCTCGGCGAACGATCGCCGAGCGGCTCCTCGCCGGGCCCTGATCGCATCCCGCCGCGTCCTGTGCGCATGGCGTGCGGGCCTGATGTGCGTCGTCGAAATGTGCTGACAAGGCCCTGAACTGCCTTGTTAGCGTGAGCGGGCGGTGCGCTTGACATGAAGTCGGGCGCACCGTTGTCCGTTGTTCACGCGTATTGCCAAGAAGGGCCTTCACATGGGGAAACCCTCTCGTGGAACACGTCTCGCGGCTTGTGCCGTCGCGGCCGGAACGCTGCTTTCCGTACTTGCTCCGGCAGTCGGCGCCACCGCCGCTCCGGCGGCTTCGTCGCCGTCCGCCGTGCCGGCCGTGGACGAACCCGTACCGGGCAACGAGGGCATGCCGGACGACGGTTTCGACAACGAACCGGAGGGCGAGCAGGACGACTTCGCGGGTGTCGGGGCCGGAACGGCCTCGGCCGCGCCGCGGGCCCCGCTCGCCGCAGCCCCCGTTCCCGGACGGGCCGCCGACTTCAAGTTGGCGAAAGGTGCCGATATTTCCGGTCTCGTCGAGAAGCTGGACGCCGGACTGCCCAAGCAGGGTCTCACCGAGCTGATGGAGCAGGCCAACCGGCCCGCCGAATGGGAGGGCGCCTGCGGAACCACCGGCATCTACGGGCCCGACCTGGCGGTCAACCACCGCGTCTGCTGGAAGAGCGACGACGCCATCTCCTCGGAATGGGTTCCGCAGGCCATCACCGGGGTGTCGGACGCCCAAGAGGACGAGGACTGGGGCACGTCCAACGCCGAGCCGATCGCCGTGGCCGGCTATGACGCGGAGAACCCCGGGCGCAGCGACTACCTCTCGGGCAAGGACAACTGCCTCCTGAGCCCCTCGGGGGACGCCTGCAACGAAAAGGGCATCCGGGTCAGCTTCTTCAACCAGGCCACCAAGATGTACCGCCATGTGCTGCTGGTCTGGCCGTACATGAACTCCAAGAACCACATCTCCTTCGACGCGCTGCACGCGCGCGAGGGCAAGTGCATCAGTGAGGTGACGTCCTCCTGCGCCGCACAGAACGGCATCCACGCCGGCGGCATGGTCTGGTACGGCAACTACTTGTACGTCGCCGACACCGCCAACGGCATGCGGGTCTTCGACCTGCGCAAGATCATGGACCTCGACCCGGACAACAAGACCGACGTCGACGACCCGACGCCGGACGGTCTGACCAGCAACGTCACGGACAAGAAGCGGATCGGCCGACAGAACAACGTCTGGTACGGCTACGGCTACCGCTACGTCATGCCGCAGGTCGCCACGCTGAAGTTCACCACGGCGAAGAACGGCGGCCCCACCGGCGGCAACCAGTGCTACGCCACCGGACGCCCGAAGGCCTCGTACATCTCGCTGGACCGCACCGGCACCGACCACATGATCCTCGGTGAGTACTGCAACACCAAGAACAACAAGGAGGGCGACGGCGGGAGCCCCGGCCGGGTCGGCACGTACCCGATGACCGCGCTGACGGCCGCGGTCGAGGGCGCTGTCGGCACGACCGCATCCGCCGACCTGGCCTACGGCCTGCCGACCGGTGCCACGTTCAACAACGAGGCGTTGTGGCACAAGATCCAGGGCGTCATGCGGTACGAGGGCAAGTGGTACTTCCACCGCAGCAACGGCTACGACCACGGGCGGCTGCTCCAGGCCACGCCGGGCACGGTCGACGGGGTCGACCAGCTCGTCGGCAACACGAAGGTCCTGCAGTCGTCGTTCGGGCCCGAGGACCTCTACCTCGCCCACGGGCGCGGTGACGGTTTCGCGCCGCAGCTGTGGTCGCTGAGCGAGCACGCGCCGAGCAGCAAGTGCGGATCGTGCAAGCGCGAGCTGTACAGCTACAACATGTCCGAGGTCATCGGCGACTTCAGCTGAGACCTCGGGGCCCGGTCGTCGGGGCCCGGGAACGATCCGGCCCGACCCGACGCCTGCGTCGCACTACAGTCGGACCCATGGTTTCCGGTGAGGCGCCGCAGGCGGAGGGCAGCGTTCGGGTCGATGTCTGGATCTGGTCGGTCCGGCTGACGAAGACCCGTTCGCAGGCCGCTGCCGCCTGCCGCGCGGGTCATGTGAAGGTCGCCGGTGAGCGCGCCAAGCCCGCCCAGACGGTGCGCGTCGGCGACGAGGTACGGCTCCGGTACGCGGGCCGGGACCGGGTCGTGGTCGTGTCGAAGATCGTGAAGAAGCGGGTCGGTCCGCCGGTGGCGGTGGAGTGCTTCGTCGACAACAGCCCGCCCCCGCCGCCGCGCGAGCTGGCGATCCAGGTTCCGGTACGGGACCGGGGCGCGGGCCGGCCGACGAAGCGGGACCGGCGCGAGATGGAGCGGCTGCGGGGCAACGGCCCCACGGGCTGACCGTCGGCCGGGTTCCCCCGCCGTGGCAGCGGGGGAACCCGGCCGGCAGCCGTCACGGCTGGGGCGACGCGATCGCCCGTGCCGCCGCCACTTCCTGGCGCAGTGGGGCCAGTACGCCCTTCTCGTCGCCCGGCAGTTCGGTGCGCACCTCCACCAGGACCTCGCTCGACCGGATTCCGTCGGCCAGTTCCAGCAACTGCCGCCGGACCTCCGCCACCTCTTCCGCAGGTGGTTCCGGTGCTCCGTGGTTGACCCGGACCCGGGCCGCCGTCGTGGCGTCCACGATGCGTTCGACCGCGACGACCAGCGGCCACCAGGCCGCGGCCCGGGTGCCGACCGGTGGCGGTTCGGTCAGCGCGCGCTGGAACTCGGACCGTACGACCGACAGATCGCGGTAGATGCGGCGCCGGGCCCGTACCCGTTCCGCCCGGTCCCCCGAGCCACCGCTCGTACCGGTTCCGCTGCTCGTACCGGTTCCACCGCTTTCGCCGCCCGAGTCGGCCGGCTCGAACGCGCACGTCACGTAGTCGGCGATCTCCGTCACCGCGTCCGCGAGCCGGTGGCCGATCCGGACGTGCCAGCTCTCCGGCCACAGCAGGTAGCCCGCCACCAGCACGATGGCGCAGCCGATCAGGCTGTCCAGGAAGCGCGGCCAGACCAGATGGAAGCCCTCGTGGTTCAGCAGGTCGGACAGGAGCAGGATGACCGGGGTGATGGCCGCCGTCTGGAACGCGTACCCCTTCGCCGTGAACGCCGGGATCAGCGCCGCGAGCACCACCATCACCGGTACGTCCCACCAGCCGATCGGCACCGCGGCCAGTACCGGTGCGGCGACCACGAGACCGGCCGCCGTGCCCACCGAGCGCAGCACGGCCCGTGAGAACACCGAGCCGAAGTCCGGCTTGAGGACGAACGTGACGGTCAGCGCCACCCAGTAGGAGCGGGGCACCGGGATCAGCGAGGTCAGCGCCTGGGCCAGGCCGATGCACAGGGCGAGCCGCAGCCCGTACCGCCAGGACGCCCCGGAGAGCAGCACGTCGCGGGTGGTCCGCCGGATCCGCGCCCCGAGCGCGGCGGGCCTGCCGAGCCGGTCGTCGACGTTGTACGGGTCGGGGTCGGCCTTGTGCACGACGACCGCGGCGTGCCGCAGCGCGCTGTCCACCGCCCGGGTCGCGGGCGAGTCCGGGGCGGGCAGGAGGAGTTCGGGGCGGCCGGTGCGGCTCTCCTCGACGGCGACGGCCAGTTCGCGCACCGCCGCCGGGACGGCGTCCGGGAGGGGCCGCCCGCGCACATGGACCGCGGGGGCCGCCTCCACGAGCGGGATGACGACGTTGAGCTGGGCGAGCAGCCGCACCATGGCGTTGCTGCGGCCGTGGTAGCGGGCCCGGCGGGCCAGGATCAGGTCGTACGAGGTGTTGAGGGACTGGGTGACGGCCTGGCGCTGTTCCTCGTACCCGGCACCGCCCGCGGCGGCGAGCAGGTCGGCGACCGCGAGGTAGGTGCCGGCGACCGCGACCCGTTCCGGCAGGGCCCGCCGCAGCGGCCAGGCCAGCAGGGTCAGGCCGAGAACGAACAGGCCGCCGACCGTGAGCAGCAGCGGCGCCACCCACCAGGGTTCCGGCAGCGGGAGCCCGGCCCCGACGATCGCGTTGAGCAGGAGCAGCAGCCCGGACACGGAGGCGACGGCGCCGATCGTCGACATCATCCCGGAGACCAGGCCGACCACCGTCAGCGCGGCGACGGCCGCCCAGCCGGTCCCGTACACCAGCGTGCCGAGCATCACGCCGAGCGCGCCGAACAGCTGTGGCACGGCGATGTTGAGGATGCGCATGCGGTACGCGTCGGCGGTGTCGCCGATGACGCCGGAGAGCGCGCCCATGGAGACGAGCGCGCCGTACGCGGGCCGGTCGAGCGCGAAGCCGACGGCGAGCGGCGTGGCCAGCGCGACGGAGGCGCGGAGGACCGCGGCCCAGGGAACGGGGGTGGACGACTGGGGGCGCAGTCCGCTCAGCAGCCACGGGGGTGGGGTCGCGCGCCTGCGTCCGTTCCCGGTCTCCGCCTCGGTCAATGCGTCCCCCTGGGTTCCGCTTCCGGCACCGGAAGCCCTCGGCCTCGTCGGACGCGTTCGGTTCGCGGTGCTGTTGCAGCAGATCCCAGCACTGATCGGGCCGGACCTCAACAGCGCGCGACCAGGCTTTTTCGTCCGGCCGGGGGCGGACCGGGCCGGGCCGGGGAATCAGAGCACGATGACGGTCTTGCCGCGGGCGCCGCCCGTCCGGTTCCGGTCGAGGGCCTGCGGGGCCTTCTCCAGTGGGAGTTCGATGTCGATGGGGACGCGCAGGATGCCCTCGGCGGCGCCCGCCGCCAGGACGTCGAGCAGGACCGGGTTGGGTTCGAGCCGGAAGTCGATGCCGGTCACGTCCGGGGGCAGGGCGGCCTCGGCGGCGACGCCGCGCGTGGTGAGGGCGATGCCGCCGGCGCGCACCGGCGCGGCACGGGCGGCGAAGGAGTCCGGCGTGGTGGAGACCAGGTCGACGAGCGCGTCGACGCCGTCCGGGCAGGTCGCGCGCACGGCCTCGTCGAGGGGGCGGTCGGTGACGTCGATGGTGGTGGCGGCGCCCAGTTCGGCCATCCGCCCGTGCTCGTCGCCGCGCACGGCGGCGATCACGTGTACGTCGCGGGCCGAGGCGAGCTGGGTCAGATAGCTGCCGACGCCGCCCGCCGCCCCGATGACCAGCAGGCTCTCGTGGCCGCGGAGCGCCGCGCTCTCCAGGAGTTGGGCGGCGGCCATCCCGGCGGACGGCAGGGCGGCCGCGGCCCGGAGGGCGAGTCCGGGCGGGACGAGGGCGATCGCGGAGTCCTGTGGCACGGACACGTAGTCGCAGTACGTGCCGCTGCCCCCCGCGGTCTCGGAGATCCGGCCGAAGACCTGGTCACCGACCCGGAAGCGGTTGTGGCCGCTGCCGACCATGTCCACCCGGCCGGCGAAGTCCACGCCGACGACCAGGGGGTAGACCCGGGTGGTGGCCGGGGCCCCGGGGCCGTCCCGCGCGGTCTGCCAGTCGCAGGGGTTGAGCGCGGCGTACTCGATCCTGACCCGTACCTCACCGGCACCCGGCTCGGGCTTGGGCATCTCCACCAGTGCGGGGTCGGCCCGGAACGCGCCGACGGCTATGGCTCGCATGCGGAAGACCTCTCAGTCGTCCCCGATCGGGCAGTCACGAGAACCATTGTTTTTCGGCCCGCCCGGCCCCGCATGTCGAGCCCGCCCGGCCCCGTACGCCGGGCGGGCCCGGTCCCGTACGGCGAGCTCGGCAGCCTTCGTGCGCCGGGCCCGTCCCGGGGCGGCTCAGCTGTTCGTCCCGGGCCGGTGCCGTGCGGCCAGGAGTCGGGCGAGCACCGCGCACACCGCCACCGCGAGCCCGGCGGCGAACACGATCCACACCGTCGTGCGCAGTGAGGCGGTCAGCGCGTCGTACACCGCCGCCGCCCCGTTCGTCTCGCTGTCCGGCACCTCGGACAGCACCCGGCCGCGGGCGAACGCGAGCACCGCTCGCAGCACGAGCGCCCCGAGCGCGAAGCCCAGTCCCACCACCGCCGCGGCCGAGAGCGCGGCGGCCCCGGAGCGTCTGTGCCCCGGCCCGCCACCGCGCGCCCAGGCCGCGGCCACGGCCAGGACGGCGAGCACGAGCGTGCCCACGGCGGGCCAGATGCTGCCGGTCCGCAGCAGCCGGAAGGTCTGGCGCAACTGGTCGGCGCGGTCGGCGGAGACGAGCGTGATGTCGGTGTGCTGGACGGGGATGCGGTCGGCGAACGGCACCCCGTTCTCCATCAGGTTCCGTCTGATCTGCTCGGTCACGGGCGCCAGGTCGATGGTCACGGCCTCGCCGGTCCTGCCGTTCAGCGCGGCGGTGACGGCCTCGTGGGCGGTGCGGTTGGCGGCGTTCCACGCGGTCCGGAAGGCGTCGGTGGTGGTGAAGGACAGCACCGCCTGGTGCAGGAAGTCCCGCACGGTGTCCTGGAGCGGCCCCGCGTCGATGTGTTTCATCGCCCCGTCGGTGATGAGGTTGCTGACGGTGTCGCGCACTCCGGGGTCGGAGGCGAGCGGCGCGACCGCCTCGACGTAACGGTCGGTGTCGTCGATCTCCAGATCCACCCAGGCGGACAGGGCGCCGACCGGCACGAGGACGGCCAGGACCACCGCCAGTACCACCGAGAGAGCCGCCGAGAGATGCGTCCGCATCCCTCCAGGGAATCGTGCGCGCGGGCGCCGCGCCCCGGGCCGTACGCCATCCGAGTTGCCGGGCGGCCCGGCCGGGTGTGCCCTGGAGGGAGCAAGAGCGACGGAAGGAGATCTCCGCCATGGCCACACATGCGGCGATGCCGACACGCGGACGGAGGGCGCACGCGCGCAGGCGCAGCGTGCTTTCCTGGGCCATTCCCGTCACTCTGGGTGCGGCGTACGGCCTCTACGCGTCCTTCATCCTCCGCAACAACGGCGCGAGCGGCACCCGGCAGTTCTGGTACGGCCTGATCACCGCGGTGGTCCTCACGGTCCTCTGCTTCGGGCTCGGCCGGATCCAGCGCAGGCTGCTGCCCCTGGTGCGGGCGGTGGCGTACGGCGCGCTGATGGCAGCGGCGATCGGCCTGCTGGTCGGCCTGACGGATTCGAGCGTGCTGCGGTCCTCGGCGCTCGGGCTGGCGGTGGGGCTGGGCATGTTCGTCAGCGCGTTCTACATCTTCTACACCCATGAGGACGTCCGGCCCATGGGGTGACGGACATGGTGGTGGGCCCGCACGATCGCTGTCGTGCGGGCCCACCGCCGTTCCGTCTTGAGCTACGCGCCTTGCGTCATACGTCGCGCACGACCGTCACCGGGCAGTTCGCGTGCTGGGTGACGTGGAGGCTGACCGAGCCGAGCAGGGTCGCCTTGAAGCCGCTGTAGCCGCGCGCGCCGACGACCAGCAGGTTCGCGCCCTTGGAGCGGTCCAGCAGGGCCTGGGCCGGGTTGCCGATCACCACGACCTTGCTGACCGCCGCCGCGCCCTCGGCGCCCAGGGCCTCCTCCAGTGCCTCGGTGAGGGACACGGTCGCCAGGGCCTGCGGGTCGAAGTCCTCCGGCATGCCCGGCATCATCGACGCCCAGCTCGTCGCGGGGTACTCCCAGCTGTTGACGGCCTCCACCGTGTCGCCGGTCAGCTCCGCCTGGCGCACGGCCCAGTGCAGTGCCCTGATCGACGACTCGGAGCCGTCAACGCCCACCACGATCCTGCCCATCTCTGCCTCCAGCTCGGTTCGGCTCAGTGCGCAGAGGCGTCGTGCGGAAGAAGCACGAAAGAAATGCGAAAGAAAGTCGCACGACGCATCTTTCGCTCCAACTCTAATCAAACCGGGCCGGGCCGCCGGTGGCGGGCCCCCCGCCGGGCCGGGCGGGTTGCGGGCCCGGTCGGGGAATGCGGTTGCTCCGGGTGCGGGAGGCGGTCAGTCCAGGCGGAGATCGGCGAGCTGCTGCTCGAACGGCACGACCTCGTCGTCGAGCCCGAGCACCCGCGACGCCCCGGACCGCGCCCGGCCGCCCGTGATCATGGTCGCGAGTTCGCCGCCCGCCCGCCGGATGCGGGACGGCAGGCCGTCGGTGTACTCGTCGCCGGACGAGCCCCAGTCCTCCGAGGCCGCGTACACGGAGGTCGGGGCGACGGTGGCCCGCAGATAGGCGAAGAGCGGGCGCATCGCGTGTTCCAGGACCAGCGAGTGGCGGGCGGTGCCGCCGGTCGCGGCGACGACGACGGGCTTGCCGGTCAGCGCCGTGTGGTCGATCAGGTCGAAGAACGACTTGAACAGTCCGCTGTACGAGGCGGTGAAGACGGGCGAGACGGCGATCAGGCCGTCCGCCTGCGTCACCTCCTTGACGGCCTCGTCCAGGGCGGCCGGCGGGAAGCCGGTGACCAGGTGGTTGGCGATGTCGACGGCCAGGTCGCGCAGCTCGATCACCCGGACCTCGACGGCGCGGTCCTGCTCGGTCAGCAGCCGTTCCCGGGCGGCGCCGGCCAGCCGCTCGGCCAGCAGCCGGGTCGAGGAGGGGCTGCTGAGTCCCGCCGACACGGCGACGATCCGCAGCGGCTCGGCGTCGAACGCGGTGGACGTGGTGGGCTCGGTGGTCACGGTGGTCAGCCCTCCTTCGGGGCGGTACGGGCGGCGGCGACGGCCGGGTGCACGGGGGCGGCGTCCGGAACCCCGGCCGGCCGCAGGTTGGCGAACTCCTTGCGCAGCACCGGGACGACCTCCTCGCCGAGGATGTCGAGCTGCTCCAGGACCGTCTTCAGGGGCAGGCCCGCGTGGTCCATCAGGAACAGCTGGCGCTGGTAGTCGCCGACGGCGTCCCGGAAGGACAGGGTCCGCTCGATGACCTCCTGCGGGGAGCCGACGGTCAGCGGCGTCTGCCGGGAGAAGTCCTCCAGGGAGGGGCCGTGCCCGTAGACCGGCGCGTTGTCGAAGTACGGGCGGAACTCCCGTACCGCGTCCTGCGAGTTCTTCCGCATGAACACCTGGCCGCCGAGGCCGACGATGGCCTGCTCGGCGGTGCCGTGCCCGTAGTGGGCGTAGCGCTGCCGGTACAGGTTCACCATCTTCTTGGTGTGCTCGATGGGCCAGAAGATGTTGTTGTGGAAGAAGCCGTCGCCGTAGTACGCGGCCTGCTCGGCGATCTCCGGCGAGCGGATCGAGCCGTGCCAGACGAACGGCGGGACGCCGTCCAGCGGGCGCGGGGTCGCGGTGAAGGACTGCAGCGGCGTACGGAACTTGCCCTCCCAGTCGACGACGTCCTCGCGCCACAGCTTGTGCAGCAGGGCGTAGTTCTCGATGGCGAGCGGGATGCCCTGGCGGATGTCCTTGCCGAACCAGGGGTAGACCGGGCCGGTGTTGCCGCGGCCCATCATCAGGTCGACGCGGCCGTCCGCGAGGTGCTGGAGCGTCGCGTAGTCCTCGGCGATCTTCACCGGGTCGTTGGTGGTGATCAGCGTGGTGGACGTGGAGAGGATCAGCTTCTCGGTGCGGGCGGCGAGGTAGCCGAGCGTGGTGGTCGGGGAGGACGGGACGAACGGCGGGTTGTGGTGCTCGCCGGTCGCGAAGACGTCCAGGCCGACCTCCTCCGCCTTCTGAGCGATGGCGAGGGTGGCCTTGATCCGCTCGTTCTCGGTCGGGGTCCTGCCGGTCGTCGGGTCGGTGGTGACGTCTCCGACGGTGAAGATGCCGAACTCCATGGCCCGCCTCCAGAAACCTAGTTTGGTTGAACTTTGAACTATGTGGACACACCCTACAACGGAGTGCCCCCCTGACCTATTCCGCGGGCCGCGAAGGAGCCGGGGCGGTGCGTACCCTGGTCGGGGCGCACGGGCCGAGTACGGGACCCGGGCCCGGACGGAGGCGGCGCGGTGAGCGGAAACAACGAGAGCAGCGGCGGGAGCGAGCGCTGGAAGGAGCGCGGCGTCGCGCTGCGCGTTTTCGTGTACGTCTTCGCCACGCACCTCTTCGCGGGCTTCGTCTGGATCCTGTTCTACGTCGGCGAGCACGCCAAGAAGTGAAGCGGGCGGGGCCGGGCGGACGACGCTGTTCTCGAAGCACGTCCTAGGTCTCCGGCCGCAGGAGATTCGGTCGCGGGGACCGGGAAACCGGACCGATGCGGACCCGCAGGGCGGGGCCTACGCTGCGGATCTGCGGGTGCGCGGACGCGGTGCGTGGAAGGGCGTGCCGTTGTCGAGGCCGCCGAAGTCGTCGTCGACGCCGATGCCGTCGAAGCTCTTGAAGAGGGGAACCCCCGTGCCGTTCACCGCCCGGAATCATGTCCGTATCGCCCGGCCGTCCCGGGACCTCGCCGCGGCCGAGCGGTTCTGGGCGGGCGGGCTCGGGCTGACCGTGCTTCACCGCGCCGCGGCGTCCCGGGCGCCGGGGACGCACGACCTGCTCATGGTGGGGCACCCGGACGCGTCCTGGCACCTCGAACTCGTCCACGGCGGCGACCACCCCGTCGAGCCGTGCCCCACCGACGAGGACCTGCTCGTCCTGTACCTCGACGGGCCGGTGCCGAAGGAGACGGTGGAGCGGCTGCTGGCGCACGGCGGCACCCGCGTCCCCTCGCCGAACCCGTACTGGAACGAATGGGGCGTCACCGTCGAGGACCCGGACGGCTACCGGCTCGTCCTCTGCCGGCGCGGCTGGTCCAACGCACCCGAGGACGAAAGTCCGGTGTCCCCGGCCGCCCGCCGCGTTAGGCTCTGACCCATGACTTCCGTACCGTGCCGGAACTGGTGGCGCTCCTTCTAGGAGCGGCCACCTCCATCTGCACGGAATCAGGGCCGTTCGAAACGGACGGCCCTTTTCTCTGCCCTCGTACGGGTACGGATGCCGATCCCGGCGGGCCGTCCTCCACGCAACCGACATCGCGAGGAGAGAAACCATGAGCACCGCCACCGCCACCACCCCCGCCGTCACCCCCACCATCGTGGGCGAATCCGTGTCCACCGCCGCCGTGTCCGCCCGGCGGCGCAGTGCCGAGCTGGAGGCGGAGATCGGGCGGGCCCCGGGCCGGTTCCGGGTGATGACCGGGGACCGGCCCACCGGGCCCCTGCACCTCGGGCACTACTTCGGCACCCTTCACAACCGCGTCCGGCTCCAGGACCTCGGGGTGGACGTCTTCGTGATCATCGCCGACTACCAGGTGCTCACCGACCGGGACGTCGCCGACCGGCTCACCGGGCACATGGAGTCGATGCTGCTGGACTACCTGGCCGTCGGCATCGACCCGGCCCGCTCGACGATCTTCAACCACAGTGCCGTGTCCGCGCTGAACCAGCTGATGCTGCCCTTCCTCAGTCTCGTCTCCGTCGCCGAGCTGAACCGCAACCCCACCGTCAAGGACGAGATCGCGCACTCCCGGCAGTCCGCAGTCAGCGGGCTGATGTTCACGTACCCCGTGCACCAGGCCGCCGACATCCTGTTCTGCAAGGGCAACCTGGTGCCGGTCGGGCAGGACCAGCTGCCGCACCTCGAAGTGACCCGGACCGTCGCCCGGCGCTTCAACGAGCGGTACGGGACGGTGTTCCCCGAACCGGACGCGCTGCTCTCCGCCGCGCCGCTGCTCCTCGGCACCGACGGCACCAAGATGAGCAAGAGCCGGGGCAACTCCATCGCGCTCGGCGCCACCGCCGACGAGACGGCCCGGCTGATCAAGGGCGCGAAGACGGACGCCGAGCGGCACATCACCTACGAACCGGAGACCCGGCCCGGGGTGTCCTCGCTCGTGCTGCTGGCGGCGCTCTGCCTGGACCGCGACCCGCACGCGGTGGCCGAGGAGATCGGCGGGGGCGGTGCGGCGGCCCTCAAACGAACGGTGACGGAGGCCGTCAACACCCGGATGGCACCGATCCGGGCCCGGCGGGCCGAGTACGCGCGGGACATGGCGTACGTGCGGTCGGTGCTCCGGGCCGGGAACGAGCGGGCCGCCGAGATCGCCGGGGCGACACTGGACGAGGTGCGAAGGGCCATGGGCGGCGTGCTCTGAAGCCGGTCCCGGTTCGTCGACGCGGCCGGTGCTTTCGGGGCACGTCCCGCCGGTGCTTTCGCGGTGCGCCCCGGCCGGCTCCTCAGGCGGTGGGTTCCGGCCAGGCGCCCCGGGCCGCGAGGTCCAGGATCAGGGCCGCGATGTTCCAGGCGTCGTCCGCGCCGCTGTGGTGGCGGCCCTCCAGGGGGAGGCCCGCGATCTCCAGGGCTCGGGCCATGCCGGGGCGCTTGCGCAGGCCGTGGGCGGCGGTGAAGGGGATCTTGGCGTTGGTGTGGCGGCGGCCGAAGGGATACGGGGTGCCGGTCGCCCGGCACTGGCGGGTGAACTGGTTGCGGTCGTAGTCGCCCCAGCTCGCCCAGGGCCGGGTTCCCGCCCGGTGCTCGGAGGCCAGCAGTCGGCAGGCCTCGGCGAAGGAGACCCCCGTGTCCACCTCGGCCTGGGTGAGGCCGGTCAGTTCGGTGCAGAAGTCGCTGACCGTGGACCGGACGGGCCGGACCAGGATGCGGTGGCGGGCGATCCTTCCCGGGATCCCCGGCTTCCCCGGCCCCCTCCGGGCGGGGGCGGCCGCGGCCGCCGCGCGCAGGTCGACGACGGTCAGCCCGATCTCGATGATCTCGCTGACCGCGCCGGGCGGCGGCTGCCCGTCCCAGCAGGTCGCCTCGATGTCGATCACGTTGAGGAGGTCGGGGGCGGCGGTGTCCATGGGGGGAGGGTAGGGGGCCGGGCGGGGCCGGGCACACGGTTTTCCCGCCGCCCCGCCCCGCCCCGTTCCGCCCCGCCCCGCCCCGTTCCGCCCCGCTCCCGTCACGGCCTCGTCGGTGCCACCGGGCGGCGACGGCGGAGCAGTTCGGCCAGGCCGCGGCGGGTCGCGGCGATCACCACGCGGTCCTGGGGGCGCAGTACGTACCCGGGGTGCAGGTCCCAGACCAGGCCGGACGGGCGGTCAGGGGAGGCCTGGGAAGGGATGGCCAGGTCCGGCAGGCGGTCCTCGGGCGGGGTGGCGTCCAGGGCGAGGACCCGCCAGGCGCCCGCCCGGAACGCCTGCTCCACCGTGCGGCCCTCCAGCTGAGGATGGCCCGCCACCTCGATCGCCGCGAACAGCATCACCTTCCGCTCGACCGGGATCGCCCCCAGGATCTGGCGCCCCATCATGGCGACCGCGAAGGACGGGGCGGCCAGGTGGGAGACGGAGCGGGACCGGGTCACGGCCTGCGGGTGGGCGGTGCGCAGGGTGCGGTAGACGGCGGTGGCGAACTCGTCGTCGTACAGGCGCAGCGCCACGCGCAGGTCGTGCTTGACCGAGCGGGCGTACAGCGCGGCCTCCAGATTGGTGGTGTCGATGCTGGTCAGGGCGAGGAGCGCGCGGGCTCGCTGGATCTTCGCCGCCTCCAGCACGCCTTCCTGGGTGACGTCGCCCAGGACCACCGGTACGTGCAGCCGCCGCGCCACGGGGATGCCGCGCGCGTCCGGGTCGTCCTCCACGCACACCACCGGGATGCCGAGCTCGCGCAGCCGGACGAGGACCCGCGTACCGATCTTGCCGAGGCCGAGCAGCACCACGTGGTTGGACAGGCCCCGCGGCGGGCGGCGCAGGGACGACGCCGTACGGATCGAGCCGAACGCCTCCAGCACGCCCGCCACGAGCAGCGGGAGCAGCATCAACCCGGCGACGCCGGACAGGAGTTGGATGAGCTGGCGGGCCGTCGGTTCGCCGACCGCCGGGTCGCCCATCGCGAACAGGTCGAGCAGGGTGAGGTAGGCGGCGTGCAGCGGGTCGTCGCCGGTGGTGAGCGTGGAGGCGACGGCGAGGGCCAGCACGGCCAGGCCGACGCCCAGCGCCGACCAGCGCAGCCGCCGCGAGAAGACCTGGCCGAGCGGTGCGCCCCGGCCGCCCATCGGGGGCGGCGGCCCGGACGGGCCCGCCTGGCTGACCGCCTCCAGGACCACCGTGCCCCGGCCCGTCGCGGCGGCCACCTGCCGTTCGTCGGGCAGCAGCCGGGGGCCTTCGTCGCCGCTGCTGTCGGAGCCCTCGGTGCCCGCCGGGTCGTGGGTGGTGGAGGAGAGCAGCGCGAGGGTGCACAGGCCGGGGTCGGCGATCTGCCCGCCGCCGGGCGGGGTGCGTTCGGCGGCGCGCAGCAGCAGGCCCTCCGCCTGGATGACCTTGCTGGAGCCGGTGAGGACGGTCGCGGCGAGGCCGGGGGCCGCGGTGTCGGCGTCGGACAGGACGGTGGTGGAGGAGTCCAGGGCGGACCGGTCCAGGCCGGGTGCGGCGAGGGCGGCGGCCTGGTCGAGCAGCGCCTCCAGGTGCTGGCCGAGCTTGCGGTTGTAGAGCCGGATGACCAGCCGGAGGCGGGGGTTGATGCGGCGGGCGGTCAGCGCGGCGCGGATGTTGCGCTCGTCGTCGTCGTAGACCAGTGCCAGCGCGGCGGCCGATCCGACGCCCGCCTCCTCGAACGCCTCGTCGGACGGCTCCGCCGCCTCCATGATGTGGACGGCCTCGACCCCGGCGTTGGTGTCGTCCCCGAGGGCGTCGGCCCCGCCCCCGCCGTTTCCGCCGTTGCGGTTCACCGCCGACGACATCCGGCCGAACAGGGCCGCCGCCAGACCTCGTCCGGCCAGCGGCAGTTCGGGCCTGCGGGCGTCGCGGCCGGGCGGCAGGACGAGGGTGACCCGCTCCCCGTACACGTAGCGCAGCTCGACGGCGAGCCGCCGGGCCAGTGCGTCGTCGCCGCAGACGACCATGTGTCCGCTGAACGGGGAACGTTGGGGCTGCTGGGGAAGTTGAGGCACGTGTCCCAGCATGCCTTGCTCCTCTCCTTCGTGAGCGGTGCGCGGTGCGCGGTGGGCGGTGCGCCGGACGGTCCGCCGTCGGTGATCCGCCGTCAGTCGTTCTCCGGTGGTGTGCCGGGCCGGTGAATCGCGTGCGAGGTGTGCGGGGCTTGCGGGGTGGGCGGGTTGGTGAGCAGATGGCGCGGGTCGGCGACCCGTACGATGGCCGACTCGACCGCCGCGATCCGGTCCGCGAGCAGCCCCAGCGCGGCGACGGCCCGGGTCATGGGGTCGCCGTCCGGTCCGCCGAGCGCCTGCGTGCGCACGTAGGAGGCGGTGATCTCCGACCAGCGCGCGGACTGCTCGGCGGTGAGCCGGCCGCGCAGCCCGGCCAGTTTCAGCAGGTTCGACTCCGCGCCCGAGGTCAGTGTCTGGGCCTCGCCCGCGTAGTGGTCGTCGATGACGGCGTCGAGCTCCGCCTCGTTCATCACCGGCACGATCCGCGCCGCGATCTTGTTCATGTCGCGGTAGGAGCCCTGGAGCCGGAACGGCGGCTCGGTGCGCGACGCGTCCGTCTGCGCCGCCGACGCGATGTACGCGGCGTTCACCGCCAGCACCGTCTCCCGGGCGGTCAGCAGATGGCGCAGGACGGCGACGATCCGCTCCACGTCGGCGGGCGGGTAGGGGTGGTCGAGCCGGTCCGCGCGCGCCGAGGGATCGCCGGAGGCCAGCCGTACGAACAGGGCGAGGTCCTCGCGGGAGCGCCCGGCGAGCGGCGCCAGCACCGGGTTGGCGGTCAGCGCGTTCTCCACGAAGCTCAGCGCGAAGACGTCCTCGCGCCCGCTCAGCACCTCGCCGAGGTTCCAGACGTCGGCCCGGTTGGCGAGCATGTCGGGGATGCGGAACCTGGCCCCCGACTCCGTGTACGGGTTGCCCGCCATGCACACCGCGAACCGTTTGCCCCGCAGGTCGTGGCTGCGCGGCTCGCCGTCCCTGACGCCCTCGATGCGGCGGGTGGCGTCGCAGAGCGGGATGAACTTCTGGAGCAGTTCGGGCGAGGTGTGCTGGATGTCGTCGAGGTAGAGCAGCGTGTTGTTGCCGGACTCCAGCGCGAAGTTGATCTTTTCGATCTCCTGGCGGGCGGTCGCGGTGCGGGCCTGGGCCGGGTCGAGCGAGGTCACGTCGTGGCCGAGGTTCGGCCCGCTGATCTTGACGAGGACCAGGCCGAGCCGGTCGGCGACGTACTCCATCAGCGTCGTCTTGCCGTAGCCGGGCGGCGAGACGAGCAGCAGCAGGCCCTGCGAGTCGGTGCGCCGGTCCGCGTCGGCGGTGCCGATCTGCTTGGCGAGGCTGTCGCCGATCAGCGGCAGGTACACCTCGTCCAGCAGCCGGTTGCGGACGAAGGCCGACATGACGCGCGGCCGGAGGTCGTCCAGCCGCAGCCGGGACCGCTCGGCGTCCACGAGGGCGGTGCGCCGGCGCTGGTAGGCGCGGAAGCCGGGGACGACGCGGGCACGGAACCCGGCGGTGCGGGCGAGGAGTTCGTCGATGCGGACGGTCAGCGTGCCCCGGTCGATGCGTGGATGGGTGCCGAGCAGGCCGTCCACCCGCTCGGTGAGCGGGGCCTCGCACTCGTACCGTTCGAACACCGGTTCCGGGCAGAGCTCCACGGCGACGGACTCCGCCAAATCCCCCGCGTCGAGCCGGGTGCCGTTCGCGGCGGCGTACGAGGTGAGCCAGCCCTCGACAAGTTGGCGACGGGCCGGCAGGTCGTCGCGGAGGGCGGCCAGGTCCTCGTCGTAGGCCGAAGTGCCGGTAGCACGACGGAACTTGTCGAGGAACGTGCGGACGGTGGCGCTGGTGACGAAACCGGCCGGGCCACTTGTCAGTTCTTCGAAGAGGTACTCGGCGACGGCTCCCGGATCGATTGCCCCGGCACTGTCGGACCCGCCGCCGTCGGAGGCGGCGCTGCCGGGAGCGGTGCCGTCGGTTCCGGTGCCTTCGGTCCAAGTGGCGGGAGCAGCCCAGGAGTTGTCGTCCCGTATGACGGCCGCCCACTCCCGCTGGAGGTCGGCGACGGCCGGGGCGAGGCCGAATGTGTCGCGGGCGCGGGCGAGCGAGACCGCCCGCCGGGTCCACGAGCCGCGCCGGACCTCGTCCGTGCCGTACGCCCAGAAGAGTTGGGCCGCCGCGCGCACGGCGGGCGGCCGGCGCAGCAGACCGGCCGCGGGGTACAGCCGCAGCAGGGCGGCGAGGATCGCGGTGGCGTCCTCGTCGTGGACCCCGCGCTGGTGGCCCTCGTCGTACGCGGCGGCGGCCGACTCGCGTACCAGCGCGGCGAGTTCGTCCGGGGTCAGGGCGGCCAGGGCGTCCACGCCCCGCTCGGCCAGGAGCCGGGCCGCCAGGTGCTCGCCCCGGTAGACGTGCGGGGACTCGGAGGGAAGGGTCTGCTCCCAGTACGGGCGGGTCTCCTCGAACCCCGGATCGGTGACCGGCGCCCGGTAGTCCGTGCCGGTGAGTGCGAACGCGAGCCGGTCCCCGTGCGGGACGAGCGTGAGGTCGAAGGGCTGGGTGTTCACCGCGAACCGGTGCCGGCCCAGCCGGATCGTGGCACCGCCGTCCGCGTACAGCTCGCTGCGGTCGCGCAGCGCCCGCCCGGCCTCCTGGCGGGCGGCCAGCAGCTGCCCGTCGAGCTCCTCCGCGCGCACCGGGTCGCCGAGTTCCCGCAGCTCTTCCGCGGTGCGGCGGACCTTGGCGACCATCGGGTCGGAGGCGAAGTAGGTGTGGACGGCGTCCGGGTCGGCCAGGGCCGCCACCCTCCGGGAGACCGTCTCCAGGATGCGGGCCGCCGAATCGGCCAGCCGCTCCGCCCGCCGGGCGCGGGCGTCCTGCAGGGTCTGCTTGCGGGCCGAGAACGCCTCGTGGACCTCCGTCCGCCGCTCGGCCAGCTCGGTGAGGAAGTCGTCGAACTCGGCGAACCGCGACTCCAGGTTCTCCAGCCGCACGAGCAGCCGGGCGAGCTGGTCGTCGCAGGCGTCCGGGGTGTCGGCGGCGGCGATCGCCCCCGTGACGGCCTGCCCGAGCAGCGCGAACTCGGCGGCGAATTCGGCCCGGCCCTCGCGGTCGAGGAGTTCGCGGCGGCGCGCGTCGAGCGTGGCGCGGGCCCGGTTGACCCCGCCGAGCACCTCCGCGATCCGCTCCAGGATGGAGGTCCGGACCGTCGCGTCGCCGATGTCGAGGCCGGCGACGACGTCCGTGACGGTGCCGAGCCCGTCCGTCATCCCGGTCAGCCGGTCGCCGAGCGCCGCCGCGTCCGCGACGGTGGCGAGCGCGGACGCCTCGGCGGTGAGGCGGTCGACGTCCTCGTGGTAGCCGGCGAAGGCGTCGTCCCGGGAGAGGAAGGAGACGGCGCGCCGGGCCACCGCGTCGATGTCGGCGGCGGTGTCGGCGGAGAGTTCCGCGATGCGTTCGGTGTCCGCGTACCGCATCTCGGCGAGGGTCGCCACATGGCCGTGGGCGCGGCGCAGTTCGGTGAGCCGGTCCACCCACTCGGCGGCCGAGCGCGGGACCTCGCCGCGGCTGCGGCGGACGAGCGCGGTGATGTGGTCGGTGGCCTCGGCCAGCGCCTCGGCGGCCTGCCGGGTTAGCTCCCGCACCGTCTCGAACTCGGTCAGGACCTGCTCGGCGGTGGCCCTGAGTTCGGCCAACGGGTCGGCGAGCGTGCCGAGTTCGGGGTCGGTGAGCCAGTGGTAGCGGTCGGTGGCGCGGACGCAGTCCGCGACCAGCCGGGCGTACACGGCGGCGGTCGGGGTCGTCTCGGTGGCGCCGTGGGCGAGGGCCAGGCAGTCGGAGATGCCGCGCACCAGATCGGCGTTGCCGACCCGGGCGAGCGGCCCGTCGGCGGCGGGGCGGGAGGCGGCGTGGGTGTCGGAGACGTACGGGGTGTGCCAGCGCTGCACCGGGTGGACCCGGGCCGGTTCGTCGCCGGTGGCGGTGGTGCGCAGCAGGACGAGCGTGCCGTCGTCGAGCAGGGCGTGGCCGAGGCCCTGGAGCGGGGTGGCGACCTCCTGCCGGATCAGGTTGTACGGCAGGAGCAGGCTGCGGCCGTCGTCGGGGGAGCGGAAGACGTACAGGACGTCCTCGCCGTTCGGGGAGCGGACCGCGCCCTCGAAGACCGGGGCGGAGAGCGGCTCGGCGATGTCGAAGGTCTTGGCGGTGCCGGTGGTGAGGTAGTAGCCGCCGGGGAAGATGATCCCCTGGTCCTCCGGCAGCCGGTGGCAGGCCGGGCCGATGCCGTCCAGGCGCAGGACGGTGCCGAGCAGCGTGTTGAAGACCAGGTGCCGCCAGGACTCCTCGTTGTACGGGCGGACCCGGAGCAGGACCAGCGAGCCGACCGTGGCGTGCTCCACCTCCGCGTCGGCGAGGGACTGGAGGGGTTCGGCGACCGGTTCCTCGTAGATGCCGTGCGGGGTGTCGGTGTCGTTCTCCGTCTTGACGGTGAGCGTGCCGCCGAGCGTGTCGATGAACAGGACCGCCGTCGCGCCGTCCCCGTCCCCGCCCACCGCGATGTGCGGGTGCCGGCCCGGTACGTGCGACTCGCGGCCCGCGACGGTCCAGGCGAAGTCGTGCGACGGCGGGAAGACGTGGTCGCGGTCGCCGCGCGCGTCGAGGAAGGCGCCCGGCGAACCGTCCGCGGCGAGCGCCCAGCGCAGCACGCGGACGCCGTCCGCGCTCTCGCCGGTGCGGAAGACGGCGAGCAGCTTCCCGTCCACCCGGCGCAGCCGCAGGAGCCGGGCGTCGCGGTAGTAGCGGTGCAGGGCGGTGAACTCGCGGACGAAGTCCTCGTCGGCCGGCGGCCCGCCCGCCACGGGGGCGTCCAGCTCGGGCCCGTACAGGGCGAGTACGTCGGACACCTCGGCGGGCCCGGTCGCGCCCGGCCCCCGTTCGAAGCCGAACAGCAGCCGCCCGCCGACGGCCACCAGGTCGCGGGGGACCGACGCCTGTTCGGTGCGGATCTGCTCGGTGCCGGTGAGCCGGAGCTCGGTCGAGCCGAACTCCTGGGTGCGCCGTGCGTTGAGCGCCTCGGCGCGGCGGGCGAGTTCGGCGGCCCGGTCGCCCAGCCGGCGGCGCAGCACGTCGTACGTTCCCGCGTCCACGGGGCCGCCGACGGGCGTTGCGGTCGTGGTGTCGGTGTCCATACGTGCGGCTCTTTCTGCGAGATGTGTGGTGCGGGCGGTTCGGAGCGGTTCGGGTCCGGGCCGTATCTGCGGGCCCGGATCGGACCGGAGCGGCGGACCGGACCCGCGGACCGGATCGGGCCGGATCGGGCCGACCCGGCGGAGGCCGGACGGAAGCCCGGCGAAGGCCCGACGGAGGCCGGGCCCCTGGGCCGCCGGCCTCCGGGACCCCCGGGTGACCAGGCCCCCAGGCCCTCAGGCCTCCAGGCCCTCAGGCCCCCAGCCCCCCAGGCCCCCAGGACCCCAGGACCCTCGGGTTACCGGGACCCCGGCGACCGGCCCCTGGAGGACCAGGCCCCCGGGGCGACCGGCCGTCCCCTGGGCAGCTGGGCCCCGGGCGGCCGGTCGCCCGGCGGTCGCCCGGCGGTCGGCCCTAGGCGACCGGCGTTCCGTTCCGGGCGGCGGGCACCGCGGACGGGTCACCCGCGGTCGCCGCCTCGACCACCGCGGTGGCGTCGGCCGTGGGCGCTCCGCCCGTCGCCAGTGCCCCGGTCACCTCGGAGACCGGCACATCGGCCAGCCCCAACTCGCGGGCGGCGGCCAGCAGTTGCTGCACCTGGCCAGGTGCGACGCCGGTCCCGGGCGTCCGCATCATCCGGGTCAGCAGCGCCGACACCGTCAGGTTGCGCACATCGCCCGTCGAGACCGATCCGACCATCCGGGTCAGGTCCTCCGTGAACGACGAGGTGCCGTTCAGCCACGGGCCGGCGAGGGCCTTCGCCGTGTCCGAGTTCTCCATGAACCCGTCGAAGCTCTTGCCCATCGAGATGGCCGAGACCAGCCGGTCGAAGAAGACCGACTCCCCGCCGACGATGTCGATGTCGGCGTTCTCCAGGCCCGTGGCCAGCACCGTCGCCTGCGCCTCGGCCACCTGCCGCTGCACGTCGAGCCCGGCCAGCCGGATCTCCTTCTCCGCCGCGAGCCGCAGCCGGTACTCCTCGTGCCCGCGCGACGCGTCGTCCAGCGCCGCCATCGCGGCGGCCTTCTCGGTGAGGCCCGCGGCCTCGGCCTTCAGCTTCTCGCCGATCATCGCGGCGTCGGCCGCCGCCTGGGCCTGCGTGCCCTCCGCCTCGGCGAGGGCCTTGAGCCTGGCCCCCTCCGCCTCGGCCCGGAGCCGGGCGGACGTGGCCTCGGCCTCGGCGAGACCGGCCTTCTCGATGACGTCGGCCTCCGCCTCCCGCACCTGGACCTCCGCGAGGCCGGGCGCGGCGGACTCCGCCTGGATGCCCTCGGCCAGCCGCAGCTTCGCCTGCGCGTCCAGGTCGGCGGTCTTCAGCCGGGCCTCGGCGAGCGTCAGCTGCTCTGCGGCCAGGTGGCCCGCCGCGGCCTCGGCGGCCTCGGCGGCCTTGATGTCCTTGACCAGCTTCTCCTGGGCCTCCGCCTCGGCGGCGATGATGACCGACCTGCGGGTGCGCTCCGACTCCTCGACGGCCCGCAGCGTCTTGATGGACTCCTCCTGCTCGGCGACCGTGCGGTCCACGGCGATCCGCTCGCGGATCACGTCGGCGACCTCGCGGCGCTCGGCCTCGACCTCCTTCGTCGCGGCGATCCGGTCGAGCTCGGTCTGCCGCTCGCGCCCGATGACCTCCAGCAGGCGGTCCTTCTCGATCCGCTCGTTCTCCACCGCGATGACGCGCTCGCGGTTCTTCTGCGCGACGGCGATCTCCCGGGCCTGGTTCTCGCGCTGGATGCCGAGCTGCTCCTCGGTGCGGATGAACGCGGCCTGGGCGCCGAGCCGCTCCTCCTCCTGGACCTTGGCGGTGGCGGCCTCCTCGCGGGCCCGCAGCGTCTCGACCTCGCGGCGCTGCTTGATCTCGGCCTCGGCCTGCCGGCGCTCCAGTTCCAGGATGGTCTCGCGGGCGTCGACGTCCTGCCGGGTGATCTCCTTCTGCTCGGTGCGCTGGTACTCGTTGGTGCGCACGTGCTCGATCGCCGTCAGCTCGGTGATCTTGCGGATGCCCTGCGCGTCCAGGATGTTCGCGCCGTCGAGCTGCGACATCGGCGTCTGTTCCAGGTAGTCGATCGCGGCGTCGTCGAGGTGGTAGCCGTTCAGGTCCGTCCCGATGACCCGGATGATCCGGTCCCGGAACTCTTCACGCTTGGTGTACAGGTCGACGAAGTCCAGCTGCTTGCCGACGGTCTTCAGCGCCTCGGAGAACTTCGCGGCGAAGAATTCCTGGATGGCCACCTTGTCGCTGGCCCGCTCCGTGCCGATGGCCTGGGCGACCTTGATGACGTCCTCGACGGTCTTGTTGACCCGGACGAAGAACGTGATGTGGATGTCGGCGCGGATGTTGTCCTGGCAGATCAGGCCCTCGCGCCCGGTGCGGCGGATCTCGATGGTCTTCACCGAGATGTCCATGCTCTCGGCCTTGTGGAGCACCGGCAGGACGACGGCTCCGGTGAAGGTGACGTCGACCTTCTTGGTCTTGGAGATGATCAGCGCCTTGCCCTGCTCCACCTTGCGGAAGAGCCGGGTGATGACGAAGAGCAGGGCGACGGCGATGAGCAGGACGACGGCTACGAGCACGCCGAATCCCAAGGTGATGGCATCCATGACAGTCCTTGACGGCTGGTGATGAAGAGGGTGGAGCGGCGGGGCCGACGGCGCGCCGGGGCCCCGGGCGGCTCACTGCGCGGCGGGCGCGACGGGACGCGGCGGGCGGTGCCGGGGGTCGTCCGGTCGGGTCAGCCGGTGCGGCGTGGAGTGCGGCGCGCGCTCGTGCGCTGCGCCGTGCGTGGTCGTGGTGGTGGCGGTCCCGGGTCCAGGGCCCTGTCGTACGACGAGACCCAGAAGAACTCTCCCGCGTCGTCGTACGCGTACAGCAGTCCCGCACTGCCCGAGGTGAGGGCCGCGCCGTCCGCCGGTCCGGCCAGCCTGACCTGGACGACGGCGGTGGAGCCGTCGGCCGCCACGACCTCGGCCTGGCCGAAGTCGGCGCTGACGGAGCCGGTGCGGATGGTGCAGACCCGGCCGAGGAAGTCCTGCCGGGAGGGAGGGGGCTCCTCCGGGAAGCGTCGGCGGAAGCCGCGCACGAATGCCCGCGTCGCGATCCAGCCGATCAGCAGCGCCCCGGCGAACACTCCGCAGGCGAACGCGGCCCGGCCGAGGCCCGTGACGTCGCTGCGGTGCATCAGGACGGTGCCGGTGAGGCTGGTGAACCAGCCGACGACGACCATCACGGACACGGTGACGGTGACCGGCACTCCGCCGATTCCGGCGAGGTCGGTGTCGAGGTCCCCGTCGAAGGAGTGGTGATCGGCGGCCCCGGCCAGTACCAGGAGCCAGAAGAAGACGACGACGGCCAGTGCGGCGCCGAACGGAACGGCGGGAAAGGAAGTCGCCGCGCTCAGGAACTCCCGCATCGGTCCTCCCCCTGCTGTCTTTCCGGTCCGGGCGGGCGGCGGTCCCGGCTGTCGCAGGCGGCGTGAAGCGGCGCTGAAACAGCCGGGATTTCCCCCGTTTTCCCCCGTGTTTCCCCCGTGTGGTGCTGACGGGATCGTGTCATTCGGGGGGCCGGTGTCGCACTGCCGGAGTCCGGCAATCTTTACTCGTCCTCGATGCCGGGCACCGGCATCACCCGATGTGTGTTGAGCGATTGTCGAAGTCGCGTCAGGACTGGAGGAGAGCGCGTGCCGGAGCCGGAGATTCCCGGGGAGTGCCTGGGGGACTACGTCCACATCCTGGCCGATGCCGCCGCCACCGGCCGCCGTCTGACCCGGGACGAGCTGGACGACCGCCGACGGCTGGGCCGGGAGGCCGCCGAGGCCGGGTACCAGCTGCGTGCCCTGGTCGGCATGCACCTGGCGGCGACCCGTACCTCCTGGCCGCTGTCCGTCACGGCCGACGCGGTGGCCACCGAGTCGGTGCTGGCCGTGATGGAGCAGGCCGTCGACGCCTTCGCGGAGGGCTTCGAGCGGGCCCAGCGGCTGACGGTGCGGCGGGAGGAGGCGGCGCGCCGCGAGTTCATCGACGACCTGCTGTACGGGCGCAGCGACCTGGGGCGGCTCGCCGAGCGGGCCACCCGGTTCGGGCTGCGGCTCTCGCGCGCCCACGCGGTCGCGGTGGCCACGGGCCCGGAGGCGTACACGGAGACCGACTCCGTGCCGCGCACGGTCGAGGCGGCGCTGCTCGCCCGTTTCAGCGGCCGGAAGATCCTGATCACGACGAAGGACGGGCGGCTGGTCTGCATCGCCCCGGGCAGTCAGCCCGACGTCCTGCGGTACTTCGCCAAGCAGTCGCACGCGGCGACGGACGGCGGCCGGGTCGCGATCGGCCGCCCGCACACGGGGCCCGGCGGGGTCGTCCACTCGTACGACGAAGCGCTCGACGCCCTCGACCTCGCGGAGCGGATGGACCTGGACGATCCGGTGCTGTACGCGGCGGACCTGCTGGTCTACCCGGTGCTGACCCGCGACCGGCAGGCGATGGCCGATCTGGTCCGCAGCGAACTGGGCCCGCTCCAGCAGGCCCGCGGCGGCGCCGTGCCCCTGCTGAAGACGCTCGCCGTCTACTTCGACGCGGGCTGTGTCGCCGCCGAGACGGCCCGCCGGCTGTCGCTGAGCGTACGGGCGCTCACCTACCGCCTGGAGCGAATACACCAGCTGACCGGGTCCGATCCGTCCGACCCGATGCACCGCTACACCTTGCAGACGGCGGTCATCGGGGCCCGGCTGCTGGACTGGCCCGCCAAGGAGCTGTGACGGCCAAGGAGCTGTGACGGCGGCACGGCCGCATGGCCGTCACCGGCCCCGGGGCAGCCGGGGCCGGTGACGGCCTTCCGCCTCAGGCGGAGTGGTCGGCGAAGGGGCAGCCGGGGCCGAACGCGAGCCGCGCGAAGTTCTCGCCGATGCGGCGGTGCCCCGAGGGGTCGGGGTGGACCTCGTCGGGCAGCGGGAATTCGGCGTAGTCCTGCTCGCCGTAGAGGTCGCGGCCGTCGAGGTGGTGCAGGTTCGGGTCGTCGGCCGTGCGCTGTTCGACGATCCGGGCGAGCGCGTCGCGGACGACGTTGAGCGTCAGGCGCCCGGCGGCGCGTTCGGCCGGATCGCCCGTCGCCCTGAACCGCAGGGTGCCCCCCTCGAAGTCGGGCGCGAGAGGGCCGGGGGTGTCCTCCTGGACCGGGCACAGGACGGGGGACACGACCAGCAGCGGGGTGGTCGGGTGCCCCTCGCGGACGGTGTCGAGGAAGCCGTGCACCGCGGGGACGAAGGCGCGCAGGCGCATCGCGTCGGTGTTGACGATGTTGATGCCGATCTTGAGGCTGATCAGATCCGCGGGGGCGTCCCGGATGGCGCGGGCGGTGAACGGGTCGAGCAGCGCGCCGCCGCCGAACCCCAGGTTGACCAGCTCCACGCCGCCCCGGGCCGCGGCCAGGGCCGGCCAGACGGCGGTCGGGTGGGCGGCGTTGGAACCATGGCTGATGGAACTGCCGTGGTGCAGCCACACCCTGCGCCCGCGGTCCGGCACCGGCTCGACGGGGGCATCGGTGCGCAGGGCGATCAGCTCGGTGATCTCCGTGTGCGGAAGCCAGATCTCGACGTCCTTGTCCCGCGCCGGCAGACCGGTGAAGCGGGCGGTGCCGGAGGGCCCCTCGGTCAGTTCGGAGGTCTGGGCGACCATGTCGGTGATCGTGCGGACGTTGCCGCCGGTCACCGTGGCCTGCGCTGCGAGGCGGCCGTCGACCAGCAGGTCGTACATGCCGTCCGCGGGGGGCGGGAAACCCCGGTGGGCGCGCTTGGTGGGGAGCGTGTCCAGTTCGACGGCGGTGGCCCGGGTGCGGAAGGCGAGCCGCACGCCGGACGGCTGGGCCTGCGCCATGGCCAGCTGCTCGTCGGGGATCTGCCGGCGCGCCGCGGCGGGCAGCCGGTGCGGGAGCAGGCCGCGTGCGGTCGGTTCCAGGTCGAGGAAACCGCGCAGGAGGTCCGCGGTGACGGGTGTGGTGGTCCAGCCGTGTCCGGTGTTCATGGGCTCGGTGTTCATGGGTCCGGTGTTCGTGGGCTCGGCGTTCATGGTTCTGCCCCACCTTGTTGCTCAAGGTGCGCGAATGGTTCGGATCGCCGGTACGCGTACGGCGCGGCGGGTCGCCTCCGGCGGTGCGGTTTCCCGGTGGTGCGGTTTCCCGCCGGTCAGGACGTGCTCCGGTTCCGCAGCAGGGCGTCGAGGGAGTCCAGGGTCCAGAGCCAGGACGCCTGGGAGTCGACGGCGGTGTGGCTGAAGCCTCCGGCCATCTCCAGGCTGATGTAGCCGTGGAAGACGCTGCCCAGCATCCGGACCGCGTGCGTCTGGTCCGGCTCCGTCAGGTCGTAGCCGCGCAGGATGGCGCGCGTCATCTGCGCGTGCCGGACACCGGCACTGGCCGCCGCCGTTTCGGGGTCGAGCCTGAGCCGGGCGGCGTCGTAGCGGCCGGGGTGCTCCCGGGCATAGTCGCGAAAGGCGTTGGCGGAGGCGGCCAGGGCGTCCTTGCCCGCGCGCCCGGCGATGTCGGCGGAAACCCGGTCGGCGAGCTCCTCCAGCGCGAACAGGGCGATCCTGGTCTTGAGGTCCTGCGAGCTCTTCACGTGCGAGTACAGGCTCGCGACCTTGACGTCGAACCGCCGGGCGAGCGCCGAGACGGTCACCCGGTCGAAGCCGACCTCGTCGGCGAGTTCCGCCCCCGCCCGCGTCAGGCGCTCCGCGGTCAGTCCTGCTCGAACCATAATCCTTCTCCTGTTCAGCGATAGGGATTATGGAGCTGCCTAAAGCCTTTAGGCAAGTTGGTCTGCCGTTGACGGCGTCGCCCGCCGAGCCGGGAGGGAAGCGGCCGGGGGAGGGGGGAGCGGCCGGGAAGAGAAGTGGCCGGGAAGGGAAATGGCCGGGGGCGCGCAGGGGGAAGTGCGCACCCCCGGCCTGCCGGGCGCGGACCGGTGGTCGGTCGGTCCGTGTTGATCCCGGCGGTTCGTGGGGGGACCGGCGGGCGGGCCGGTCCATGGGCGGCTCCGATCGGCGGGTGAGGCCGTGCGGGGCCGAGGGTTTTGCGAACCCGTGGTCGTACGGGGCCGGTCGGGCCCTACAGGTCGAACTCGTGGGGCGGGAGGTCGAGCGCGAAGCACGCCTCCCGCACGACGGCCTGCTCCGACTTGTCGAAGTCGCCGTCGGCGCCGCCGATGACGATGCCGATCTGGATGACGGCGCGCGCCTCGGCGGGCTTCTTCTTCGCCTTGCCGATCTCCTGGAGCACGCTGACCTTGCCGAAGGCGAAGTCGGCCGTGAGCTTGTTCACGTAGTCGTTGAAGCGGCGCTGCAGGTCGTCCGCCGGGAAGTTCCGCAGGACGTCGTTGGTGGCGATCAGGGAGGCGACGCGCTCGCGCTCGGACGGATCGATGGAACCGTCGGCGGCGGCGACCAGGGCGCACATGGCCATGCTCGCGTCGCGGAACGCCCCGCTCTTGAGGTCGTTCTTCTTCGCTTCCAGCTGCGACTGCATCGACGAAGCGGATTCCTTGATCCGATCCCACAGTGCCATGACGTCTCCATACGTTGCGTGTGTTGCCGGAGTGGGTTTCCATTCTACAGACGTGTAGAAGTTAGCAGCAAAGGTGCCCCTCGTGTGCCGAAAACGGTGGTAAGTAGGATGTTGCGACGCCGCGGCGGGCGCGGCAGCGCAGAAGGGCGGACCCCGATGGACTCGGCCAGGCCCGGTCGGCGGCACTCGGACAACGAACCACCCCGCGCCGGAGTGCCCACCACCCCGGAACCGCTCCCCGCCCCGCACGACCCACATGCCCCGCACGACGTGCACGCCCCGGCTGCCGCTGCCGCTGACACCGCCGCCGACGACGCGACGCGTCCCGGCGGCGGTCGGCTCCGCAGGCGCGGGCAGGGCGAGTTGGAGGCGCAGGTGCTCGCCGTGCTGCGCTCGGCCGACGGCCCCGCGACGGCGGGCTGGGTCCAGGAACACCTGGACGGCGACCTCGCCTACACCACCGTCATCACGATCCTCTCCCGCCTCTACGCGAAGAAGGCCGTGACCCGCTCCCGCGAGGGCCGCTCCTACACCTGGACGTCCGCCTCCGACGAGGCCGGTCTCGCGGCCCTGCGGATGCGGCGGGTCCTGGACGGCGAACGGGACCGGGACGCCGTGCTCGCCCGGTTCGTCTCGGCGCTCTCCCCGGGTGACGAGGAGCGGTTGCGCGAGCTGCTGGCGCGGGCGGACGCCCCGGACGACCCCGGTCACCCCCGCGACACGGAGGGTCTGTAGCCGGCCGATGGGTGTCTTCGTCTGTCTGCCGCTCGTGCTCCCGCTGACCGCGCTGCCGATCGCGCGCCTCGCCGAACAGCATCTGCACCCCCGCAGCGCGACCCGGCTGCTCGCCGTCGTCGGCACCCTGCTCGCCCTGTGCAGCACGTTGTGCCTCGGCCTGCTGATGGTGGTGGGCACCGCGCAGCTCCCGGGCAATCCGCTGCCGGACAGCTGGTCGGACCCGGAGGTGCGGGACGCCGTGCCGTACGAGGTGAAGGCGGGCATCGTCGCGATCGGCGCGCTGGCGGCGGTGCTCGTGGCGTGCGGGTGGACGGTGTACCGCCATGTGCGGCTGCGCCTCCGGGCGGGCCGAGCCCTGGCCGCCGCCCCGTCCGTCGTCTCGGGCGACGTCGCGGTGCTCCCGGACCCCGAGCCGTATGCCTACGCGCTGCCCGGGAGTCCGGGCCGTGTCGTCGTCTCGACCGCGATGACCGAGTGCCTGGACGCCGGTGAGCGCCGGGCCCTGATCGCCCACGAGCGGGCCCATCTGGCCGCCCGTCACCACCGCTATCTGCTGGCCGTCCAACTCGCGGCGCGCGCCAATCCGTTCCTGCTGCCGCTGCGTACGGCGGTGTCGTTCAGCACCGAGCGGTGGGCGGACGAGGAGGCGGCGCGGGCGGTCGGCGACCGTCGGACGGTGGCGGTCGCGGTCGGCAAGGCGGCGCTCTTCTCGCACCGTGCCCCGGCCGGTTTCGCGGCCTTCGCCTCCTCGGCCGCGGGTCCCGTGCCGCGCCGGGTGGCGGCGCTCCTCGCCCCCGTGCCGTCGGCCCGGCTGTGGCCGCCGTCCTCCGCCCACGTCGCCCTCGCGGCCCTCGTCGCGGCGGTGGGCACGGCGACCTCGGCGCTGTCGTCCCTCAACGCGACGGTGGCGCTGGTGGGAATCCTGCACGCGGCGACCCCGCTGTAGGAGCGCGGCGGGCGTCCGTACGGCGGCGGACACGCGTGTGGGGGCGCGACCGGCTCGGTCGCGCCCCCACACGTACGTACGGTGCCCGGCCTCAGTCCGTGGACGAGGCGAGCTGCTCCTTCACGGGCTGCTCCTGTGCGGACAGCTCCTGAGCGGCGGGTGCCGGACGGGCCCCGGGGACGTTGCCGCCCTTGCCGGTGCCGTCGCCCCGCCCGCGCCACGCCTGGACGCGGGCCGCGACCGGCTGGGTCCAGCGGGCGGTGAGCGGTCCGGCGATGACGAGGATGAGGACGTATGCAGTGGCGATGGGGCCTATGCGGGGTTCGGTCGCCACGGCCAGACCGGCGATGACGATGGAGAACTCGCCGCGTGCGACGAGCGTCCCGCCGGCCCGCCACCGGCCGCGCTCACCGATTCCGGCGCGCCGGGCCGCGTACCAGCCGGTGCCGATCTTGGTGAAGACGGTCACGACGGCCAGCAGCGCCGCGGGCAGCAGCACCGGCGGGATCTCTGAAGGGTCGGTGGAGAGCCCGAAGAAGACGAAGAAGACGGCGGCGAACAGGTCCCGCAGCGGGGTCAGCAGCTTGCGCGCGCCCTCGGCGACCTCACCGGAGAGCGCGATGCCGACCAGGAAGGCGCCGACGGCGGCCGACACCTTCAGCTCCTGGGCCACACCGGCCACCAGGACGGTCAGTCCGAGCACGACCAGCAGCAGCATCTCGGGGTTGTCGGAAGACACGGCCCGGCTGATCAACCGCCCGTGCCGCAGCGCCAGATAGAGCACCAGGCCGACCGTGCCGAGCGCGATGAGCAGGGCGACGCTGCCCCCGGCGAGGCCCACGCCCGCCACCATCGCGGTGAGCAGCGGGAGGTAGACGGCCATCGACAGGTCCTCGATGACGAGGACGCCGAGGATGACGGGCGTCTCCCGGTTGCCCAGTCGTCCCAGGTCGGTGAGCACCTTCGCGATGACGCCGGACGACGAGATCCAGGTGACCCCGGCCAGCGCGACGGCCCCCACGGGCCCCCAGCCGAGCAGCAGTGCCGCCACCGCTCCCGGCGTCGCGTTGAGCACGAAGTCCACGGCGCCGGACGGGTACTGGGTCTTGAGACTGGTGACCAGTTCCGACGCGCTGTACTCCAGTCCGAGCAGGAGCAGCAGCAGGATGACGCCGATCTCGGCGCCGACGGCGGTGAATTCCTCACTGGCCCCCAGCGGGAGGAGTCCGCCGTCGCCGAAGGCGAGGCCGGCCAGCAGGTAGAGCGGGATCGGCGAGAGTCCTATCCGTCCGGCGAATCGGCCGATGAGCCCGAGGCCCAGAATGACGGAGCCGAGCTCCACCAGCAGTGCGGTCGTGTCGTGCACGGTCAGCCCTCCGAGATGATGTCGGCGAGCGCGTCGACGCCCTCACGAGTGCCGACGACGACGAGTGTGTCCCCGATGGCCAGCCGGAAGTCCGGGCCGGGCGACGGGTGTGCGCTGTGGGTGCGCAGGACGGCCACGATCGAGGCGCCCGTCCGGGTCCGCGCCTTGGTGTCCGCGAGCAGCCGGCCACCGTACGGGGAACGCGTTCCGAGCGGGATGTGCTCGGTGACCAGATCTATGCCCTCGGTCCGCACGGCGTCGATGGGCGCGGCGTCGATGAGGTGGGCCAGGCCGGTGGCCTCCTGCGGCGTCAGGGGTACCGAGAGGAGGCACGAATCAGGGTCGTCCTGATCGTAGAAGCCGATGAACCGCCGCCCGTCGTAGTGGACGACGACGGAGATGTGCTGGCCCGACTCGGTGGTGTAGTCGTACTGCACACCGACTCCGGGCAGCGTGGTGCGGTGGGTTCCCATGGCTTCCTCCCGAGAGGTACGGCTGTTTTCGGACATGCTTGGTGATTTCTTTATCGGCGCATTACCTTATCCGGAGACTTCGGCGGGCTCCGGGAGCTGCCACGGACCGGGACCTGCCACGGACCGTGCCCCGCCGCGGACCGGGACCCGGCCGGCCGATGCACCGGCCCCGGCTCCCGCCCCCCATGTCTCCGTACGCCTCCGTACGTCTTCGTACGCCTCCGCCCGGTCCTCACGGAGCGGCGCCACGACACAGGGCCGTGGCGCCGCTCCGGGGTTCCGGCCCCGTGCCGACGTCGGCACACGGACGGGCCGCCCGTACCGTCCGGACATGACGGTGCCCGGCCGGTACGGGACCGGCCGGGCACCGTCATGGCGTGGGCCGGGTCAGTCGGTGATCTCGATCTTTCCGTCGGACGCGGCGCTCCCCGCGCCCTGCGCGGGCGCACCGGCCGGAGAGCCCGAAGTGGCCGGAGCGGCTTCGGACTTGCTGGTCTTGAGGCTCTTCAGCAGCCCGGCGATGTCGACTCCCGTGGTGGAGCTGAGGAGTTCCATGCCCTGGGCGACGTTGTCCGTGACGGTGCGCGACAGCTGGCTCGCGCCGTCCGTCGAGATCACGGTCATCTTGTCCACGGCGCTCAGCGGCTCGGACGCCTTGGCGACGACCTGCGGCAGCACCTCGACCAGCATCTGGAGCACGGCCGCCTCGCCGTACCGCTCGAAGGCGTCCGCCTTCTTGTGCATGGCCTCGGCCTCGGCGGTGCCCCGGGCGGCGATGGCCGCGGCCTCCGCCTCACCCTCGATGCGCACGGCCTCGGCGAGGGCCGAGCGGTGCAACTTCTCGCCCTCACCGGTGAGCCGGGAGCGCTCGGCGTCCGCCTCGGCCTCCTTGACCTGGGCGATCCGGCGGGCCTCCGCCTCCTGCTCGGCCTGGTAACGGGCGGCGTCGGCGGGCTTGCGGACCTGGGTGTCGAGCTGGCGGTCGGTCAGCGCGGCCTGCCGGGCCGCCACCTTCTCCTGCTCGCTGAGGATGTCCTGCTGGCGGGCGGCCTCGGCGAGCGGGCCCGCCGCGTTGGCCTGGGCGGCGGCCTCGTCCGTCTGCGCCTTGATCTCGGCCTGCTTCAAGTAGAGGGTCCGCTGCGCGATCGCGATCTCCTCCTCCGCCTTGAGCCGGGCCTGTTCGGCCGCACGCCGGGCGACCGCCTCGGCGATGTCCGCCTCCTGCTTGGCGCGGGCGGCCTCCGGACGGCCGAGGTCCTCCAGGTACGAGCCCTCGGTGGTGATGTCCTGGATCTGGAAGGCGTCCAGGATCAGGCCCTGGCCGGAGAGGCTGGCCTCGGCCTCCTCGGCGACCTGGCTGGCGAACGCCGCCCGGTCGCGGATGATGTCCTCGACCGACATCCGGCCGACGATGGCGCGCAGCGCACCGGAGAGCACTTCCTGGGTGAAGCGGACGATGCCGTCCTGCTGCTGGAGGAAGCGCTGGGCCGCGGCCCGGATCGTCTCCTCGCTGCCGCCCACCTTGACGATCGCGACGCCGTCGAGGTTGGACTTCACGCCGCGCAGGGTCACGGCACCGCGCACGGCCACCGGGATCTGCCGGCTGGAGAGGTCCAGGGTGAACTTCTGCTGGACGAACGGGACCACGAAGACCCCGCCGCCGACGACGACCTTCTGGCCGCTGTTGTCGATGCTGGTGCGGCCGGTCACCGGGTCCGTCGACTTCTTGCCGCGGCGGCCGGTGATGATGAACGCCTCGCTGGGCCCGGCGACCTTGTAGCGGGTGATGACGGCGAGAGCGAGGATCACCAGGAGTACGACGACTCCGATGACTGCGATCACGACTGGGCTCATGGACGTGTCCCCCCTGCCCTCCTGAGAGGACGGCAGTTCGAGTCGGGCGGTACGGGCGCGGTTCGGTGCGGCGCACCGCGGGTGTGTCGGTTGATCGGTCGGTCCGGTGTGGTCCGGTACGGCGTGGCCCGGTCCGGCATGGTCCGGTGCGCCGCACCGCGGGTGGGTCGGTCGGTGGTCAGCGCTCGACGGGACGGACCGCGACCGAGGTGGTCGACAAGGCGGCCTCCACCCAGATCTCGGCGCCGCGTTCGATCGGCACCGGGCTCTTCGCGGCCAACTTCACGGTGTGGCCCCCGAGTTTGAGCAGGACCTCGCCGTAGCCGTCGGCCGGGATGGCCGTGACGACCGAGCCCGACGTGCCGACCAGGTCGTCTTCGCGCGGGGTGGAGTCGGTCTGGTCCCGCATCAGGACCTTGCTGAACTTCCAGGTGAGCAATGCCGCGACGATTCCGGCCAGACCTCCGGCGACGATCGCGGCGACCGTACCGAGTCCGGTGGTGCCGAGCACGATCGCGCCTCCGAAACCGAGCATCGAGAGGAATCCGGCGATGACCGGCAGGGAGAGGAGGCCGTCGAAGAAGCCGCTCAGGGCGCCCCCGAAGAGGCCTTCGAGGATTCCGTCGAAGATCAGGGACAGGACGAGCAGGGCGATTCCCGCGATGCCGAGACCGAGGAACAGAGTCACGCGGTCACCTCCCCCGAACTGTGAACGCCCCTGGACGTTTCTGTCGAACTGGCTGGATGTTCCCATACGCCACCGGCTGTGGGTACTGCCGGAATCCGGAAACTTTCTACGGGGTTTTGATGCCGGAAAGTTGCTCGGTCAGTGTCTCCAGGGACCGGTACGTGGCCCCGAGCAGCGCGACGTGCTTCCAGCGGAGCACCCCGTCGGGGCCGATCAGGAAGACCGAGCGGCGCACCCCGATCCCCGGCGCGGCCACCCCGTAGGCACGGGCGGCCTCCCGGTCGGTGTCCGCGAGCAGTGGCATCCGCAGTCCGTGGCCCCGGGCGAAGGACTCGTGGCTGTCCACACCCTGTGGACTGATTCCCCAGACCTCCGCGTCCAGCGCCTCGAAGGATTCCAGCCCCGAGGAGTACGAGCAGAGCTGCTTGGTGCACACGGCCGTGTTGTCGCCCGGGTAGAACGCGAGGACGACGGCACGACCGCGCGCGGCGGAGAGGGTGAAGTCGCGCCGCTCGAAGGCCCCTTCGGCGAGCACCCCGCCCGGCAGGGTGAAGTCCGGGGCGGGCAGCCCGAGTTGAGGTGACGATGCCACGTGTTCCTCCGTGGTCCGGTGCTGCGGAAGTCTTCCGGTCCATGCTCTGTAGAGCACGCCCGGCACGGATTCGGTTCCCGCGCCGGGGCCGGTTTCCGATATGGGTCCGGTTCCCGATGCGGGTCCGGTTCCCGCATCATCGCCGAAGGCGCACCAGGAGGTACAAAGGCGCACCAGGAGGTACACATGACAGGTTCTCGTCCGCCGGGCGCGGCCGTGCTCCTGCTGCACGGCGGCGCGGAGACGGGGCTGGCACCACCGCCGCCCGGTCCGCTGAACCTGCCCGCCGTGCGGATGCTCCCCTTCGCCCGGACCATCGCCTCGGTGACGGACGGCCCCGCCGCCGACGTTCTCGTACGCACCGCCCGTTACGCCCACCGCGGCTGGAACGGCTCCCGCGAGGACCCGCTCCACGACACGGTGCGGGCGCTGGAGGGCCTGCGCCGCGAGGCCGGGGAGGTCCCGGTGGTCCTGGTCGGCCACTCGATGGGCGCCCGCGCCGCCCTCCGCGCCGCCGGTCATCCGCTGGTGCGCGCGGTGGTGGGCCTCGCCCCGTGGTGCCCGCCCGACGACCCGGTCGGCCAGCTCGCCGGGCGGGACGTCGTCCTGCTGCACAGCACCCGTGACCGGATCACCAGCCCCCGGGCCTCCCAGGACCTCACCGCACGCGCCCGCCGGGCCGGGGCCCGCACCTGCCTGGTCGCGATCCGGGGCAGCGACCACGCGATGCTCCGGCGCGCCGGGGCGTGGCACGCGCTGACCGGCCGGATCGTCACCGGCCTGCTGGGCCTGCGCCCGCTGCCCGGCCAGGTCGCGGCGGCGCTGCGGCTCCCGCCGGACGCCCCGGGGACCCGCGGCACCCTCGATCTGGACCGGCTGGGGGGATGAGCGCCGGGCACGGGCGTCACCTCCGTCCCGCGGGTGCCACCCGCACCCTGCACCGCGCCCGGCACCGGACTCCCGGTGTCACCCCTGTGGCGGGGGCGCCGCCGTGGTGCGGCCCCGGGGGAACGGGAGCACCCTGGTAGAGAGGTGATCGTCATGAGGACAACTGCCGGGTGGCACGTGGACATGGAATTCGAGGAGGACTCCCACCGGACCCGTGCGGCCGCCCTGGTGCGGCTTCCGGACGGCAACGAGGTGCGGGCCCACGGATACGCGAGCCGTCACCCCTCCGACAAGGACCAGCCCAGGGTCGGCGAGGAGATCGCGGGGGCCAGAGCCCTCAACGAGCTGGCGATGAAGATGCTGACGAAGGCGCACGACGAGATCGACGAGGCGTCCGGCCGGACCTCGCACCCCCTCACCACCTGAGGACCTGACACCCGTACGCGCAGGGGCCGGACCGGGGCAGGCCGGGACCGGGCCGAGGCAGGCCGGAGCCGGGTCTCTCCCCGCCCCGGTCGGCGGTCCCTCCCTGCCCGGTCCGGCGTGCGGGAGCGCGGAGGAGCGGCCCGTTCAGCGGATGCGCGGCGGGGGCCGCCGCCCGACGATGGAGGGCCGGGCAGCGGGTGGTCCGCGCCCGCCCAGGAGGTTGACGTGCAGGCCGAAGCGTACGCCGACGTCCCGCTGCCCTTCGGGCCCGAGGTGCTGGCGGCCCTGGTCGGCGGGACCACGGCCGGGGTGGGGGTGCTCGACACGAAGCTGCGCTACCTGTACGTCAACCCGGCTCTCGAACGGCTCAACGGTCTTCCGGCCGAGGCACACATCGGGCGTACCGTCGCCGAGATCCTCCCGCGGGTCGACGCCCGCGAGGACATGATGCTGGCCGTGCTCGCCGACGGGAGGCCCCGCGAGATCACCTCCAGCGGGTTCACCTCGGCGGCCGGCACGGTCCGGCGGTACTGGCGCGGGACGTACCACCGGCTGGAGAGCGGCGGCCGGATCGTGGGCCTGGCCGGGATCGTGCTGGAGATCATGGTCCCGGACCGGGGCCTGCGCGAGCTGGAGCGGGCCCGGCGCCACCTCGACCTCCTCGACACCGCCGCGTCCCGGATCGGCACCACGCTCGACATGGACACCACCTGCGCCGAGCTCGCCGACCTCGTCGTGCCGGGACTGGCGGACCTCGCGACGGTCGAGGTGTTCCCGCCCGACGTCGCCGCCCCGGTCCGGCCCGCCCCGCCCGGTGTGCTGCGGCTGCGCCGGGCGGCGCTGACGGCCGTGGCCGGGCTCCGCGACGAGCTGCACGGCTTCGGGCTGACCGGCGAGTACATCGACTACCAGGAGGGTGCCGCCGTACAGCGCTGTCTGGCGTCCAACCTGCCGGTGGTGGAGAACCTCACCGCCGACGAACAGCTCCTGCGCTCCGCCCCCGCCCCCGAACGGGTCGCCGCCTACCGCGCCCTCGGGATGCACTCGGCGGTCGTCGTGCCGGTGTCCGTGCGCGGCGGGCCGCTCGGTGTCCTCGGCCTGATCCGGGCCGGGAGCTCACCGCCCTTCACCGACGAGGACGTGGTGGTCGCCCGGGAACTCGCGAGCCGGGCCGCCGTCGACCTCGACCACGCCCGCCGGTACGCCCACGAGCACACCATCGCCCTGGAGCTCCAGCGTTCCCTGCTGTCCGAGCCGCGCCTGCCGCACCCGCACATCGAGGTCGCCACCCGGTACCTGCCGGCCGACCGGAGCGTGCTGGTCGGCGGCGACTGGTTCGACATCATCCCGCTGCGGGACGGGCGCCATCTGAAGGTGATGGGCGATGTGATGGGCCACGGGGTGGAGGCGGCCGTCGCCATGAGCCACTACCGCTCGCTGCTGCGCATGTTCGCCGACGACGACCTGCCGCCGCACCGCATCCTGGAACGGCTGGACCGGATGGTCGAGCGGTCCGGCCTGGACCGGGCGGCGACCTGTCTGCTGGCCGTCGTCGACCGGTTCGGCGGGGCGTGCGAGCTGGCGAGCGCCGGGCACCTGCCGCCGGTGCTGATCGACCCGGTGACGGGGGCCAGGGTGTGCGACGAGATGGCGGTGGGGCCGCCGCTCGGCACCGGCTTCGGCGGCTACCGTTCGACGTCGGTGGAGTTCGGCCCCGGGGCGGTGCTGTTCCTGTACACCGACGGTCTGGTGGAGCGGCGCGGCGAGGACATCGACATCTCGGTGCACCGCCTGGAGGACCTGACGATGCCCAGGAGCGGCAGTCTCGACGACCTGCTGGACGAGGTGCTCGAACGGTTCGGCCGGGGTGCCGAGGACGACGTGGCGGTACTGGCCTCGCGCACCCGCCCCCGCGCCCCCCTCTGACCCGCCGGTGCGACCTGCCGGACGTCGGCGGACCGGGCCCGGGGGGCAGGGCTCGATCTCGGACCGGGCACGGCGAACAGGGCCCGGTTCCGGACCGGCTCGGCCCGGTTCCAGGCTTCAGCCCAGTTCCAGGCTGGTGATGCCGAACAGCCCGCCGTGGTCGACGTCCGGCGCGGGGCCGGTGTACATCCGGGCGGTCTCGAACGACGGGGTGAGGCCCAGCCGTTCCGCCAGCCGCACGGCCGCCGGGTTGACGTCGGGCACGTCGATCGCCACCGGAGTGCCGGGATCGGTCGCCGCCAGGGCGCTGACCAGGGCACCGGCCACCTCGGGCGACTCGGCGTACACCGGACCGATGCGGGACGACGTGCGGCACGGGCGCAGCACGGCCAGGCCCCGCAGCTGCCCGTCCCGTACGGCGGCGAGCGAGGTGCGGCCGGGACCGGCGATCCACGGGGCGAGGAAGCCGTCCCGGGCGGCGGGGAAGAACCGGCGGTCGTAGTCGGCGATCCGGTCGAAGGGGACGGCACGGGCGTCGACGAGGGCGGTACCGGCCGGGGCGGGCAGCCCGGCCGGGGGCAGGCCCTCGTAGCGCATGTTCGTCCAGGCCGGACGGAAGCCGGACTTGCGGTAGTTGGGCTGCTGGGCCACCACCCCGTCGAGGCCGACGTTGCGCCCCTCCAGCCGTGCCATGCCGGCCTGCCAGGTCCGCAGGCCGTACCCCTGACCGCGCAGTTCGGGGCGGGTCAGGTAGAAGCCGAGGAAACCGAAGCCGGTGCCGTAGCGGACCACGGAGACGCAGGAGACCGGTTCACCGTCGAGCCGGCCGAACAGGAAGCCGCGCGGGTCGGCGGCGAAGAAGGCGTGGCGGTCGGTGAGGCCGGGGTTCCAACTCTCCTCGTGGGCCCATTCGGCCTGGAGGGTGAGGTCGTCGGCGCTGGCGGTGGTGATCTCGAAGTTCGGCACGGGGCACCCGTACCCCTCGGGTGCCCGGTTCAACGGTGGTTTTCCGTCATCCACCGGTGTGCGGAGGTTGTACGACATCGGCACCGGCATCGGCACCGGTGCCGACACCACTGCCGGCCGAGGCGTGCTCCAGCACCTGCGCCGCCCGGTCCGCCGTGACGGTCCGGTAGGCGGTGGCCACCCGCACCAGCCAGGCCACCTCGCCGTCCTGGTCGGTGGCGTTCTGGGTGTCCACCGTCGCGGCGCTCGCGGCGGTGGCGCCGTTGTTCCGGGCGGTGAGCGCCGCCTTGATCCAGTACGCCTCGGCGAGCGGCCCGGCCTTCTCCGCGTCCGTGGCGCCGTCCGCCGCGGCGGCGGCCTTCGAGGCGGGGAGCAGCGTGTCCGGTACGTAGTGGCGCAGCTTCTCGACCGCGTCCGCGATGTCGGCGGCCCAGCGGTCGATGCGCAGGTCGGCCGGGGTGTCGAAGCGGGTGAGTTCCCGGACCAGCGGGGCCGGCGGGTCGAAGGGCTGCTCGGGGAAGGCGGTCATCAACTCGTACCAGAGGCCGTGCAGTTTGACCTGGGCCCGCCACAGCTTCGCACGGCGCTGCCCCTTGCTGAAGGCGGGTATGGAGGCCCCGACGGCGAAGAAGGCGAACAGCACCACCTGCGCGGCCTCGGTGACCTCGTCGAAGTACAGCGCGAAGGACTCGCTCGGCTGGTCCAGGACGCTGACCCACAGGAACAGGGTCCGGCTGACGGTGTAGCCGACCCCGATGAACATGGCGAACGTCATCATCCCGAGCCCCACCCGCAGATGGCGGAGCCGGGCCCCGGCGGTGGCCAGCGCCCACTGGTACGCGCAGACGGCGGACGCGGCACCCAAGTAGAGGTAGAACACGCTCATGTACAGCGTGGCCCCCCACTGCCCGGCGTGGTCGGCGACGAAGCGGTCCGAGGGGACGGAACGGTCGACGACGGTGAAGAACAGCACCGTCAGCAGGATCAGCGTGGCGAGCGACGCCTTGGCCGCCACCTGCTGAATGGCTCGGGCGAACCGCACGTGGCGCGGAACGGTTCCGCCCTCGGGGTACTGGCCGTAGATGGCGACGATGTAGCTGAGGATGGCCAGGATCGCGATGGTCGCCGTGTAGTGCTTGATCAGTACGGCGAGGTCGGTGACGGGGCTGTCGTTGAGCGCGATGCGCACGGCCCGGGTCTTGGTCCACAGGGCGGCGGCGAAGCCCGCGTAGCAGCCCCACAGGGCCCGGCGGCGCTTGTCTTCTTCGTCGCCCCACAGGGCGGCCGGCATGCGCCAGACGGCGACGGCCGTCATCAGGACGGCTATGAGGTAGCCGGCGAGGTCGAGCGGGGTCACGGCGGGTCCTTGGGGGTGGGGGTGCGGGGGCGAGAGGAGTGTGCCGGACGTGCAGGGCACCAGGGGGCGTGCGGGGCGGGCCGGGCGGGCGGTGATCAGGTGCGGCGGAACAGGCCGCGGCGGCGGCTGGCGACGGGGCGCGAGAGGGAGTTGGCCAGGCGCCCCACCATGTCGTCGCTCGACACCTCCCGGGCCATGCGGGGGATGAGGGAGGCGCCGAACTCGGCCATGCGCTCGTCGTGGGTGTCGTACTGCGCACGGGCCTGCACGGTGCCGTCCCCCGAGCGGATCGCGTGGGCGATGGTGTCCGCGGGGTTCGCGACCGGCGGCGCGGGCGCGGGTTCACCGCCCAGGACCCGGGTGATCAGCGAGGTGTCGAAGACCGGCAGCAGCCGCCGGAGCTGCTCCGCATCGAGGGAGGTGCCGTGGTCGAACCACTCGTGGCACAGCTCGTGCAGGATGACGTGCTGGGTCTGGTACTCGGTCGGGCGGCGGCGGTAGAGCACGAAGCTCGTCCCGCCGGTCTTCAGGCGCAGCCCGCAGGCGGCGTTGACGCGGGCCAGCCGGTCGGGCATCTCGTGCAGCACGATGGTGCGGCCACGGGCCGCCTCCATGTTCGCCACCAGTGCGTCGATGGAGAAGGGGGCGGGGATGGGCAGGTCGGCCAGCCCGGCCTCGCACTCCTTCCGTAGTTCGCGCATGGACATGGAGGTCTACTTCTCCGGCTCGCCATGGGGGGCGCCGCCGTCGGCCGCGCCCTGTCTGCCCCGGGCGTCCTCCAGCAGGGAGAGGGCGAACTGCAGCAGCTCCGGCGGAAGCCCGTCCTCGTCGAGCCCCCGTCCGGCGACCCCGCTGATCTCCCCGGTGCGCCGCTTGGCGAGGAACTGGAGCCCGGCGACGACGTCGTCGACGACCTCGGACTCCTCCTTGAAGAACCGCCAGTCCACGCCGAAGCCCAGGCCGAGCGCCTTGAGGATGTCCTCGGACGGCTGCGTCACCTTCCCCGCGAGGATGTTGGAGAAGTAGCTGTGCGAGAGGGAGCCGCCGCGCTCCTTGACCAGGTCGGCGAAGACCCGGCCGGAGACCTTCTGGTTGGGAAACGTCTTCTCGACCATGTACTCGACCTTTTGCTGCAGCGTCCGCAGCTCCGGTGTGCGTTCCCCGACGCTGTCCATCCGGCCCCCCACGTATCCGTTCCCCGCCCGACCGGCGGTGCTCGGTCGTCGATTCGGTCAACGGGATTGCACTGTAACGAACCCGGGGGTGTGGCTCTCGGCGCGGTAGGCGGTACGGGAACGGGCTTGCGTAAATACGCAACGTCACTGTTAACTCGAAAAAACACGGGCAGGAGACCGCGAGGGGAGTGTCCTGCCCGTGAAGTCGCCTTCCCCTGCGCGAAATTCGACCGAACAAGTCGGACAAGCTGCGCATATGGGGGTAGTTGTGGGCGCAGCCCTTCACGACGGGGGATGCGTGAAGGGCTGCACGTCCATTATGACCGTTGGTCAAGTCGGCATCAACTGACCCGCGGGTCAGTCGGATGCGTGTCGCCGCGCTCCGGCCCGTCCGGAACGCCGGCCGGTGACCGGATTCACGTGGTGGAGGACAGCTGCTCACGCACCCATTCCGGGCGGGGGTTGGTGTGCGGCCGTCCCGCCACGATGACCGTCGGTACGGTCTCGTTGCCGTCGTCGGCCTCCCGCACCGCCGCGGCACCGTCCGGATCGCGCCAGATATTGACCCGATGCAGCCGGTGGGCGTCACGCCCCAGCCGCATGCGCAGCCGCAGGCAGTACGTACAGCCCGGCCGTTAGAAGGCGACCGGCCGTCCGTCCGTCAGTCCCTTTTGAGGGCTGCGTGGATGGCGGAGCCGCCTTCGGCGCTCCGGCGGTGTGCTGGTGGGCACGCATCACGGTGGAGTCGACCGAGACGTCCCAGGTCGATGCCGCCCTCGGCGTCGACCTGGGATTGAACATGCTGAAGCGGCATCTCCCAGGCGCCGCCGGCTGACCGCAGCGCGTGCCGTTTGTGGACGGTCTGCCACGGCCCGAAGCGTTCCGGCAGCTCACGCCACTGCATGCCGGTCCCCAACCGGTGGATGCTGCCGTTGATCACCTGGTGGTGGTCCCGCCACCGGCCGCACCGGTTGTTGCTCACCGGCAGCAGCGGCTTCAGCGGCGCCCACTCGTCGTCGGTCGGATCCCCCCTGCTGATCACTTCCGGAACGATGCGTCACTTGCCCGAAGAGATGCGCTCACGCGCCGCTGTGACGATCCAGACTGCCCCGGGGATACAGACACCCTCTGCGGTCTCGAACTCCGTGAGGGCGTCATGTACTTCGGCACGGATGCGGGTGATGGTTGTCGGGTCGACATTGCGCAGGTTGTAGCGCGTCGGGCCCATGGAGAAGATGAAGTCGGCGGCGTCGCCCGCGTTGGCGCCGAAGGTCATGGGCGCCTCGACTGGAGCCACCTCGATGTCGGTGAACCCGCTGGCGGCGAGCACTTGGCGGATGCGCGCTGGGTCGAGGAGCGACCCCATACCCCTGGAGGCGGGGGATGCCTCGCGCAGGAACGGCGAGAGTGCGGCGGTTGCGCGGGCGTAGGCGCTGTCCGGGCCCGCGGGCTGCGGGCCCAGGAACGCGAGGCGGCCGGCGGGCACGAGCGCGTGCCGGAGATGGGTGAAGGCTGCGACGTGGTCGGCGAAGAACATGACGCCGCCGCGGCTGATGAGGACATCGAATCCGCGGTCGGGGAATGGATGCACCTGTGCGTCACCCTGCTCGAAGGTGACATTGTCGAGACCTTCCGCGGCTGCGTCACGGCGGGCGCGTTCCAGCATCGGCTCGGACAGGTCGATACCCACGACGTTTCCGTCGTAGGCCCGTTGCGCTGCGAGGCGCGTCGTCTGGCCGGTGCCGCAGCCGACGTCGAGAACCCAGTTCTGGGCCGTGATGTCCGCGGCGGCGAGGAGGGGGGCGTTGAACGAGCCCATCATCCCGTTGTAACGCTCGGGGTGTTCGGCCCAGAGGACGCCCTCCCAGTCGTTCCATGCCTCTGCCTGCTGACGGTTGGCGATCGTGTGCACGGCTTGCCCTCCAACGATTAGAGTTCACCTCTAGAGTTCACCTCTAGATATAGACTCCAGTCATGGGTGAGGGCAAGGGGAAGCAGAGCAGCAAGGCTCAGGAGACACGGCGACGGATCATCGAGGCGGCCGGCGCGCTCTTCGTCGAGCAGGGCTACGGAGCGACAAAGCTGCAGGAGATCGCCGACCGGGCAGGGGTGGCGGTGCAGACCATCTACTTCGTCTTCCGCAACAAGCCCTCGCTGCTCAAGGAACTTGTCGATGTCGCGATCGCCGGCGACGACGAACCCGTGCCGACGATGGATCGGCCCTGGTTCGTGGAGGTCGCGACCGCGCCTACCGCCGAGTCCGCACTGGCCGCACTGGTCGCCGGCACCCGCAGGACACTCGAACGCGTCGCGGCCATCAACGAAATGGTCCGTGCCGCGACAGCAACCAACCCGGAGATCCGAGAGCTGTGGCCGGATCAGGCAGACCCGCGGTACACAGTGATCGCGACAGCGGCGAAGTCCCTGACCAAGAAGCCAGGCGCCCGCCCCGCCATCGCCGTCGAAGAAACGGCGGACATCCTCTACGCCATCCTCAGCCCAGAGCTCTTCCTCGTCCTCACCCGAGACCGCGCGTGGCCACCGGCCAAGTGGGAGCAATGGGCGTACGACACCCTCAGCTCTCAGCTGTTGGTCAACAACGAGCTCTGATCAACTCGGCCTTTGAGGGCGACATGGTCCGCAGTTGGCCAGGGCCGATGCATCGGGGGCTCCGATCGTGATCGAGGAGACAGGCCCTAACTGCAGATGCGCTTGAAGGCACTCGCACCGGGCCGGGCACGGAACTTCACCTCATGCCCAGCATCGTCGGTGAAGACGGCCTCCGTCTCGGACTTCAAGGTCATCGTGCCGCGCTGGGTGGGATTGTCCCACCCCTCGGGCGGGTTTCCCGAGCCATCGGAGAGTGGGGGCTCCGCTTCGAAGTACGTCGAGCCGATACGGGCCTCGTCGATCCCGCAATGCGTATAGAGGTCGAAGGGAATCGTCCGGCCGGACGGCGTCGCCCGGACGGCGTCTGCGCCCTTGTCAGCCTGGGCACAGCCCGTGAGCACCCCAGCAGTCAGCGTGAGGGCGAAGATGATTTGTCCAGCTCTCTTGGCCATGGCCTTTCGACGCTCACGCCAAGTCGGCGGTTCCACACCTCGCAGATGTGAGCCACGGGGGGCGTGCAGCGAGGCCATCGGCTCGGCTGGTCCGACTGGCGACGCTGCCACCAAGCCCGGTTCCGGCCCTGCGAATACCAGCGGCAGGCTGCTCCGATGGGGCTCGTTGAATTTCCCCACCTAAGGGCTGTCCCGTAATCCCCGGCGGGCGCGCGACGACAGCTACAGCACCTCGCTGCGTTGTCGGAACGTCCGAATACATCCAGTATGCGGACG
>NZ_JBSFFY010000027.1:0-104489 GCF_053596315.1 Streptomyces sp. NPDC001732
TCGCGCATGATGTTGCGGTGCAGGCCCTCGTAGGTGCCGGGGATGCCCTTGGCCTTCATGACGGCCAGCGCCTCCTTGATCCAGCCGTCGAGGTTACCGGCGTGGGTGGTGGCGGTCCGGGCGGTGTTCTGGGTGTCGGCGGCCGGGGCGGCGGCGTGCGCGGAGGTGGAGGTGAGGGTGAGGGCCGCGGCCGCCGCGGCGGTGGTGGCGACGGTGGTGGTCAGGGCGCGCAGACGAGTACGGGTGAACATGCTGGTGGGTTCTCCTGAGGTTTGATGCGGTGCCCCGGTCCGGGCACGGGGGTGCCAGGGGCGGGGCGGTGCGAAGGCGGGTCCTGCGGCGCGGTGGTGCGAACGGCCTCGGACGTGTCCGGCCGGTCCGGCGGGTTCCGCGATGACAGCCATGGTTAGCGGCGGTCCGGGTGAGGGTCAACGATGTGACGTACTACCTGAACAAGGAGCAATGTCCGAAATGAGAGCTTTAGTGGCTATTTAGAGCCGTTAATGGGGTTTCGTTTCTACTATCCGTCGCAGTATGTGATCCAGGTCCTATGGGTGGCATCACACCCGCGGGCCCGACGGAGCCCTTCGGGAGGGAGTGGGCGACGGGTGTGCAGGGCATCGGGAACCGCTGTTGCCGGTGCTAGCACAAGCGCGCTAGCGTGGTGCTGTGCCCAAGACTCAGCTGAACGTGAGAGTGGACGAGACCACCGCCGAGGCCGCGCGGCAACGCGCGCTGCAAAGGGGGATGAGCGTGAACCGCTACATAGAGGAGCTCGTGAGGCAGGACGCGGGCGAGGTCGGACACACCTTCGTCGAGGCAGCGGCCGACTTCATGAAGCAGTACGAGTCGGTGTTCGCCGAGGAGTTCGGCCCGGAGCGCAAAGGCACGCGTTGAACCTCCAGATCGACCTGTCCTGGCTGCTCATGGTGGCCGAGCACAAGACCCCCGGCGATCCGCAGGTCGTCGACTGGGGTGCGCTCGTGGCCGCGGTGGCCCGGCACGAGGCCGAGATCTTCGGCAGCCCCATCTACAGCGACCCGCACTCCAGGGCCGCCGCCCTCCTGCAACTGCTGCTCCACGTCCCCGCGCTCGAACACTCCAACGCGATGTTCTCCTCCGCCGTCGCGTACGGCTATCTCGTGGCCTCCGGGCTCAAGGTCGTCACCTCGCCCGAGCAGGTACGCGATCTGGCCAGGCTGGTCAAGGAGGGCAAGGCGGACGTCCGGGCCATCGCCGACGAACTGCGCCAGTGGAGCCTGTGAGCGCCCGCACCCCACCGCGCCGCCCGCACCGCACCGCCCGGTGGACCGGCGTGCCGCACCCGTGAGCGGCACGGTGGGCGACGCATCCGCCCCGCACCCACCGCGCCGGGCCGGGCGGCGCGGGCCGGGACCGGGGCGTCAGACCGGTACGCCCGGCCGCCGCGCCACGCCCAGCACGCATGACGACGTGGGCAGCTGGATCCCCCGCTCCGGCATCCTGACCCTGCGGTAGGACTCCAGCACGAACCCGGCCCGCTCGATGGCGGCCAGGGTGTCGCGCGCCGTGTGGCACCCGCCCGCCACCAGCGGCCAGACCGTACGGTCCAGCGCCCGCTGCGTCAGCGCCATGGCCCGGCCGTCGGCCCGCACGTGCTCGAAGAAGCGCAGCTCACCGCCGGGCCGCAGCACCCTCATGATCTCCGCGAGCGAGCGCTCCACATCCCGTACGGTGCACAGCACCAGCGACGCGACAGCTCCGTCGAACGCCTCGCTCTTGACCGGAAGCGCCTCCGCCGTGCCCGGCACCACGTCCACCGGAATGCCGGCCCGCAGCGCCGCCCGCACCGCCAACTGCCGCAGGCCGCGCTCGGGTTCGATGGCCACCACCTCCGCCACCCCGGGCGGGTAGTGCGCGAAGTTCAGACCGTTGCCGGCGCCCACCTCGACGACCCGGCCGGACAGCCCGGCCAGCAGCTCCGCACGCACCGCGCCCAGCCCCGCCCTGGTCTCCGCGACCACGCTCAGCCGGGCGTAGAACCGGGCGAAGACGGGGTGGTGCACCACGTCCTGGGGGATTCTCGTGCTGCGCAGACGCATGACGGACCTCCTCGGCCGGGCGCACGGGCAAAGAGTGCGGCTCTCCTTGGATTCTTCCCGCTCCGCACCGCAAAATCTCCCCGCCCGCTCCGTTCCGTACGGCAGGTGTCCCCTTCCCCGAGCCGTGCGTCGCGCACGGTGGGTTCCCCTTTCCCGAGCCGCCCGTTTCCCACCGGGGTTCCCGCCCGAGAACTGCACGGTCCGGCCGCTCAGCCAGACGGCCGGTCCCCGCCCAGTTCCGCGGTGAGCCAACTCCCGGCCCGTGCGCGGAAGTCGGCGGGCGCCAGCGCACCCGCTCCGGCCGGCACCGCGCCCAGGAGCGGCGCGCCCGTCACCGCCGGCAGATCCCCCAGATTGCAGCGCGCCGCCAGGTCCGGCTCGGCGGGCATGCTGCCCACCACCAGACCGCGGCACGCGAGCCCCCGGGCCCGCAGCGCCTCCGAGGTCAGCGCCGCGGTGTTGAGCGTGCCCAGTCCGGCGGGCGTCACGACCAGCACCGGGGCGGCCAGCAACCGGGCCGCGTCGGCGAGGGTCGCGCCCTCGTCGTCGAACCGCACCAGCAGACCGCCCGCGCCCTCGATCAGCACGAGATCGTGTTCGGTCGCCAGCTTGTTTGCCGCGTCGGCGATCTCGTACGGCCGCACCGGCGACAGCCCCGCCCTGCGGGCGGCCGTGGCGGGCGCCAACGGTTCGGGGAAACGCGCCAGTTCGACCGCGGTGACATGGTCACCGGCCAGCCGCACCACCTCGGCGGCGTCCCCCGGCTCACCCGGAGCGAGTCCCGTCTGTGCGGGCTTGAGCACCGCGACGGCGCACTCCGGGCGCACCGCCGCCACGGCCGCCGTCACGATCGTCTTGCCGATCTCCGTGCCCGTGCCCGTCACCACCAGAACCGTCATCTCAGCCCTCCCGCGCAGCCGCGCACACGGCGCGGCAGATCCGCGCCACGTCCTCGTCGTCGGTCACGTACGGCGGCATCGTGTAGACGAGGTCGCGGAACGGCCGCAGCCACACGCCCTCCCGCACCGCCGCCCGGGTCGCGGCCGCCATGTCCACCTCGTGGTCCAGCTGTACGACACCGATCGCGCCCAGTACCCGTACGTCCCGTACTCCCGGCAGTTCCGAGGCCGGGGCGAGACCGTCCCGGAGCCCCGTGCCGATCCGCTCCACCTCCCCTCGCCAGTCCCGGCCGAGCAGCAGGTCGACGGAGGCACAGGCCACGGCGGCGGCGAGCGGATTGCCCATGAACGTCGGGCCGTGGGCGAGCACCGGCACCTCGCCGCGCGAGATGCCCTCCGCCACCCGGGAGGTGCACAGCGTCGCCGCCATCGTCAGATAGCCACCGGTCAGGGCCTTGCCCACGCACATGACATCGGGCGAGACCCCCGCGTGCCCGGCGGCGAACAGCTCTCCCGTACGGCCGAAGCCCGTGGCGATCTCGTCGAACACCAGCAGGACGTCATGGGCGTCGCACGCCTCGCGGAGCACCCGCAGATACGCGGGGGAGTGGAATCGCATCCCGCCCGCGCCCTGCACCACCGGTTCCACGATCACCGCGGCCAGCCGGTCGGCGTGCTCGGCGATCAGCTCCCGCAGGTGCCGTGCGTACGCGGCGTCCGGCTCCGCGTCGAAACCGGCCGGCGGCGCGTCGGCGAAGACCTGCCGGGGCAGCACGCCCGACCACAGCTCGTGCATCCCGCCCTCCGGGTCGCACACCGACATCGGCTGCCAGGTGTCCCCGTGGTAGCCGCCCCGCCAGGTCAGCAGCCGCTGCTTGGTCGGCCGCCCGGCCGAGCGCCAGTACTGCAGGCACATCTTCACCGCGACCTCGACGGAGACCGACCCGGAGTCGGCGAGGAACACGTGCCGCAGCGGCTCCGGGGTGACCTCGACCAGCCGGGTGGCCAGCCGCACGGCGGGCTCGTGGGTCAGCCCGCCGAACATCACATGGCTCATCCGGTCCAGCTGGCCCCGGGCCGCCTCGTTGAGCACCGGGTGGTTGTAGCCGTGCACCGCCGACCACCAGGACGACATGCCGTCCACCAACTCGCGCTGCCCGTGGACCGGTTCGGCCAGCCGCAGCCGCACCCCGGACGCGGACTCCACGACCAGCGGCTCCTGCCGCCCCGGCATCGGACCGTAGGGATGCCAGACGTGGGCCCGGTCCAGGGCGCGCAGCTCGGCCGGGGAGATGGCCTCACGCATTGGGGGCGAGATCCGTCCCCGCGCCGCGCCGGCGGACCGCCACCAGATCCGTGCGCGCGGCCGGCGTCCCCGGAGAAGCGGCCGTGCCCGTCGCGGCCGTGTTCTCGTCCTTCGCGGGCACGTCACCGCACGGCGCGCAGCCGCCCCCGTGCGAACCGCAGCCGCCGGACTCCGCACGGTGCGCGGGCAGCGTCGTCGTGTCCGTCCCCTCCACCTCGAAACCGGCGTCCGCGATCATGTCCAGATCCGCCTGGCCCGCCTGCCCCTCGCTGGTGAGGTAGTCGCCCAGGAAGATCGAGTTGACCAGGTGCAGGGCGAGCGGCTGCATCGAGCGCAGATGCACCTCGCGCCCGCCCGCGAGCCGCACCTCCACGTCCGGGCAGACGAACCGGACCATCGACAGAATGCGCAGACAGCGCTGCGGAGTGAGGTTCCACTCCTTGGCCAGCGGAGTCCCCTCGAACGGGATCAGGAAGTTCACCGGCACCGAGTCCGGGTCCAGCTCGCGCAGCGAGAAGACGACATCGACCAGATCGGCGTCGCTCTCGCCCATCCCGGCGATCAGTCCGGAACACGCCGACAGCCCGGCGGCCTGCGCCTGCTGCACGGTCTCCACCCGGTCGGCATAGGTGTGGGTGGTGGTGATCTCCCCGTACGTCCCCTCGGACGTGTTGAGGTTGTGGTTGTACGCGTCGGCGCCCGCCGAGCGCAGCCGCTCGGCCTGCCCGTCGGAGAGCAGCCCGAGACAGGCGCACACCTCGACGCCCTCGTTCTGCTCCTTGATCGCCTCGATGGTCTCCGACACCCGGTCGACGTCACGGTCCGTCGGGCCGCGGCCGCTCGCCACCAGACACACCCGCTTGGCACCCCCGGCCACACCGGCGGCGGCGGCCTTCGACGCCTCGTCAGGTTTCAGCCAGGTGTACTTGAGGATCCCGGCCTTCGAACCGAGCCGCTGCGAGCAGTACGAGCAGTCCTCGGGGCATAGACCGGACTTGAGATTGACCAGGTAGTTCAGCTTCACGCGCCGCCCGAACCACTGGCGGCGCACCTTTCCGGCCGCGGCCACCACTTCGAGCAGATCGTCGTCCGACGTCGCCAGTACGGCGAGTGCTTCTTCGCGGGTCGGCAGCTCGCGCCGCAGCCCCTTGTCCACCAGCGTGTTCAGGAGGTCCATGGCGATGATCCTGGCCTACCGCACGGCCCGCAGCCAAGGAGGAACCGGACAACAGAGCCTGTCGAGGGTGTGTGTATTGCCACATCATGACCTGCGGCACCCGCGGTTAGGGTCTGTGAGCTGCCTACAAAAGGGATCGCTCATGCCCCTCGACCCGTTCGGCTGGATCGACGACGAGGCGCGCCGCCGCGCGGACGCCGGGCTCGTTCGCACGCTCCGCCCCCGGCCCGCCGGCGCCGACGTCCTGGACCTCGCGAGCAACGACTACCTGGGGCTGACGCGGCACCCCGAGGTCACCGCCGCCGCGGCCGAGGCCGCACGCACCTGGGGCGCGGGCGCGACCGGATCGCGGCTCGTCACCGGCTCCACCGCACTGCACGCCGAACTGGAGCGTGAACTGGCCGATTTCTGCGGTTTCGAAGCGGCCCTGGTGCTGTCGTCGGGCTACGCGGCCAACCTCGCGGCCGTCACGGCGCTCACCGGACGCGGCTCGCTGATCGTCTCCGACGCGGGCAACCACGCCTCGATCGTGGACGGTTGCCGACTCTCCCGGGCCGAGACCGCCGTCGTCGCGCACGCCGATCCCGACGCCGTGCGCAAGGCGCTGCGGACGCACGACGGCAGGGCGCTGGCCGTCACCGACTCGGTCTTCTCCGTCGACGGTGACGCGGCACCGCTGCCCCGCCTCGCCGACGTCTGCCGCGGGGAGGGCGCCGCGCTGCTCGTCGACGACGCGCACGGGCTGGGCGTACTGGGAGAAGGCGGCCGCGGCGCGCTCGCCGCCGCAGGGCTCGCGGGCGGCGAGGGGATCGTCGCCACGCTCACCCTCTCCAAGTCCCTCGGCAGCCAGGGCGGAGCCGTCCTCGGCCCCGCCCGGGTCGTCGAGCACCTGGTCAACACGGCCCGTACGTTCATCTTCGACACCGGCCTCGCACCGGCCGCGGCGGGCGCCGCACTGGGCGGTCTGCGACTGCTGCGCCGGGAACCGGAGCGCGCCGGCCGGGCCCGCGAGGTCGCCACCGCCCTGTACGAGCGGCTGACGGCGGCCGGTCTGAGCGCCGTACGCCCCGACGCGGCCGTGGTGTCCGTGCGCGCCCCCTCGGCGGAGGCCGCCGTGCGCTGGGCGGCCGACTGCCGCGCCGCCGGGGTCGCCGTGGGCTGCTTCCGGCCGCCGTCGGTGCCGGACGGGGTGTCCCGGCTGCGACTGACCGCGCGCGCCGACCTGACCGGGGAACAGATCGCCGCGGCCGTGACGACCGTGCGGCGGACCGCTCCCGTCAGCTGAACGGTTCCCGGCGCAGACCGGAGACGAAGGAGGTCCAGGCTGTCGCGGAGAACCGCAGCGGCGGTCCGGACACGTTCTTGGAGTCCCGCACGGCCAGCCGTCGCCCGTCCGCGAACGGAGCGGTCTCCACGCAGTTGTTCATACCTGTGCTGCGGCTGCTGCGCCGCCACCGTAAGTCGTGTGGTGCGGGGCAATCCGGCATGACGTCCTCTCGGGCGGTCCGAAGTCACCGGTCACCGCGGTCGATCGCGGCGATGAGGTCCAACGAGCGCTCGGGCGACAGCGCGTGTGCCTGCATCGTGCGGAAGGCCGAGCTGTACGCCTCAAGGTCTTCTTTCCGCTCCAGATAGAGGCTACTCGTCAAATGGTCGAGAACAATCACGTCGAGATCAGAAGTGTTCGGGAATGAGAAAATAACGAAAGGTCCGGTGAGTCCGGCGTAGCCGCCGACCGAGAACGGCAGCACCTGGAGCCGCACATGGGGGAGGTGGGCCACCCGGGCCAGATGACGCAACTGCTCCCTCATCACCCGGCGCCCGCCGACCTCCCGCCGCAGTACCGCCTCGTCGAGCACCGCGCTCAGCCGCAGCGGCGGATCGGTGCGCAGCACCCCCTGGCGGGCGAGGCGCACCTCCACCAGCGAGTCCAGCCGGGCCGCGGGCAGACCCTCCAGCGATGCCCGGGTCACCGCCCGCGCGTAGTCGGCCGTCTGCAGGAGCCCCGGCACCACCGAGGTCTCCAGGGTGCGCGCGGTCCGCGCCTGGGACTCCAGGCTGATGAAGTCGCGGTACTGGGGCGGGAGCAGGCCGCGATAGGCGTGCCACCATCCGGTGCCGCCCCCGCCGGCCGAGCACGCCAGGGTCGTCAGGAGGGTCCGCAACTGCGCGTCGTCCACGCCGTAGGCGTCCAGCAGCCGGGTCACATCGGCCGGCCGCACCCCGCTGACCCCGGTCTCGATCCGGCTGACCTTCGACTGGTGCCAGCCGAGTGTCCGCGCGGCGTCCCGGCTGGTCAGCCCCGACGCGTGGCGCAGGCTCCGGAGCTCCTCCCCGAGCTTGCGACGCCGTACCGCAGGACCGTGCCGCATCCACGACCTCCCTCGCCCGCCGAGCAGGCAGTTTGTCGCCCACGTACGGTTTTGCGTGGTGGGGTTCACCGCATCGGGCGACAGATATATGCATATCTTGGTGGATCACCGTTACAGAGGGCGGCATCGGTGGCAATCTGGCGCGAAGCACGACCTGGACCGACAGCAGGTCGGTCGGGTGGGAAAGGGGCGGCTTGCCATGGCGGATCATCAGGAAGCAAGCGTCACTCTGCCGAGCGAGCCGGTCTCGGTCGCGGCGGCCCGGAAGTACGTGGCCAGGGTGCTCACCGAATGGGGTCTGGCAGCCGACACCGAATTCGCCGACGGCATCCGGCTCATCGTCTCGGAACTCGCGACCAACGCCGTCCAGCACACCTTCGGGCAGTCGCCCACCTTCACGGTGGCTCTCCGGCTGGACCGGGAGGAACAACTGTCACTGGGGGTGACGGACAGTCATCCGCGTTGGCCCAGGCGGCTGCCCGCGGCCGTCCAGCAGGACAACGGGCGCGGCATGGTCATCATCCGGACCCTGGCCAAGGAGTGCGGGGGCCGACTGACCGTCACCCCCACCGTCGACGGCGGCAAGACGGTCTGGATCGTGCTCCCGTGGCCCGGTCCCGCGCACCACTGAGGACGGGGCCGGACGGGCGGTGGGCGTCACCGCCCGCCCGGAGTGCGGCCCGGGGCCGAGCCCCGGGCCGTCGGGCATGCTTCAGCGGACCCGCCCGTAGTAGACGCTCTTCGTCCAGATCTTCTCCAGCCGTACCACCGCGCCGGTCCGCGGCGAGTGCCAGATCTTTCCCTTCCCGGCGTAGATCCCCACGTGGTAGACGCTGCGGCCGTAGTGGAAGAAGACCAGGTCGCCGCGTTGCCGGTGCGAGGCCGAGATGTGGCGGGTCTTGTTGTACTGCTGCTGGGCCGTGCGGGGCAGCTGCTTGCCCGCCTTCTTGAACGAGTAGAGCGTCAGGCCGGAGCAGTCGAAACGGTTGGGGCCGGTGGCCCCCCAGCGGTAGGGCGAACCCTTCTTCGACGCGGCAATGCTGAGTGCCTTCATCGACCGGGTCGCGGCCTGGGCCTCCGTGGTGGCACCCGGGGCGAGCATGGTGCCGCCGACGGCGGCGAGCGTCAGAACCGAGGCCGTACCGGCCCGTGCGAGCAGAGACGGGACATGAACCTGCGCAGTCATGCGCAACCCTTCGTCAGCCGCCTGTGAAGGATGACCTGTCGGGTTCGGGCTGGCGAAGTTGCCCGGCCGCTTTCGGCGGCTTCACCCCGAGGGACGACCGATGTTCCGGCCGACCCGTTGTGCTCGGGTCCTCCACTCCTGCCGATCCACTTCCGTCGACCAGGCATCCGAGCGGCGGCAGGACTCGGCGTCCGCCCGGACCGCCCCGCCGCGGTGGCGGGGGCTTGTCGTCCCAGGGATCTTGACTCACTCACTGTCGGATTTCCGAGCCGAAACGGGGATATGTGAGGCTCCTCACGACTGACCCGTTCGAGTGGACATGGTGATTCCGACGGCTGTTCGGGACGTTCGGCGCGGTCCCGTACCAGGGGCGGAATGCCTGATTCCGTTCACCGGGTACGCGAAAAACGCAAGTCGGGAAATCCCTCGTGCGAGGGGTCTCCTACGCCGAACGAGCGAGGAATTTCGGTGCGCGCTCCGGGCGTGTCGGGTACGGGAGTTGAGTGACGCCCGCCGTCCGCCGGGGGAGTTGGCGTGCCCCGGCGGACGGGAGGGCCGGGGGCGTCGGTCAACTCGCCGGAGCCGGTGGTACGGTGACGCGCCCGGCCCGCCGCTCCCCGTCCAGTACGCGCAGCGCCCGGGCCAGGGTGGCGGCGTGGATCCGCGCCTCGCCGCGCTCGTGCATCAGTGTCAGCGCGTCCCGCAGGTCGCCGGCCCGTGAGACCAGCGCCTGTGCGGCGCGCAGCGCGCCGTAGGTGTCGCTGCCCCGGGCCGGGTTGATCCGGCCCAGCTGGTCGAGGACTTCGAGGTAGTGGTCGATGAACTCCCCCTCGGCGCGGGTCAGTGCGGGGAGCGGCGGGAAGTCGGGCGGTTGCACCGGGCGTTCACCTCGCGCCGTGCGCAGGGCGCGACGCCTTGCGGCTCTCCGTGATGTGGTCGACCAGGCCGTACGCCTTGGCGCCCGCCGCGTCGAGGACGAGGTCGCGCTCGATGTCGGTGGCGATCCGCCCGGTGTCGCGGCCCGTGTGACGGGCCAGCAGGTCGATGAGCATTCCGCGGACCCGTTCCAGCTCCCGCGCCTCGATCTCCAGGTCGGACGGCCGGCCCCGCACCGGTTCGGGGAGTGCGGGCTGCTGCACCACCACCCGGGCCCCGGGCAGTGCGTGACGGCGGCCGGGGGCGCCCGCGGCGAGCAGCGCCGCCGCGCAGGAACCGGCCTGGCCGAGGCAGTAGGTCTCCACCTCGCAGCTGAGGTACTCCATCGTGTCGTAGATCGCCGACATGGCCCCGAACGAGCCCCCGGGAGAGTTGATGTAGAGCGAGACGGGCCGGTCCGGGGCGTCGTGCTCCAGGTACATGAACTGGGCGATCAGGTCCGAGGCGGCCGCGTCGTCGACCGGGGTGCCGAGGAAGACGATCCGCTCGGCGAGCAGCCTGGAGTACGGGTCGAGAGTGCGGGTCCCGCTGCTGGTGCGCTCGGTGAACTCGGGCAGTACGTGGCGGGCGGTGGGACGGAACAGCATGGCGATGCCTTTCCTTCGGGTCTGCACGGCAGCCTGCACATGTGTCTGTAAAAAATGTACAGGACGTACAGTAGATTATGGTGGGCGTGATCCTGGTGATCCACTGGAAATCCCAGTTCAGAGGCTGTTTCTGCTGTTCGCCGAGGGCAGAGGTCTCACAATCTCCAGACGTCTTGATCATCAGGCTGCTTCGCCCGCACTGAAACCGAGTGGAGGAGTGAGGTGGTCCGAGTCGACGCGGAGGTCCTCGGGGCTCGGGTGGACGTACATCCGCTCGATGAAGGTGGCGTTGGCATGCCCGGCCCATGCGGCGAGGGCGACGTTCGGCCCGCCGTTGACGGAAAGAAACGTGAGGCACGAGGGGCGCGCGTCGTGGAGCCGGACCCCCCCGCAGCTCCGGCTTCCGCTGCAGGGAGCACGCGGCCTCACGCAGGTGGCGAGTCGTGAGAGGCCGGCCGAGGTGGTCGACGGACACATAGCCAGAGCGCTGATAAAGCGCGCCCGCCGCCTGCTGTACGACGACACCATCCGGACCGAAGGCCGCCTGGCCGGCCTGCCGTTGCTCCTTCATGCCCAGGGGCCAGTGGCGATTTCCCGGCTGACCGCCGGTCACATCGAAGAGACGAACGGGACCGTCCGCATCCGTCTCGGCGACATCGCGGTCACCTTGTCCGGGCCCGTCGCCGGGCTGGCCCGGGAGCAAGCCGCCGCCGGGGACTGGGGCGCCTGCGCGGCGGAGGTCAGCCGCCGCCGGCCATGACATCCGATCCAAGGGCAAGGGAGCAACACAGATGCTGCTACGTGATGTGGAGCACGGCGACGTCGACGCCTACGTCCGGATGCGATGCGACCCGATCATGATGGCCGAACTGGGCGGCCCGCTGCCTCGCGAAGGCATGGAGGCGAAGGTCCAACGCGATGTTCAACGGGCGGTGGCGGGCACCGACTGGACAAAGATGATCGTGCCCGATGAGGCCGAGCCGGACGTGGTCGCGGGAACCGTGACCTTGTGGCCCCACGACGCGGACGGCGAGCGCATCTCCGAGATCGGCTGGATGGTACTGCCGGAGTTCCAGGGACGGGGACTCGGCAAGCAGGGCGTCCGCATGCTGCTCGAACTGGCTCGCGACGACAGCCGGTGGGGGCTGGTACACGCATTTCCGGCAACAAGCAACGCCCGGTCCAACGGCATCTGCCGCGCCCTCGGTTTCCGACTCCTGGGCAAGCGTGACGTGCCCTTCGCCGGTCGAGTCCTGGAAGCCAACCACTGGACTGTCGATCCTCGCACCGACCTGATCCGATACCGATCCGCAGCACGCCGGGGCCCACGCGAAGCCCCGGCCGGGGGCATTCAGAGAGTTTCAACACCCGACTCCACCATCACACCCCCAGCCTGATGCCCACAAGGAAATGCTCGGGGCGTGGGAACGCCTGGATGTTCCACTGATCACCGCCGCCTGAGAGCGCCTCCGCCCTGCCTCGCCGGACAGGGCGGAGGCGTTTGTCCGCTCGGTGGGGCACTCGTCGTCAGCCGGTGACGAGCCTCTTCGTGGGTGACCGCTACGGAGACCATCCCCCAGGAGCTCCCGACGAGCCGCTTTGCTACGGATTCGCTTTACCTCGCTCATCCCGGTGTCGGCTTCCCGATCCTTATTCACGACTGCATGACAGACCTGTCGGCCGGGGCGGGTTCCCGGTGGCCGTACATACGCGGCCAGGCCATTGATGACACCTACCTCGCCCGCGTGTGCCGGAGCTCATGCTTGCCCTGATGGAGGGGCGCACCTTCGCCCGACCTCTCGAAGTGTCCGGGTGGGGATACGTGAACCTGTTGCACATGGCCGTGGCCCTGGCGGCCGTTCCTGACTCCACCGAGCAGCTCGGCCGACGGCACGGTCGCGCGCGAACCACATCACTGATCCGGACACCACCAGCGCCCGTACCCGCAGCGAGGGTCTGGATCCGCCTGTGTCGCAGCGGTTGAACTCGGCCCGGAAAGTCTCGTCGTGCAGCGTCCGCTCGTTCGTCACCGACAGCACTGCGGCGGCTCGTACCGTCCAGCCCGGGGTGCGATCCCGCGCGCGCAGGCGTGCAGCGCCTCGTGCGCGGCAGGCCCTCCCGCCAGACGCAGGGAGGCGGCTCTGCCACGCGCGTCGTCGACCGTCCGCGTCAGTGCCGGCAGCCGTTCCCTGTCCTCGGCTGGAGTCTCACGGATCCGGCGGGATACCCGGCTCGGGCGTTCGCAGCCTCCGACCCCAACCCGCCGTTCCCCGCTACCCGGCGGCTGCTCACCTCGTTCCCACGGACACCGGATCTGTAGTGGCAGCGAGGATCCGAGTATCTCCGGGTAATTCGACACTGCCCAACTGATCGCAGGTCGCGGGCACTCGGTCCGAGGCAATGCGAACGGCCTCTCGGTCCACCTCACGCGAAGGTGTGAAACCACCATGCCCAGCAAGAGTCGCCCACCCCCGTGACGACGGGCGAAGAACCGTTCCGCACGTCAACTCCGGCCTTGAACGGCCGCACAATCCCATCCTCCGCGCATGCCATCGTGGCCGCCGGGCGCCACCACGTCCACCCCACCGACCGAAAGTGAGGCACCGTGAAGAAGTCCATCGCCTGCTGGACCGCAGCAGCGGCATGCGCCCTGCTCGCCCTCACCGGAACCGCCGAAGCCTCCGGCACCACCATGGCCAAGCCCAAGACGTGGTACTCCACCGCCGTCTGTGGTGTCGAGAAGATCGGAAGTGGCGACCACGGAGACAAGCAGCTCAAGGGCACCGGAAAGGGAAAGAGCAAGTCGGAGGCCGAGAAGTCCGCCCAGCGAGATGTACAGGCCCAGATCAGCAAGAAGTACGGAAAGGGGTACCGGGCGCACCACTGCACCTTCCGCAGCTCCAGGCGGTAGGTCCCGCGCCCGTGGAAACACGTGAACAACAGAAAGCGTAAGAAGCTGCCGAAGCGGCTTGCCGCGGCTGCCGGTGACGGCCGCGTCGGCCTTCTCCGGCGACTCCTCGCCCAAGGGGCTGATCCCGACGCCCGCGACCCTGACGGAGCCACACCGCTCTATCTCGCCGCCGTCCAAGGCGAAAACCGCTGTGCCGAGCTGCTCCTGGTGGCCGGAGCCTTGCCCAACGCCGAATCCCGGGGGTGGCGCAGCGGACTGCCACTTGCCGCAGCCGCTGCCAAGGCGAACCTGCCCCTCGTCGAGCTGCTGCTGTGTCATGGAGCCGACCCGCACCTGCGGGAGTCGGGGGGCGGCTCGGCGCTCGACTGGGCACAGGGCTGGAGCGACGACACCGAGGAGCGGCAAGCCGTCCTGGCGCGGCTGCGCAACCTCACTGTTTGAGCTGCCCCACCGGGCGGTCGGCACCTCCGGTTTGCCGAGTGCTGCTGGGGTGTCCCTATGTGCTTCGTCGACCCTGGCGGGGCTGTCACGGGGGTTTGTTCTGGGTCGCAAAGCGTGAAGCTCCCGGCGGGTCGGATGCCGTGTGGGCAGACGCGTGGTCGATGGGGCGGAAAGGGTGTTCGAGCAAGGCTGATCCATCCTGGTCGTGACGCTCGAATGACGCTCCGCGTGCGTGGTGATCCTTGAGCCTGCTGAGAAGGGGCGCTGACCTGCTGTTTCTCCGAGGGTGCGCTGTGGGTGTCACGTGCGTTGCCTTGACGCGTATTCGATGCACGAGCGGCATGTTCGACGCACGAACGATGCAGTTTCTGACGGATTGTCATACGCGATTTGCCGACCGCCTGCGGAGCCCTCGGTCGTACGAGGGCGAGCCCCTCGAAGGGACGGGGAGGCCGGCCGTCGAACCGTCGGCCGACCTCGCCCCGCGCCTCTCGGCACTGACGTTCCGTGACACTCGGTTGGGTGTTGGAAGGATGTCGTCTCAGGGGCCGTAGGGGCTCCAGTGTCCGAGAAAGGGCTTCGGGTCGTCGGCTCGTGGTTCGGGGATGCCGGGCAGCCGGGGCGGTGTGCTCAGCGGGTCGAGGCGGCGCTCCAGGGGCCGCTGTCCATCTGATCCGTGCTTCGGCTTCGCTCCGGCCTGCGGCCGGGGCATCATGGAGCCCGCCGTGCCTGCGACGGTGTTCGCCCACCGGCGACAGTTCCACCAGCGACCGGACCGGACCATCGGCGCACAACACCGCGTCCACGAGTTCGACCAGGGCATCCGCCCGCCTGGTCGGACACGCGTAGAACTCACCCCGGAAGCGTGGCAGTCCCGCAAACGGATCCTGCCGGACGACCTGATGCGCACATCTGGCCGCCCCAACCCGATCACGCCATGTGAGGCGTCGATCCCCGCTGAGACCCGCCAGGATTCAGGGTGACCAGAGAACTCTTCGTCTCACACATCTCTCACGAACGAGAGCGCACGGGAGCACGCAAGAGCCTCTGACCTGGATATTCGCTGTCGCCACGGACCGCGGCGGACCATGTGGACATTACATAAGCTAGGGAGCATGGCCTACGAGATTCCGGTGACGCAAGCGAGGGCTGAGCTCGCCGAACTGATCAACCGCGTCGTCTACGGCGGCGAACGCGTGGTCGTGACCCGGCACGGAAAGCCGTTGGTGGCGCTGGTCTCGGCCGCTGACCTGGAGCGACTCGAGAGCGACGAGGCGGCGGCCGAGGAGCGGGCGATCAGCTCGGTCTCCTCGATCGGCTCCGCGCCGTCCGCTCCCGGCGAACAGCAGCGCTTCGGCATCGCGGCGGAGCACCCCCGGCACCGGGAGCCGGGCGGCTGAGGGGAGCGAGGGGGCCTCTCGTGTTCCGGTCCGCGGTCGGTCGGCGCGCGGGTCCACGCCCATGGGGTGGCAAAGAGGCGGTTAACGCGCCGGAAAACTTCGGCTCCAATGTGCAATACCTCGCTGTAAGACACTCGTGCAGCGTTCAACAATCTGTTGAGTGCCGCTGAGGGCTGTCCCGCTGTGCCCGCCCCGAACCCGAGGCGCTCGCCGCGACCCGGCCGCGCGGCGCCCACCGGCCGGTGGTGCTGGGCCTGACCGCCCGGTCGGCCGGTCTCGCACTGCTGGACGCCGCGTACGCGGCGGCGTACGAATCCGTCGGCGGGCCCGCCACCGCCGTCGTCCGGCTGCTCTTCCTCGACCCCTTCGGGTCGCCGCCGTTCTCGCCCGGCTCGCACCCGAGCTCGGCCGGCACGCCGAGGACCCCGCCGCCCTCACCAGCCGCATCACCGTGCACCGGGACGGCCGCCCGCTGCTCGACCAGGAGACGTCGTACGGGCCTGGCGAACCCGGCGGCTGGGAGGGGCCGGCGGTCACCGGGCCGTCGGACAACTCCTCCTGATGGGCCCGGCGTTCACCCAACGACGCCCCGAAGCACAGCTGCTGGGGCCGACGGCCGTACTCGCCCCGTCGGCCGGCCCCGCCGCGCTCGTCACCGCCACCGCCCCCGCTGCGCCGGGTCCTGGCCGAGGCGCTGAACGCATACGACGAGGCACGGGAATCAGCCATGGAAAGCGTGGGCTGAACACCGGTTGGCGGACACCGATGGCCGGTTATCGATTCGATAAAGAAGTGCATGTGCGATCTGTTCTCAGGAACCCCACAGGAGACAGGATCCGCGGGAGATCACGAATGAACCGCGCCGCCACCGGTGGCGCTTCGGATCCGATGGGGGTTCCACTTGAGACGCACCGCAGTGCTCGGTTCGGCCGGCGCTTTGATCGCGGGCACACTCGTGGCCGGCGCGATATCCGCGCCCGCGGCCACTGCCGAAAGCCGTCACGACCGCGGCTCCGAGGCACGTGGCGTCCGGCTCGCCGCGGAACGGGCCGCCAGGGCCGGCATCGACTGGCAGGACTGCCCGGCCGATTGGGGCATCGCCTCGCCCATCCAGTGCGGCTGGGTGACCGTGCCGCTCGACTACGCCAGGCCCGACGGCAAGAAGATCCGAATAGCCGTCGACCGGCACGTCAGCACCGGCACCGAGGGCGAGCGACAGGGCGCGCTGCTCTACAACCCGGGCGGCCCCGGCGGCTCGGGCATGGCGTTCCCCAGGCGTGTCGTCACCAAGAACCCGATCTGGGCGAACGCCGCGAAGGCCTACGACTTCGTGGGCTTCGACCCGCGGGGCGTCGGCCACTCCGCGCCGATCTCCTGCACCGACCCCCAGGAGTACGCCAGCGCCCCCAAGGCCGACCCCGTACCCGACTCCGAGGCCGACAAGCTCGCCCAGCGCAAGCTCGCCGCCGAGTACGCGGCCGGCTGCGCCGAACGCAGCGGCGACATGCTGCCCCACATGACCACCCCCAACACCGCACGCGACATGGACGTCATCCGTGCCGCACTCGGCGAGAAGAAGCTCAACTTCCTGGGCGTCTCCTACGGCACCTACCTGGGCGCGGTCTACGGCACGCTCTTCCCGGACCACGTCCGCCGCATGGTCGTCGACAGCGTCGTCGACCCGGCGAAGGACAACATCTGGTACCAGGCCAACCTCAACCAGAACATCGCCTTCCAGAAGCGCTGGGACGACTGGAAGGCATGGGTCGCCCGGAACGACGCCGCCTTCCACATCGGCGACACCCCCGAGAAGGTCGAGCAGGAGTGGCTGAAGCTGCGCGCCGAGGCCAAGAAGAACCCGATCGGCGGCGTCGTCGGCCCCGCCGAGCTCATCGGTTTCTTCCAGCGGGCGCCCTACTACGACTCCACCTGGGTGTCCACCGCCCGGACCTGGAGCGACTACCGGAGCGGCAACACCCAGGCACTGATCGACGCAGCCGGCCCGGACATGTCGGACATCGCGGGGAACATCACCGCGGAGAACGGCAACGCCGTGTACACCGCGATCGAGTGCGCGGACGCCAAGTGGCCCACCGACTGGCGCACCTGGGACCGTGACAACACCCGGCTGCACAAGGACTACCCGTTCATGACCTGGGCCAACGCCTGGATGAACCTGCCCTGCGCCACCTGGGGGGCCAAGCAGCAGACCCCGCTGAACGTGAAGACCCGCAAGGGCCTGCCGCCGGTGCTGATCGTGCAGTCCGAGCGCGACGCCGCCACTCCGTACCAGGGCGCCGTCGAACTGCACAAGCGCTTCAAGGGCTCGCGGCTCATCACCGAGCGGGACGCCGGTTCGCACGGAGTCACCGGCATCACCAACCCCTGCGTCAACGAGCGGGTGGACGCCTACCTGCTCACGGGCAGCACCGACCGCCACGACGTGACGTGCGCCCCGCACGCCACGCCGAAGCCGTAACGGACGGCGGACCCCGGCGCGGGCGGCCAGGCACCACCGGCCGCCCGCGCCTCGCGCCCACCCCGCACCTCACGCCTTCCGGTCGTACGCCTCCAGCCAGGCGTCCTCCGCCGCGTAGTCGAACAGCTTCCGGCCGTAGGCCCGCAGCATGGCGGGGAACACCTCCGTCCAGTCCCCGGCCGCCAGCCGCGCGGCGAGCCACTCGACCGTCTCCGGCAACGACCGCGCGTAATCCGTCACCGGCCGGTACCCGAGCTCCCGCTCGGCGGCCGCCATGTCGTACACGATGGGGTGGGCACTGCTCCACGGCGTCGACCCGACCCCGTCCTCCCCGGGTGCGCCCGCCATCAGCACGGTCTCGGGGCTCCGGCCGAGCACCGCGTCGACCGCCTCGCCGATCTCCGCGACCGTCGGCGCCTGCGGATCCCCGGCATTGAGCACCCGCGAACCGGGCCGCAGAGCGGCGAGCCGGATCAGCTCCGCCAGGTTGGACACATGGACCGGGTGGAAGCGCGACCGCCCGCCGAAGGCGAGCACCCGCCGCTCGCGGCCGTCCAGCAGCCGCTTCACGAAGTACAGCTCGCGCGGCGACCGGCAATGCGGCCCGTGGATCGCCCCGGCCCGCAACAACGTCACCGGCAGCGCCTCCCCGGCCGCCAGCAGATCCCGCTCCAGCCGCGCCTTCCGCGTCCCGTACGTGGCGTCGCCCGGCGCCACGGTGCGCTGCGACTCCGGGATCGGCACGGGATAGCGCGGAGCGCCGTCGGGTTCGCCCTGGGTGTCGAAGCTGCGGCCCCGGTCGTCCTCGTAGATCGCACCGCTGGAAATCACCACCGCCGAACCGATCCGGTCGGCGAGCCCGGTCAACTGCCGGGCGTGATCCGCGCCGTACGCCACCATGTCGACCAGCACGTCGCAGCCGTCGCCCAGCGCCGCCGCGAGCGCCCCGTCCTCGTCCCGGTCGAGCGCGACCGTGCGCACCGCTCCGTCCCACCGGGCGTCCCTGCCGCCGCCGCGCGAGGCGGCCGTCACCTCCCAGCCGTCCTCGACGAGTGCCCGCACGGCCACTCGCCCGATCTGTCCCGTCGCTCCCAGGACCCACACGTTTCCCTTGGTCATGGCAAGGACGCTAGACCGGGGCCGCGGCCCGGAACAGCGGAGTTCACCGAGCGCGGATCCGCCGACGGCGTCGCAGTTTCGGGAACTTCTCCGCCGACCCGGCCTGTTCGGCCTGCGCGGCCTTCACCTTCGCCGCGTACTCGTCGACGTACTCCTGCCCCGAAAGCCCCAGGATCGCGTACATGATCTCGTCGGTGACCGCCCGGACCGCCGCCTTCTGGTCCTCCAGGCCGGCGTAGCGGGAGAATTCCAGCGGCTCGCCGAAACGGATGGTGACCCGCTTGATGCGCGGGAGGACCTGGCCGGGCGGCTGGATCTCGAAAGTGCCCACCATCGCGCACGGCACCACCGGCACCTGCGCCCTGATCGCCATGACGGCCACCCCCACCTTGCCCTTGTAGAGCCGGCCGTCGTGCGAGCGGGTGCCCTCCGGGTAGATGCCCAGCAGCTCGCCCCGGTCCAGCACCCCGAGCCCTTCCCGGATCGCGGCCCGCCCCGCCTCCTTGCCGGAACGGTCCACCGGAATCTGCCCGATGCTGCGGAAGAAGGCGGCGGTCAGCCGTCCCTTCACACCCGGCCCGGTGAAGTACTCCGCCTTGGCGAGGAAGGTGATGCGCCGTTCGAGGATCGCGGGCATCAGGAAGTGGTCGGAGAACGACAGGTGGTTGCCGGCGACGATGGCCGCACCGTCCCGCGGAACGTGCTCCAGGCCCTCGATCCTGGGGCGGAAGAACAACCGCAGCAGTGGTCCGAGGACGACGTATTTGAGCACGTAGTAGAACACAGGGCGGCTCCTAGGGCCTCTCGTGCGGATCACGCCGGGCTCGCGTGCCCCGGCACTTCCCCGAGCTCTCGGCTTCGCTCGAGCAGGGGAGGCCCATTGCTCGCCGCGTTGTCGTCACTCGCCATGGCTCCGCCATTGTCTCCCTCCTCCGCCTTGCGATCACACGCACCGGACCCCGCTCACTGACCCGCCCCGATCCGAACGAAAGAACCCAGCTCTCCCGGATCGGCTCCAGGGGCTGCATTCTGCCAGGCCGCCGAACGCCGCCCGGACCGGCGGTCCGGTACAACTGCCGCCCCGGACAACCGCATTCGGGTGAAAGGCGGTGCGGGAGCGCCGCCGGGCCCGCGGCCCCCGGAGGGACTGCGCGGAGCCCGGCGGCGACCGGTCGGAGCGCGCGGACGCGTGCCGCTCAGAACACCGGCACGGCGCCGACGCCCTCCGGCACGATCAGGTCCGCCGCCGTGGCGGCCCGGACCTCGTCGACGGTGACGCCGGGAGCCAGCTCGGCCAGGACGAAGCCGTCCGGGGTGACGTCGACGACCGCGAGATCGGTGATCACCCGCTGGACGACGGCCCGGCCGGTGAGCGGCAGGGTGCATTCGGGCACGAGCTTCGGACTGCCGTCCTTGGCGGTGTGCTCCATGAGGACGAGGACCCGGCCCGCGCCGTGCACGAGGTCCATGGCACCGCCCATGCCCTTGACCATCTTGCCGGGGATCATCCAGTTGGCGAGGTCGCCCGAGGAGGAGACCTGCATGGCGCCCAGCACGGCCGCGTCGATGTGACCGCCGCGGATCATGCCGAAGGACAGCGCGGAGTCGAAGAAGGACGCGCCGGGCAGGGTGGTGACGGTCTCCTTGCCGGCGTTGACGAGGTCGGCGTCGAGCTCGTCCTCGGTCGGGTACGGGCCCACGCCCAGGATGCCGTTCTCGGACTGCAGGACCACCTCGATGCCGGGCGGCAGGTGGTTGGGGACGAGCGTGGGCAGGCCGATGCCGAGATTGACGTAGCTGCCGTCGGTCAGCTCCCGGGCGGCTCGGGCCGCCATCTGCTCACGGGTGAGGGCCATGTCAGACGCCGCCTTCCTGCCGGACGGTACGGCGTTCGACGCGCCGCTCGGCCGCGGGGTCGCCGGGATTCACCCGGACCACGCGCTGGACGAAGATGCCGGGGAGGTGGACCTCGTCCGGAGCGAGCTCCCCGGGTTCGACGAGGCGGTCCACCTCGGCGATGGTGATCCGGCCCGCCATGGCGGCCAGCGGATTGAAGTTGCGCGCGGACGAGTGGAACACGAGGTTCCCGTGCCGGTCGCCGACCTCGGCACGGACCAGCGCGAAGTCGGTGGTGATGCCGTGTTCGAGCAGGTACGGGCGCCCGTCGAACTCCCGGGTCTCCTTGGCGGGCGAGGCCACGGCGACCGAGCCGTCGGCGGCGTGGCGCCAGGGCAGCCCGCCCTCGCCGACCTGGGTACCGGTGCCCGCCGGCGTGTAGAAGGCGGGAATGCCCGCGCCACCGGCCCGCAGCCGCTCCGCCAGGGTTCCCTGCGGCACGAGTTCGACCTCCAGCTCCCCGCTCAGGTACTGACGGGCGAATTCCTTGTTCTCCCCGACGTACGAACTCGTCATCCGGGAGATCTGCCCGCCGGAGAGCAGGATGCCGAGGCCCCAGTCGTCGACGCCGCAGTTGTTCGAGACGATGTCGAGTCCGCCCACCTCCCGGTTCCGGAGGGCGTCGATCAGCGTGCCCGGTATGCCGCACAGCCCGAAGCCGCCCACGGCGAGCGAGGCCCCGTCGGGGATGTCGGCCACCGCCGCCGCCGCGCTCGCGACTGTCTTGTCCAGACCCATACGGTCCCTTTCCCTAGGGCAACCGGGATGACCTCGCAGGTCGGAGCCGGTGCCAGTACAACCGACGGGCAGTGAGCCTAGGAAGGCGCGACAGACGCGGCCATGGGTGCCGGACACACTTCCTACGGAAAAGGGGTGTCGATCGCCCACTCCTCGGGGTGTGCGGCGGAGGTGGTGGTTCTGCCCGCGGCCCCGGCGCGGGACCCGGCCGGGGCCGCGGGCGGGGCTCAGACGGGGCAGCCGGAGTCGGCGATCACGTAGTGGCCGGGCGAGGTCTGTTCGAGGGTGTGCGTGACGGACGTGTTCCACAGCCCCATGGGCTGGCCGGAGCCCAGGGCGTAGGTGTACCCGCCGCTCCGGCGGGCGCGCCCGGCGACCGTGTGCGCGTAGTTGCTCGCCGTGTGACACGTGGGCGTGAACCCGGTGGTGGTCGCGGTCACCGCGGAGGAGGCCGTGCCCTTCGTGCCCGAGTGATCGACCGCGACCACGGTGTAGCGGTACGCCGTACCGGTGGCCAGACCGGTGTCGGTGTAATCGGTCGACGCCGTGGTGCCCACCTCCGTGCCGTCGCGGTGGACGGCGTACGAGGCCGCGCCGGCGACCGCGTTCCAGCTCAGGGCGGCGGTGGTGCCGGTGGTCCCGGTGACGGTCAGACCGGTGGGGGCCGGCAGCGTCCCGGGGGTCCCACCGCCGCCGTCCAGCCCCCAGAACCGGGCGGTGCGGTAGCTGGAACAGATGGTGTCGAGGTAGTACGTGGAGGCGGTGCCGCACTGCTCGGCGCCGCTGCCGGGGTCGACCGCGAGCCCGTGGGCCATGCCCGCGATCGAGTAGACCTCGACCGCCGGTTCGCCGGAGGCGTCCTCGTAGACGCTCAGCGTGGTGCCCCCGGGCAGCTCCTCGGTGCGGGAAGGGGACTGCCCGATGCCCCACACGTCGGTCCACTGGTCGCGCAGCTCGGCGGCGTTGGCGGGCCGGACGGTGGTGTCGGCGGTGCCCTGCCAGATCGCCACCCGGGGCCAGGAGGCGGTTCCGGCGGGAGCGGCGGAACGCACGAGGTCCCCCCACTGGCCGGGGGTCCTGTCGGCCGGGCTGTACATGCAGGTGTAGGCCGCGGCCACGGTGCTCGCGCAGCGCGCCGGCAGACCGGAGGCGATGGAGCCCGCCGCGAAGACGTCGGGGTACGCGGCGAGCATGTTGGCGGTCATGCCGCCGCCCGCCGACAGACCGGTGATGTACACCCGACCGGTGTCGCCGCCGTACCGGGCGACGGCCTCGTCGACCATCTGCTTGATCGACAGCGCCTCGCCCTGTCCGCGCGTGCTGTCGCCCGGCTCGAACCAGTTGAAGCAGGAGTTGGCGTTGTTGGCGCTGCTCGTCTGCGGGAGAACCAGCGTGAAGCCGTAGCGGTCGGCGAACTTCGGCCAGCCCGAGTGGGCGTAGTAGTCGTTCGCACTCTGGGTGCAGCCGTGCAGGGCGACCACGACGGGCGCCCCGGTCGGCAGCCCGTCGGGCGCGTACGCGTACATGGAGAGGTTGCCGGGGTTGGTGCCGAAGCCGGTGATCTCGGTGAGGCCGACGGCGGACGCCCGCGGGGCGACGGTCAGCAGACCGGCGGCGAGGGCCAGGGTGCCCGCCGCGGCCGTGAGCCGGCGGCGGACGCCTCCCGGGCGGCGACTCCTCGCGAAGCGGTGTGGGGGGTTCGGCTGTCGCATGTCGACTGCCTCCTGGGGCGACGAGTACGTTCTTCGGGCCGATGCCGGGCGGGACCGCCCGTCGGCGTGGCGCCCATCATCCGGGCGCCCGCGCCGGGGCAGGCATGGGCGCGGCAGCCAGGGTTGCCGGGGCCCCTGTGTGAGGGCCGTCCATGGCCGCGCCCCGGACGGGCGTGTAGGACGGTGGTACGGGGGGCGCGTCCTGCCCCGTTCCGCCCGGCGGAGCGAGGGACGCGTACCCGGTGCCCCGGCCCCTGACGGGGAGTCACCGGCCGTCCTCCTCGGGCATGCCGTACGGGCCGAGGTGGCGGACCGCACCATCGCCGGGCGCCGGACGGTGGTTCGCGGACCCATGGAACCGGGTGAACCGGCGGCATAGCCTCCGCGCGTCCGACCACACGACCCCGGAGGCAGTCCGATGCGCCGCTCCACCAACTCCCCGCCCCGCTTCTGGAAACGGGGTGCCCCGGCCGTCCTCGCCCTGGCCGCCCTCGCGTTCACCCCCTCCGCGGCGACGGCCGACACCGGCCACCGCGGCGGCCACTGCGCGAACGCCGCACAGCTGCGCGTACCCGGCGCCGAGTACCAACAGACCGCCTGTCTCGACGAGTTGACCACGGCCGGGACCGTCGCCTCGGGACACACCGACGAGGCCGACTGGGCCGGGCTGACCCCGAAGGACCTGCCCGTGCCCACCGGGGTCCCCGGCACGCAGATCGACGGGTACTTCCCCGACACCTCCACCACCAACACCAACCACGGCTGGAAGCACGACGCCCAGTTCGTCGTCCGGCTGCCCGACCAGTGGAACGGCGGCCTCGTCGTGGCAGGCACCCCCGGCAACCGCGAGCAGTACGCCAACGACCGGGTCATCGCCGACTGGGTGCTCTCCCGCGGCTACGCCTACGCCGCCACGGACAAGGGCAACACCGGCCTCGCGTTCCACCGGGACGGGAAGGCGCCGGGCGACGCCATCGCCGAGTGGAACGACCGGCTCACCCAGCTCACCCGGGCCGCCCGCGCCACGGTCGCCCAGCGCTACCACCGCCCGCCGTCCCGCACCCTGGTGACCGGTCTGTCGAACGCCGGCTACCTGGTGCGCTGGCAGCTGGAGAACCACCCCGAGCTCTACGACGGGGGAGTCGACTGGGAAGGCACCCTGTGGCGCTCCGACGGGCCCACGCTGCTGGACTTCCTGCCCGAGGCGCTGCGCCACTACCCGGCGTACGCGGCCGGGGGCGAGGGCGCCGGGGCGGCCCGGGACGCCCTGCACGCCGCCGGCTACCCGGCGGGCTCGGAGTTCCTCTGGCCGTACCACCACCAGGTCTACTGGGACCTGACGCAGCGCATCTACCGCGAGGAGATCGACCCGGACTTCGACGGGGCCCTCGAAGCGGGCACCCCGTACTGCGCGCCGGGGACACCGGCCTGCGACGCCGACTACGACTACGCGGCGCGCCCCGACGAGGTGCGCCGGGCCGTGCGGAAGATCGGGCTCACCGGACGCATCGGCAAACCGCTGATCACGGTGCACGGCACCCTCGACGTCCTGCTCCCGATCAGCCGGGACTCGGACGTCTACGCCCGCATGGTGAACGAGGCGGGCCGGGGCTCCCTGCACCGCTACTACCGCATCGAGGGCGGCACTCACACCGACTCCCTGTTCGACGTGTTCCCGGACCGGCTGCGGCCGCTCACGCCCTGCCACCGCTCGGCGTTCACCGCGCTGGAGGGCTGGCTCACCGAGGGGCGGCGGCCTCCCGCCTCCCGGACCGTGCCGGCGCCCGCCGGTGCGGACGCCACGACCCTCGTCAACAGCTGCCCCCTCGCCGAGCGTTCCGCACCCCGGACCTGACCGGCACCACCGCACCGCCACCGTCCCGACCCGGCCGGATCGCCCCTCGCGATCCGGCCGTCGTCGATCCACGGGACAGCAGAATCGAAGAACGACGACTCCGGCGAAAGCATGTTCGGCAGACTTGTGGCGGTGGGAACCACCGGAGACCGTTGCTTTGTGGCTGTTCATCACATGGGACGAACCCGGAGCGCTCCCTACTGTTTCCGGCCATGACGAACACATTTCCCACCCCGGCCCCGCTGCCGCCGCCCGCCGCGGTCGACCTGAACGGACGCACGGCCCTCGTGACCGGCGGCGGCAGCGGCATCGGCCGGGCCTGTGTGCTCGCCCTGGCACAGGCGGGAGCCGCCGTGCACGTGGTCGACCGGGACGCGGCGGCGGCCGAGGCGGTCGCGGAGCTCAGCGGCGGCCGGGTCCACGTGGCCGACCTCGCGGACCGGGACGCCGTCGACCTCCTCCCGGCCGAGGTCGACATCCTGGTCAACAACGCCGGTCTGCAGCACGTGGCCCCGCTCACGGAGTTCCCGACGGAGCGTTTCGAACTGATCCAGAAGGTGATGGTCACCGCCCCGTTCCTGCTCATGCGACGGGTCCTGCCGCACATGTACGGACAGGGCTGGGGCCGGATCGTCAACATCTCCAGCGTCCACGGGCTGCGGGCCAGCGCCTACAAGTCCGCCTACGTCGCGGCCAAGCACGGCCTGGAGGGGCTGAGCAAGGTCGCCGCGATCGAGGGCGCCCCCCACGGCGTCACCAGCAACTGCGTCAACCCCGGATACGTCCGCACCCCGCTCGTCGAGGGCCAGATCCGGGACCAGGCCGCCGCGCACGGCATCAGCGAGGGCGACGTGCTCTCCGACGTCATGCTGGCCCGGTCGCCGGTCAAGCGGCTCCTGGAGTCCGAAGAGGTCGCCGCCGCCGTCCTGTGGCTGTGCGGCCCCCACACCGGCTGCCTCACCGGGGCGTCCCTGCCGCTCGACGGCGGCTGGACCGCCGGCTGAACCACCGCCGCGCCGTCCCGCACCAGAACCCCGCACCACCCCCTTCCGTCCCCACTCGTGAAACCCGGTGAATCCATGTCTGACACCCCCAGGCCGAGAGGCGGCATCGGCCGTATCGTCGCGGCGAGCCTGATCGGCACCACCATCGAGTGGTACGACTTCTTCCTGTACGGCTCGGCCGCCGCGCTGGTCTTCAACACGCTGTTCTTCCCCTCCGCCGACCCGCTGGTGGGCACCCTGATCGCCTTCGTCACCTATGCGATCGGCTTCCTGGCACGGCCGCTGGGCGGCATCGTCTTCGGCCACTTCGGCGACAAGATCGGCCGCAAGAAGCTGCTGGTCATCAGCCTCCTGATGATGGGCGGCTCGACCTTCGCCATGGGTCTGCTGCCCACCTACGAGACCCTCGGCGTCGGGGCGCCGATCCTGCTGACCGTGCTCCGGCTGGTGCAGGGCTTCGCACTGGGCGGCGAGTGGGGCGGCGCGGTGCTGATCGTCTCCGAGCACGGCGGGGACAAGCACCGCGGCTTCTGGGCGTCCTGGCCGCAGGGCGGCGCCCCCGGCGGAAACCTCCTGGCCACCGGAGTCCTGGCGCTGCTGGCCTCCTTCCAGTCGGAAGCCGCCTTCCAGTCCTGGGGCTGGCGCATCCCGTTCCTGCTGTCCGGGCTCCTCGTGATGATCGGGCTGTGGATCCGCGTGTCGGTCTCGGAGTCCCCGGTGTTCCTCGCGGCACAGGCCAAGGCCGAGGCGGACGCCGCCCGGGGCGTCAAGGAACAGGCCCCCGTCGTCCAGGTGTTCCGGCGCAGCTGGCGCGAGGTCCTCTCGGCCATCGGGGTCCGCTTCGGCGAGAACATCTCGTACTACATCCTGACCTCCTTCGTGCTCGTGTACGTCACCACCCACCTGGAACTGCCCAAGAGCACCGCGCTCAACGCCGTCCTGATCGGTTCCGCCGTCCACTTCGTCACCATCCCGGCCTGGGGGGCGCTGTCCGACCGCATCGGGCGCCGCCCGGTCACCCTGATCGGCTCCGTGGGCATGGCCGTCTGGGCGTTCGCCTTCTTCGCCCTCGTCGACTCCGAGTCGTTCGCCGTGATCACCCTGGCCGTGACCACCGGCCTGGTGCTGCACGGCGCGATGTACGGGCCGCAGGCCGCGTTCATCTCCGAGATGTTCGACACCAAGGTCCGCTACTCCGGCGCCTCCATGGGCTCCCAGCTCGCCTCCATCGTCGCCGGGGCCCTCGCCCCGATCATCGCCGTCGAACTCCTCCGGGAATTCGGCTCCTCCACGCCCGTCAGCCTCTACCTCTGCGCGGCGGCCGTGGTCACCACGGTCACCGTGGCGGTCACCCGGGAGACCCTCGGCCGCGACCTCACGCGCAGCCGGGACGAGGAGAAGACGGCACAGCGGCCCCCGGTCGCCGCGGGCGACCCGGCGTGACCCCGTCCCGCCCGTGAACCCCCGGTCCGCCGACGGCAGGAGCCGCCCGGCGGACCGGCCCGCACCCCGCACCGGGCACGGGCCGGACCACCGCCCCCGGCGCGTCTTTGTCACGTCGCCCTTTCCACCCGCAGCCGGACGGGACCCGACAGGCCGCTCACGCACTGCCCGGGGAAGACGAAATGCGTCGGGCTCGTCGCGTCCAGCCGGGGCGCCAGCGTCCCGAACACGGTGATGTCGACGGTATGGGTGCCGGGCCCGGCCAGTCCCGTCAGGTCGAACACGTACGGGGAGCACACCCGCACCCCGGCGGCCACACCCCCGATCCGCACCTCCGCCGTCCCCCGGACCCGCCCGAGGTCGAGCAGGACGCGCCCGTCGGCGGCCCCGGCGGGCACCGTCACCTCACGGCTGTAGCGCACACCACCGCTGTACTCGGCCAGCCCCTGGGCCTCCCAGTCGCCGAGGCGGATCAGCCCGGGGCCGACCACGCACCGCAGCGGACCGGCCAGCGCGGCACCGCCCTCGTGGCCGGGGCGCGTGCGAAGGCGCAGGGCCGCGGTGCGCGGCCCGCGAGGACCGTCGGCCGGCAGCACGACCGTCACGGTACGCACCCCCCGGGCCCCGACGGCGCCCACCTCGGCGGCGCACTCGACACCGTCCACGTACACCGTGGCCCCGCCGTGCACCGGCACCGTCAACCGGGTCGCGCCGGGCGGCAGCCGGCACCACAGCCACTCCACGGCGGCCCGGTGCCCGGGGACCGCGAACCGGACCGGCACCACCGTGCCGTCGTCCGCTTCCGGGTCCAGCCAGGAGGCCCCCGGCAGCGGGTGCGGGCGGCGGCGCAGATGCAGGGCGGCGGGGTCGCCCACCGGCTCGCGGCGCACCTCGACCGGCTCGCGCCCCCGCCCGCCCCCGGTCCACCACGTGCCGTCGCTGTGCAGCGTCGCCACCCGGCCCCCGGCCCCGTCGTCGAGGACCGCGTCCACGAGGACCGCCCGTTCGCCGTCACCGGAGGTCTCCACGGTGATGTCGTTGTCGCCGAGGCGCAGGGCTGCCGTCACGTCGTGCCGCCGCACCCGCGGGACCGCGTGCTCGGCGTACGGGTCGAAGCCGCCCTGCCTGCCCATGAGCCGTCCGTTCACCCACAGCGCGCAGGGCACCCGGGAGGCCAGCTGGACGACGGCCCGGACGGGAAGGACCGGCAGGCGCAGCGTCGTGCCCACCGCCCCGGCGGCGAGGATCCACTCCGGGCGCCGGTAGCGCTCCGGCTCGCGGACGAGTGCCAGATGCGCCCGCAGTACGCAGTCCCGGTCGGGGACCAGGTCGACGGAGAGCAGACGGGGCCCGGCCCCCGCCCGCACCCGGCCCGTCGCGAGATGGCCCCGGTCGTCCAGGGCCACGGGTGCGCCGTCGAGCCGGGCGCGCTTCGCCGCCGCGGCCCCGATCGCGAGGTACCCGTCGAAGTCCTCGTCCAGGTGCAGCGTCGTGCGGAGCCGCACCGCCTCCCCGGCGACCGCGCGGCCCAGGTGCACGAACTCCTCGGGCACGTGCCCCTTCGGCCCCAGCACGGCGCGGTGGACCGGGTCCTTGCGCACGCCCAGCGAGTCGGACCATTCGAGGACCGACGGGCGTCCCCGCCCGGGGGCACCGCGGAGGACGACCGCACGCGGACCGAACGTCGCGTGCACCGTCGCCCGCGCCGATCCGGCCCCGCCCGCCCAGCCGTCCCGTACCCCGTCCTCGCCCGCGGCCTCCACCCGGTGCCCGAAGGTCCGGCATTCGGTGACCACCGGGCCGGCGGACGGCGGACCCGTCGCGGGGCGGGCGAAGTCGCCCCAGGTGTCGTCGAGGGTCGGGACGAGCACCGCCCGCCAGTCCGCGTCCGGGGGGATCTCGACGGTGACCACGTCCTCACCCCTGCCGGCCGCGCCCGGGGCGGGCGGGGACCCTGGCACCGCCGGGGCGCCGTTCCCGGCCGGGAGGACCAGCAGCGCCGCCGGGCCCGTGTCGAAGGGGACCTCGACCTCGACGGCGCGGGCGTCGTCGGCGGCGGACACCACCGGCAGGGTCCGCGGAGCCCCGCCGAACGGGTCCAGCAGCACCGCGGGCCCCGCCACGTCCCGCACCCGCACCCGGGCACTTCGCGCCCAGCGGCCGGGGTCGAAGTCGTAACGGGCGTCCAGCCAGCCCAGCGCGGCGCCCCGCTCGTCGGGCGCGGCGACGCTCGCCCGGGTCGCCCGGGGGCTGCCCGCGGTCAGGAACACCACCGTGGCACCGTCCACCCGGCGCGCGAGCGCGGGAACCGGGGCGCGGACGACCGGGGGCGAGCCGGCCAGGGCGGCGGCCAGGGAACCGTCCGGGGCGTCCGCCGGGAGGTGCACGGCCCGGCCATCCGCGAAACAGGCCCGCAGCTCGGCTGCCGTGACGGCCGGACCCGGGCCGACGAGCCGCTCGGGAAGCGCGCCGAGCGCGATCAGCCGCCCGCCGGCCGAGGCGAATTCGACGAGCCGGTGCGCCGTCTCCCGCTCGATGACGGTGCACGCGGGCAGCACGACGGTGCCGTACGCCTCGTCCGCCACCGCCAGCCGCACCCCGTCGCGGGACCGGGAGAGCCGGGCACGGGCCAGGGAGGCGTCGTCGACGACATCGGCGTCCAGCCCCAGCCGGTCCATGACGCCCGGCCGGGTGCGGAACCAGGACATCTCCCCGACGAGGCCGAGATACACCGACTGGGCGTGCTCCGCCTCGTCCGTGACCCCGTCCAGGGCGGTGCCGGCCTGGGCCGTGGTGGTGGGCAGCAGGATCGCGACGTCGCACAGATGACGGCCCAGGCTCAGGGCCGCGCACAGCCGGGCCACCGCATCGGCGAGGACCCGGTGGTGGCGCCAGTACGGCTGCCGCCAGTCGGTCGCGGGCGGCGCCCACTCCCACCAGCCGCCCTTGGTCGTGTAGTAGACCGCGTGCGGGTTGTAGAGCGTCGCCCCGGCCCGCAGCCACGGCAGCAGCCAGTCGAACGTCTCCTCCAACGTCCCGCCCCAGCCGGTGGAGTGGAACGCCTCGATCCAGGTGCGGGGGCGGCCGTAGAGGTGGGCGAGCGAGGAGTGGACGCGGGCGTCGCCGTGGTGGTCGGAGCCGGGGGCCGAGAACCAGCGGTGGGTGCGGGCGTAGTCGGCGTACAGCCGCACGCCCCCGACGGGGTGCCCGGCACGGGCGGGGTCCTGCTGGTCGCAGCCGACGAGCAGGCCGTGCCGCTCGTGCCAGGCGGCCAGCGGCCGGAAGAACGCCGCCTCGGCCAGTTCCGCACGGGTCCTGTGGTAGTCGCGGCGGATCCGGTGGGCGTCCGGATCCGTGCTGTCCGCGTACAGGGCGTCGAGCCGTTCGGTGACGTCGTACCCGTGGAGGCGCAGGAACGACGCGGCGAAACCGGTGGACCAGGTGGGCAGGGCGGGCAGCTCGTCCTGGAACGAGCCGACGACGACGGTCCCGAGACGGTCCCCGAGCCGGCGCTCGAACTCCCCGTGCACCCGGTCCAGCAGTGCCGCGCACGCCTCCTCTCCGAGGTAGTCGAAGCCGAGCGCGTCGTGGTGATGGAGCGTCAGACGCCAGCGTCCCGGACCGGGCGCCCGCACGACCCCGTCGGTCACCGGGACCCGGACCGCGGGGCCGGTGCCCCGGCCGTCGTCGTCGACCGGTTCGGCACCGCCCGCCAGGGGACGGGCGCCGGGGGGACAGCGCAGCTCCCCGACACGGCCGGCCGAGGACTCGACCACGGCGCGCGTACGGTCGAGCCGGCGCCCGGCGCGGCCGGATCGTTCGTCGACGAGCCGGGCCTGGAGATCTGCGCCGGAGAAGCCGAGCTGGTCGTAGAACCAGAGCCCGGCACCGAGCTCGCGGGCGTCCTCGCACACGCCGTCGAGCAGTGCCCACCAGGCGTCGGAGAGGAAGGGCGGATCGTCGGCGTCGGAGCCGAACAACGGGCCCGACGGCGCCAGGTTGAGCAGGACCAGATGGTGCACCCCGCCCTCGGTGAAACGCTCCAGCTGGGCCCGCAGCCGGGACCGTTCGAGCCGTTCCCCGCTCCACCACCAGATGGCGACGGGGGAGAAGGCGCGCGGCGGGTCGGCGAACGCCGCCGCGAGGTCCGGTGGAAGGGGCCGGTGTCCGGAATGTGCCATGAGATGTCCTCAGCCCTTGAGGCCGCCCGCGAAACCCTTGATCACATAGCGCTGGAGGAGCACGAAGACCACCAGGACCGGCAGGGCGGCGAGTACCAGTCCCGCGAAGACGAGGCCGTAGTCGGAGACGTACTGGCCGACGAAGGCGAAGATGCCCACGGGCACGGTCTCCCTGCCGGAACCGCCCAGGTACAGCAGCGGGGTGAAGAAGTCGTTCCAGATGAAAACGGCGTTCAGGATGATCACGGTGCCGGTGACGGGGCGCAGCAGGGGGAAGACGACCCGGGCGAAGGCCTGCCGGTGGTTGCAGCCGTCGATCAGCGCGGCCTGGGCGTAGTCCTGCGGCAGCGCACGGATGAAACCGGTGTACAGGAAGACGGTGAACGGCATCTGGATGCCGGTGTAGAAGAGCACCATGCCGTGGTACGTGCCGAGCCAGCCCAGGTCGTCGACGAGTCTGTAGAGCGGGATCATGCCGAGCTGGAACGGCAGCACGATGCCCAGCAGGAACAGGACGTACAGCCCGTAGCCGAGGCCGCGGGCCCGGCGCGCCAGGCAGTAGGCCCCCGTGGACCCGAGGACGACCAGGAGCAGCAGGCTGACGGCGGTGATGACCGTGCTGCTGAGCAGGGCGGGACCCAGCGACGCCGAGGACCAGGCGTGGCCGAAGTTGGCGAAGGTGGGCGGCGAGGGCGGGGCCAGGGGCGACTCGGCGATCTGCCGGGGGTCCTTCATCGCCAGGGTGACCAGGGCGTACACCGGGAAGAGGAAGACGACGGCGACGGCGATCATGACCAGTTCGAGGGCGTACCGCCCGAACCGTGGTCTGCGCCCGCCGCCGCGGGGCCGCCGTTCCACCGGACCCCGGGCCGTTGCGACACTCACGCGGTGACCTCCCTCGCGCGCAGGTAGCGGAGCTGCACCAGGGACACCGCGGCCACGAACAGGGCGAGGACCAGGGCCACGGCGGTGCTGTAGCCGAACTTCCCGTAGACGAAGGCCTCCTTGTACAGGACGGTCGACAGCGTCTCGCTGGAGGTGCCGGGCCCGCCGTTCGTGGCGGCGTAGACCTGGTCGAAGAGTTTGAGACCGCCGATGGTCGACAGCATGAGGTTGACCGTCAGCGCCGGGGCCAGGAGGGGCCAGGTGACGTAGCGGAAGCGCTGCCAGGAACCCGCCCCGTCGATGCGCGCCGCCTCGTGGAGCTCGGCCGGCACGCCCTGGAGCCCGGCCAGGAAGACGACCATGGAGTAGCCCGCGTACTGCCACACGACCATCGCGGCGACCGACCACAGGGCGAGCGAGGGATCGCCGAGCCAGTCCTGGCGCAGCCCGCCGAGCCCGATCGCGCCGAGGACCCCGTTGAGCCCGGCGCCGTTGTCGGGGTTGTAGACGTACTTCCACAGGATCGCGACCATGACCGGGCTGACCACCGCGGGCGCGAAGAAGACCAGCCGCAGCACGGAGCGGGACCGGATGCGGGAGTGGACGCCCAGGGCGAGCAGCAGCCCGACGCCGTTCTGGACGACGACCACGGCGACGGTCAGCAGCAGGGTGTTGCCGACCGACTCCAGGGCCCGCTCGTCGTCGAGCAGGGCACGGAAGTTGTCCAGGCCGGTGAAGGAGAAACCGCCGATGCCGGACCAGTCGGTGAAGGCGTACATCACCCCGGCGAGGCTCGGGTAGAGGACGACGACCGCGTAGACGAGGAGCGCGGGGACGACGAAGAGCCGGGGCGGGAGGGTGTGGTCGCGGCGCCGGGCCGGGCGGTCGGGACCGGGGCGCGGCCCGGCCCGGCCCCCGGCGACCGCGCGTTCCTCGAAGGACGTGCTCGTCACGACGCCTTCCCGTAGGCCTCGTCCATCCGCGCCAGCGCGCCGTCGACGTCCGTCTTGTCCGCGAGCAGCTCCTGCACGGCGGCGAAGTGGGCGGGCTGCACCTCGGCGTTGGGCCAGCTCTGATCCATGAAGGGAACGGCCCGGTTGCCGTCGATCGCGGGCAGGAAGGAATCGAGGACCGGATCGATCCTGGTCGAGGAGTCGCGCTTGAACGGGATCGCGGCCACGGACCGCGCCCAGCGGTCGACGTTCTCCTGCTTCCCGAGGAACTCGACGAACGCCTTCGCCCCGGCCGACTTCCCGGACCGTGCGGAGATCCCGAGCCCGACGACGATGCCCGCCGGGATCCACAGCTTCCCGGCGTCGTCACCGCCGGGGAAGGGGAACATGCCGAGGTCGTCCGGGGTCCGGGCGGCCTGGCGGAAGTTGGCGAGCACGGCGGAGACCTGGACGGCCATGGCCGCCCTGCCACCGGCGACCATCGAGGTCTGCTGCTCGTACGTCGTCCCGTTGGGGTTGTCGTTGAAGAATCCCCGGCGCTGCAATTCCTTGTACCTGCCCAGCGCCTCGGCCCATCCGGAGCCGCGGAAATGCGCCTTGCCGGAGGTCATTTCGGCGTCGAATCCGGGATTCTTCGCATGGACGGCGTTGGGGACCAGCGCGTAGGTGATCAGCTGGGTGACCCAGGGGGTCTGGGCGCCGAGCGCGATCGGGATCACGCCCTTCGCCTTCAATTTCGCGCAGACGTCGAGGAGTTCGCTCCAGGTCCGGGGCGGTTCGACCCCGGCGTCGGCGAAGACCTTCTTGTTGTGGATGGCGCCGATGACACTGCTGCCCGCCGAATACAGATAGGTCCTGCCCTCGTGCCGGTAGGCGGGGTGGAAATTCTTCGGAACCTCCTCGGTCCAGCCCTGTTCGCTGAGATCGGCCAGGAGCCCGGCCCTGGCCAGTTCGACCATGGACATGGCGCTGCCGCTGCCGGGGTAGAGCACGTGCACGTCCGGGGCGTTGCCACCGGCGAGCCGGGTGCGCACCACCGTCTGCACCTGGTCCGTGGGTGCGAAGGAGGTGGCGAACGCGGCGTCGGGGTGGGACCTGCGGTACCGCGCGACCATGTCCTCCACCGGCTTCTGCTGGTCGGCGACGCCGACGACGCGCAGCTTTCCGGAGCCGCCGCCCGAATCGGAGCAGGCCGTCAGGGCGGGGGGAAGCGCGGTGAGCGCCGCGGCCCCGCCGCCGATGCGGAGAAAGCCGCGGCGGCCGAACGCGCTCCGGCCCGGCCGGAGATGAGAACGCGTCGTCATGGTGTGTCCTCCTCGTGCTGACGGGCGGGCGAATGGTTTCGCCGCCGGTTCCGACGTACTTCGGCTAGGGAGTCCCGGTGCGGCCGTCCGCCGGGGAGTAGAGGGCGGTGAAGCGGTACGAGCCCGAGGCCACGCGGTGGAGCACATCGCCGGAGGCGGTCGCGACCGGTGTGACATGGCGGTCGCCGGCCCCCGGCGCCACCCCCGACTCGCGGACCGAGCCGGGGTCCGTGGTCGGCACGTACACATCGGCGGTGGCGCCGGGCGGCACCCGTACGCACAGGGTGATCCGGTCGTCGTCCCGCTCCCAGGAGACCGCGACGGTGCCGCGGACCGATTCGTGGCGGGCGCTCGCACGGCGGAGGGGGCCGGGGCGCGGCCGGATCAGCAGGTGCCGGTAGCCCGTGGAGTCGGGTGTCTGGTCCAGGCCCGCGACACCGCGGTAGAGCCATTCGCCGATCGAGCCGAGCGCGTAGTGGTTGAAGGAATTCATCGAGGGGGCGCGGAATCCCGCCCCGGGCGTCCACCCGTCCCAGCGCTCCCAGATCGTGGTGGCGCCGTGCCGCAGGGGGAACCGCCACGAGGGCACCTCGTCGCGCAGCAGGAGGGCGTGGGCGAGAGCGGAGTACCCGTGGGCGTCGAGGACGGGGGCGGCGAGCGCGACCCCGAGGAAACCCGTCAGTAGGGCGGGACCGGCCGACTCGACGAGCCGGGCGAGCCGGCCGGCCGCGGCACCGGTCAGGGAGGCGGGCAGCAACTCGAAGGCGAGCGCGAGGAGATACCCGGTCTGGGTGTCCCCGGCGACGCGCACGCGGGGGCCGCCCGCCCCGGTCCCGTCCACGGTGACGAAACGCTCGGTGAACGCGCGCCGGACCTCGTCGGCCAGCCGGTGGTACCGCCGGGCGGTGTCCTCGTGCCCGAGGACACCGGCGGCCTTCGCGGTGAGGCGGGCGCTGTGCGCGAAGTACGCCGTGGCGACGACGTCGCGCGGGGTGGGGGTGCCGGGGGCGAGCCAGTCGGAGAAGTGCGGACCCACCCGGTGGCGCCAGATCAAATCGGGGTTGTGACGGTGGATCAGATCGACCCAGGCGCACATGCCGTCCAGCGCCCGGGAGAGGAAACGCGGATCGTCGTAGACGCGGTGGAGGTGCCACGGGACGATCACCCCCGCGTCGCCCCAGCCGGGCGCGCCCTCGTCGGCCACCCCCACGAGCCGCGGGGCGACATTGCCGAAGCCACCGTCCGGGGTGCGGGCGTCCTCGATGTCGCGCAGCCACTTGGTGAAGAACGCGGCGACGTCCGCGTTGAGCGCGGCGGTGGGCAGGAACACCTGCGCGTCCGCCAGCCAGCCGAGCCGCTCGTCGCGCTGCGGGCAGTCCGTGGGCACGCTGACGAAGTTCGAGCGCTGCCCCCACGCCACGCAGTCGTGGAGCCGCCGCAGCTCGGCGTCCGAGCAGTCGAACTCCCCGGCCCACGGGGTGTCGCTGTGCAGGACGACGGCGACGACGTCGTCCTTCGACAGCTCCGGAAGACCGCTGATCCCGGCGTACCGGAACCCGTGGTACGTGAACCGCGGCTCGAACACGACGGGCCCGCGCCCGTTCCCGACGAGCACATCGGTCGCGGCGGCGGTGCGCAGATTCGCCGTGTACAGCCCTCCGGACGCGTCCAGGACCTCCGCGTGACGGATCGTCACCCGGGCCCCGGCCGCGAGCCCGGCCACCCGCAGCCGCACCCGGCCCGCGATGTTCTGGCCGAAGTCGACGACATGGGTGCCGGGCGAGACGCGCCGTACCGAGCGGGGGCGCAGTTCCCGCGTCGCCCGCACGGGCTCGTCGACGGACGCCACGAGCAGCCGGTGGTCGGTGTCCGTGACCAGGGCCGGGGACCAGCCGGAGTCGTCGAAACCGGGCAGGTCCCAGCCGTCGGACGCGTGCCGCAGGTCGTGGCACTCGCCCATCAGCAGATCCGCGTGCCGGACGGCCCCGGTGGCGGTGCGCCAGGTTCCGTCGGTGACGACCGAGGTGGAGCCGCCGTCCGAGCCGGTCGTCCGGAGCTCCGCCAGGAACTGGGGGAACGAGCCGTAATGGGCTCCGGCCCGGCGCGGCTCGAAGCCGACGAACCCGCTCCACCAGCCGTCCGCGACGGTGGCCGCCAGCACGTTCTCCCCGTCGCGCAGCAACCCGGTCACGTCGTACGTCTGGTACTGGACGCGGTGGCGGTAGTCCGTCCAGCCGGGCGCCAGTTCGGCGTCGCCGACCCGTACGCCGTTGAGCCGCACCTCGTACAGTCCCCGCGCGCTGACGTACAGCCGGGCCCGGGTGCCGGCCGCCGCGGTGAAGGAACGCCGCAGGACGGGGCACGGAGCGAGCCCGTGGTCGTCCAGGGCGAACTCGCCCTCGGTGGGCGCGTCCATGAGGTCGACCGGGCGCGGGTCGTGGGCGATCCAAGACGCCCGCCACCGGGCGGTGCCGGTGAACGCCGTCTCGAACCAGGACGTGGCCTCGGCGGGGGCGTCCGACCCGGCCCGCCACACGGAGACCCGCCAGTGACAGCGCGTCAGGGGCGGGAGGGCCGGTCCGGCGTACTGGACGGCCGTCGCGCCGGCGTCGGCCACCCGGCCGGTGTCCCACAGGAGCCGAGCGTCCCCGTCCAGGTCCTCGGCGTGTTCGGCGACCCGGACCCGGTGGGCCACGGGATCGTCGCCGCGGTGGTCGGACGCGAGCCGCCAGGACAGCCGGGGCGCGGGCTCGTCGATTCCCAGCGGGGTGGTGCGGTGCTCGCACCGCAGGCCGTGGGGCCGCAGCGTCGTGGTCGTGGCTCCGGGACGGCGGGGCGCCGTCCCCTCGTCGGGGCGGGAGACGGACGGGTCGGCTGCCGGGGAACCGGACACGAGCACGTCCTTCCGTCGCACCGAATTTCCCGATGTGAAATCTAACGTTAATTCTGTGGCGTGGAGACTATGAGTCGCCCCGGGGGGTGTCAAGAGTGTTGTAGAGCTGTCCCCGGTCGCCCCGGAAAAGGGGCGATGTGGTCCCAACTAACCGTCTGTGAACGGTATTGCGACTGTCGGCGGGTGGTCTTGTGGCGTGTGATTCCCTGTGATATTCACCCTGTGATTACCACACGGACGGACGTGAAATCACGTGCCGATCCCGGCTCGTACCGGACGGAATTCCGCCCGACGAAGGGACGAGTTTCATGCAGATGGAGAGTGCGTCAAGTGGTACCGGAACGTTCGGCAGACGCGCGATGTTAGGCGGAACGGTCGGCCTGGCCCTGGCCGCGGCCGGCGCCTCCGCGAGCAGGGCATGGGGTGACACGCCCTTCCGCGAGGACCCGTTCACCCTCGGGGTCGCGTCCGGCGACCCGTGGCCGGACGGGGTCGTGCTGTGGACCCGCCTCGCCCCCCGGCCCCTCGCCCCCGACGGAACCGGGGGCATGCCGCCCCACGCCGTCGACGTGCAGTGGGAGATCGCCCGCGACGAACGCTTCCGGTCCGTCGTGCGCCGGGGACGTACCCGCGCGGTGCCCGAACTCGCCCACTCCGTCCACGTCGAGGTTTCCGGGCTGCAGCCGGGCAGGCACTACTACTACCGCTTCCGGGCCGGCGGCGTGCACAGCCCCGTGGGGCGCACCCGCACCGCACCCCCGCCGCACAGCCGGCCCGAGGAACTCGACTTCGCCTTCGTCTCCTGCCAGGCGTGGTTCGAAGGCTTCTACACCGCCTACCGGCACCTCGCCGAGGAGGACGTCGACCTGGTCCTGCACCTCGGCGACTACATCTACGAGAACCCCATCGACGCCATGGGCGGCGTGCGCAACGTCCCCGTCGCCGCCGAACTGCGGCCCGAGCCGATGAACCTCGTCCAGTACCGCAACCGCCACGCCCTGCACCGCTTCGACCCCGACCTCATCGCCGCCCACCGGGCCCACCCGTTCGCCGTCGTCTGGGACGACCACGAGGTGGAGGACAACTGGGCGCGCGACAGGTCCAAGGCCGACACCGAGCCCGACCAGGACCCGGCGGTCTTCCGCGAGCGGGCGGCGGCGGCCTTCCAGGCGTACTACGAGCACCTGCCGCTGCGGCTGCCGAACCGGCCGAACGGCTTCGAGGCGCGGATGTACCGCAGCCTGCGCTACGGGCGGATGGCCACCTTCCACATCCTGGACACCCGGCTCTTCCGCGACGACCAGCCCTGCGGCGACGGCTCGAAGAGCGGCTGCGGCGAACGGCTGGCCCCCGGCCGCACCATCCTCGGCCCGGAACAGGAACAGTGGCTGTACCGCGGTCTCGGCCGCTCCGACGCGACCTGGAACATGATCTCCCAGCAGATCCCCGTGGCCCAGGTCGACACCGACCCAGGCCCCGGGCAGACGTTCGTGATGGACTTCTGGGACGGCTACGTGGACGCGCGCCGGAGGCTGTTCAAGGAGATCACCGACCGCAGTGTGAACAACCCGGTGGTGCTCACCGGCGACATGCACCGGCACCTCGCCGCCGACCTCAAGCAGGACTTCGACGATCCGGAATCGCCCACGCTCGGCGTCGAGTTCGTCGGCTCGTCCATCTCCACCAGCAAGGACGGCATGGACCTGGACCCCTCGGGAGCCAGGCTGCTCGCCGCCAACGAGCACATAAAGTTCACCAACTTCCAGCGGGGTTACGTGCGTTGCGCGCTGACCCGGGAGACCTGCCGCGCCGACTTCCGGGTCCTGCCGTACGTCACCGCCCCCGGCGCGCCCGTCTCGACCCGGACCTCCTTCGTGACCGAGGCGGGCAGGCCCGGACTCCAGCAGGCCTGAGGAAACGTCGGCCGCCCCCGCCGGGAGGGCGACGGGGGCGGCCGGCACCGGGTGCGACTCCTGCTCCTGGGAGCGCTCCCAAGAAGGTATGGCGATGTTCACCCATCGAGGGCCGGGCGGCAAGTGCTCCCCGGCCCCACCGGGAGCCGGGGACGGGCGCTCCGTCACACGGCCCGCACAACGGCGAACGTCCCCCTTCACCGACGGGTGAAGGGGGACGGACGAACAGGTGTGTCCCGGCCGGGACGGGGGAGAGGGGGCCGGGGCCTCAGGACTCGCGCGTCGCGGCCATCCCCAGGGTGATCAGGCCGAGCACGACCCAGCCGAACCAGAGCCAGCCGCTGCTCCCCAGCGCCACCGTGTACGCGGTGACCACCACCAGGGCTGTCAGCGTGAGCACTCCCATGGCCTTCGTGGATCCGGACATGCCCGCACCCTCCTCGTCGGCCGCACGGCCGTGAATGCCATCGTCACCCCTGAGGCGTGCCCACCGCTACCGTCCGCGCGCCTGCAAAGAGGCGAGATAGGCGTTGTACGCCTCCAGCTCCTGGTCGCCGTTGCGCTCCGCCGCCCGGTCGGAGCGCTTCGCCGTCCGCTGCTCGGAGCGGTACCACTGGAAGACCAGCGCGATCAGCACCAGCACCGACGGGATCTCGCTGAAGGCCCAGGCGATGCCGCCCGCCCAGTTCTGATCGCTCAGCGCGTCGATGCCCAGCGAGGCCGGCGGATGCTTGTACGTCTCCACCATCGGCGTCGACGCCATCATCAGCGCGATGCCGAAGAACGCGTGGAACGGCATCCCGGCGAACAGCTCCAGCATCCGCATGACGTAACCGGGCCGGTGCGGCCCCGGGTCGACACCCATGATCGGCCAGAAGAACACCAGGCCGACCGCGAGGAAGTGCACCATCATCGCGATGTGGCCGGTCTTCGAACCCATCAGGAAGTCGAAGAGCGGGGTGAAGTACAGCGCGTACAGGCTGGCGATGAAGATCGGGATCGTGAAGGCCGGATGTGTGATGACCCTCATGTACCGGCTGTGCAGCAGCATGAGCAGCAGCTCGCGCGGACCGGTGCGGTCGCGCCCGGCGACCGGCAGCGCGCGCAGCGCCAGGGTCACCGGGGCCCCCAGCAGCAGCAGGATCGGCGACAGCATGCTGATCACCATGTGCTGCACCATGTGCACGCTGAACATGACCATGCCGTAGTCGTTCAGTTTGGTGCACATCACCAGGGCGATGCTCAGCACGCCGACGACGAAGAAGACGGTCCGGCCGACGGGCCATTCGTCTCCGCGTCTGCGCAGTCGCAGCACCGCGTACCCGTACAGGGCGAGGCCCAGTACGCAGCCGATGAGGAAGAACGGGTCCGCGGAGAATTGGAGGCCCCGTCCCAGCGTGAACGGCGGCAGGTCCATGTTCATGCCGTGCCCGCTGTGATCCATCTGTTCACTCCCGCTGGGGACATCCCCGTTTCGTGCCGGTTGTCCCGACCAGAGTAGAACCGCCCCCGGTCGCGGCTGCGGCCGGGGGCGGTTCCTGGAGCGGGGTGTCGCTCAGAGCACGCACTCCGCCTCGGCGTACCGCTCCGCCGGAACCGTCTTCAGGGTCTCCACGGCCTCGTTCAGCGGCACCATCACGATGTCCGTGCCGCGCAGCGCCGTCATCATGCCGAACTCCCCGCGGTGCGCGGCCTCCACCGCGTGCCAGCCGAAGCGGGTGGCGAGCACCCGGTCGTACGCGGTCGGCGTGCCGCCGCGCTGCACATGGCCGAGGATCACCGGGCGGGCCTCCTTGCCCAGGCGCTGCTCCAGCTCGGTGGAGAGCCGCGTGGCCATGCCGGCGAAGCGCTCGTGACCGTAGATGTCCTTGTTGCCCTGCTCGACCTCCATGGAGGAGCCCGCGCGCGGCTTCGCGCCCTCGGCGACGACCACGATCGCGAACTTCTTCCCGGCCGAGAAGCGCTTGCCGACCACCTCGGTCAGCTCGTCGATGTCGAAGGGGCGCTCCGGCACCACGATGGCGTGCGCACCGGCCGCCATGCCCGAGTGCAGGGCGATCCAGCCGGTGTGGCGGCCCATGACCTCGACGATGAGCACCCGCTGGTGGGACTCGGCGGTGGTCTTGAGCCGGTCGAGCGCCTCGGTGGCGACACCGACGGCGGTGTCGAAGCCGAAGGTCACATCGGTGGACGCGATGTCGTTGTCGATGGTCTTGGGCACACCGACGATCGGCAGGCCCGCCTCGGACAGCAGATGGGCCGCCTTCAGCGTGCCCTCGCCGCCGATCGGGATGATCGCGTCGAGGCCGAGGTCGGAGACGTGGCCCCGGGCCTGCTCGACGCCGCCGCGCAGATGGGCGGGCTGGACCCGGGAGGAGCCGAGGATCGTGCCGCCGCGGGCGAGGATGCCGCCGACCGCGTCGAGATCGAGCTTGCGGTAGTCGCACTCCAGAAGGCCCTTCCACCCGTCGTGGAAGCCGATGACCTCGTCGCCGTGGTCGACCACCGCGCGATGTACGACGGAACGGATGACGGCATTGAGGCCGGGGCAGTCGCCGCCGGAGGTGAGAACACCAATTCGCATTGCCCGGAGAACCTTTGCAACGTGGGCCGACGACCGGACCACGTCGTCCGGTTGGATCCCCGCCACCCTACCGGCGCAGGGTGGCGGGACCGAACCGGGCGTCCGCCTGCTGGACGCCGCTCAGACGAGCGGAAAACGCCTCATCGGGCGGGCCGTGCGGCGCACCTCGTCAGGCGGGCTGGGTCGCCGCTGCGATGCGCTCGCTGCGCAGCGCCTCGTACCAGCGGTCGTCGGTGGGCGGCAGGGCGTTCACATCGAGGGCCAGCTTCAGCAGCAGGTCCGCGATCTGCGGGTTGCGTGCCATGACGGGGCCGTGCATGTACGTGCCGAAGACGGTGTCGTTGTACGCGCCCTCGGTGCCGTCGCCGGTGCCGTTGCCCCGGCCGAACTTCACCCGGGCGAACGGCCGTGCCGTCGGACCGAGATGGGTGACGCCCTGGTGGTTCTCGAAACCGGTCAGCGGCGGCAGGCCGAGGTTCGGGTCGATGTCGGCCAGTACGTCACCGACGCACCGGGCGCCCTCGCCGCGGGTGGAGACCACGTCGAGCAGCCCGAGACCGGGCTCGCGCTCACCGAGGTCGTTGATGAACTCGTGCCCGAGGATCTGGTAACCGGCGCAGACCGAGAAGATGATCGCGCCGTTGGACGCGGCCCGGCTGAGCCCGCCGTCGCGGCGCAGCCGCTCCGCGGCGAGCCGCTGCGGCCGGTCCTCGCCGCCGCCGATCAGATAGATGTCGCCGGACGTCGGCACCGGCTGGTCGCTGCGCACGTCGACGCGCTGCACGTCGAGACCGCGCTGCCGGGCCCGGCGCTCCACCACCAGCGCGTTGCCCTGGTCGCCGTAGGTGCTGAGGAGGTCGGGGTAGACCCAGACCAGACGCAGACCGTTGTTGCTCATGCTTCGTCCTCTCCGGAGGTGGCCGGGGCCGGGGTCAGTTGCCGACACGACGGCGCAGATCCTGGAAGGCGGTGTAGTTGGCGATGACCTCGATACGGCCGGGCGGGGCCTGCTGCACGGCCTCGTCGAGGGTCTCGCAGACCCGGAAGTCGAGACCGGCCACCTCGAGACGGACGGCGAGGTCCAGCTTGCGGTCGCCGAGCACGAAGATCGGGTGACCGGCGAGCTGGGGGTAGTCCACGTCCCACAGCCAGGAGGTGTCCGTGCCGTCCGCGCCGCGGGCGTTGACGGAGAGGATCACCGGCGTCGGCGGCGGGTCGATCAGGGAGAACGTCTCCAGCCAGCCCGCCGGGTTCTTCGCCAGCAGCAGCCGGAGCTCGCGGCCGAGGAAGTTCACCACGTCGTAGCGGCCGGCAACGGCCTGCACCTGGTACATCCGCTCCAGCGCGACCTGCGGCGGCACGCCGAAGACTGCGGCCACGGCGGCGGAACTGGTGGCGTTGGCCTTGTTGGCGCGGCCGGGCAGCTGGAGGTGGATCGGCCACGCCGAACCGTGCGGGTCCAGCACGTAGTCGCCGTGCAGGACCCAGCTCGGCGCGGGGCGGCGGAATCCGCACTCGCCGCAGAACCAGTCGTCGCCCGGACGCTGCATCACACCGCCGCAGGCGGGGCAGGACCAGGCGTCGTCCTTCCACGCCTGGCCGGCCGCCACCCACACCACGTTGGGGGAGGAGGACGCCGCCCAGACGATCAGCGGGTCGTCGGCGTTGGCGACGATCACGGCCTTGGAGCCGGACAGCCCCTCACGCCACTTCTCCGCCAGCATCCGGGTCTCCGCCGCGCGGTCCAGCTGGTCGCGGGAGAGGTTGAGCAGCGCGATCACCTTGGGCGTCGTGTCCCGGGCGACTCCGGCCAGATACTTCTCGTCGACCTCGATCACGCCGTACTGCGCGTCCGAGCCGCCGGCCAGCGCCGAGGTGATGCCCGCGGGCATGTTGGCGCCGAGCGCGTTCGACACGACCGGACCCGCGGCCCGCAGGGCCTCGGCGATCAGCCGGGTGGTCGTCGTCTTGCCGTTCGTCGCCGACACGAGGATCACGTCCAGGTGCTGCGCCAGTCGCCCCAGCAGGTCGGGGTCGAGCTTGAGCGCCACCCGGCCGCCGATCACCGATCCGCTGCCGCGCCCGGCGGCGCGCGACACCGCCGCCGCGGCCTTTCCCGCCGTCACGGCCAGCTTGGCCCGCGGCGACAGCGGCTCCGTGTTGCCTGCCATCGTCCTAGATCCTCCTTGCATCGGTCCGTGCCCAGCCTATCGATGTCCGGCGCGGCGGCCGCACCCTGGCACCGCCGGAAGGGCTCTGGCCATGCGGAACGTACGATTGCGGCCATGCGAAACCGCCCGATCCCCGGCAGTTCCGGACTGATCCGTGCCATGAGTCTGCTCGGCGATCCGGTGCTGCACGGTGCCTGTGAACCCGTCACGGACTTCGGCCCCTCGCTCGCCCGGCTCGTCGAGGACATGTACGCCACCATGTACGCGGCCGAGGGGGTCGGCCTCGCGGCCAACCAGATCGGCGTTCCGCTGCGGGTCTTCGTCTACGACTGCCCGGACGACGAGGACGTCCGCCACCTCGGACATCTCGTCAACCCGACGCTCGTGGAGGCGGACGGCATCACCGTACGCGGCCCGGAGGGCTGTCTCTCGCTGCCCGGCATCGAGGCCGGCACCCCGCGCTTCGACCGCGCCGTCGTCGAGGGCGTCACGATGGAGGGCGAGCCGGTGCGGGTCACCGGCACCGGTTTCTTCGCGCGCTGCCTCCAGCACGAGTGCGACCATCTCGAAGGCGCCGTCTACACGGACCGGTTGACCGGACTGCGCCGCAGGAGGGCGCTGCGCGCGGCCCGCCGGGCGCCCTGGGCGCGCACCACCGGCTGACCGGCGCGGCGGCCTCAGAATCCGGGGCCGCCGGAACGGTCCTGCGCGGCGGACAGCCTGCCCCACAGCAGGTCCGCCAGGCTGCGCACCAACTGCTCGCGGGAGCAGGGGCGTTCGCCCAGCCACCAGTCGCCGGCGGCGTGCATCATGCCGACGATGCCGTGACCCCAGATGCGGGCCGTGGCCTCGCTGTCCGGGCCGAGGTCCACCCGCTCGGCGATCACCAGGGCGAGTTCCTCGCCGAGCCGGCGCAGCAGCGGCGCCGAGTGCCGTCCGACGTCGAAGCCCTGCTCCGTCGCGGGGGCCGCGTCGTCGGCGGGGTGCATCAGGAAGCGGTAGACCTGCGGGCGGGCCTCGATCGCCGCGAGGTAGGTGTCGAGCGTCGACTCGACGCGCTGCCGGCGCTCGGCGGGGGCGTCGAGCGCGGCCCGCAGGGCGATCAGCAGGGCGTCGGTGTGGCGCTTGGCCAGGGCGCGGTAGAGGCCGCCCTTGTCGCCGAAGTGCCGGTAGAGGATGGGCTTGGTGATCCCGGCCTCCGCCGCGATGGCGTTCATCGAGGCACCGGGGCCGTCCCTGAGCACCACGCGGTCAGCGGCTTCGAGCAACTCGCGGCGGCGACTTTCGGCCGCCGTCCGCTGGCGCTCGGCCTGTCGTGTGCTCTCCATGTTCCTTCTCCCCCGCCCTGCCCGTGCGATTGCGTCCTGCCTGCGCAACGTAACACTCTGCTCAGCGGCGTGCGGATCGGGAGCAGTGTGGTTGACAGAGGCTACTTGTCGGTAACAGACTGCTGTTACCGCAAGTAACGAGTGGTTTTTCACGGCAGTACGTGGAGGGGAACATGGCGGAGTTCACGCTCGAACTCAACGACGACCAGAAGCAGGTCCGTGACTGGCTTCACGGTTTCGCCGCGGATGTGATCCGGCCGGCGGCCTCGGAGTGGGACGAGCGTGAGGAGACTCCCTGGCCCGTCATCCAGGAGGCGGCCAAGGTCGGCATCTACTCCCTCGACTTCTACGCCCAGCAGTTCTTCGACCCCACGGGCCTCGGCATCCCGATGGCGATGGAGGAGCTCTTCTGGGGCGACGCGGGCATCGCCCTGTCGATCGTCGGAACGGGCCTCGCGGCCGTGGGCGTCCTGGCCAACGGCACCGAGGAGCAGATAGGCACCTGGATCCCGCAGATGTACGGGGACGTGGACGACGTCAAGGTCGCCGCCTTCTGCTCCTCCGAGCCGGACGCGGGCTCCGACGTCGCCTCGATGCGCACCCGCGCGGTGTACGACCAGGCCAAGGACGAATGGGTGCTGAACGGCACCAAGACCTGGGCGACCAACGGCGGCATCGCCAACGTCCACGTGGTCGTCGCCGTGGTCGACCCGGAGCTGGGCTCCAAGGGACACGCCTCGTTCATCGTGCCGCCGAACACCCCCGGTCTCTCCCAGGGGCAGAAGTTCAAGAAGCACGGCATCCGCGCCTCGCACACCGCCGAGGTGGTCCTGGAGGACGTCCGCGTCCCCGGCCACTGCCTGCTCGGCGGCAAGGACAAGCTCGACCAGCGCCTGGCACGGGCCCGCGAGCGGGCCGCGTCCGGCGGCGAGCGGGTGAAGAACGCCGCGATGGCCACCTTCGAGGCGTCCCGCCCCGCGGTCGGCGCCATGGCCGTCGGCACCGCCCGCGCGGCGTACGAGGTCGCGCTGGACTACGCGAAGACCCGCACCCAGTTCGGCCGGCCGATCATCGACAACCAGGGCATCGCCTTCCAGCTCGCCGACATGCGGACGCAGATCGACGCGGCCCGGCTGCTGGTCTGGCGCGCCTCGTGGATGGCGACCACCGGAAAGCCGTTCACCTCGGCCGAGGGCTCCATGTCCAAGCTGTACGCGAGCGAGACGGCGAAGAAGGTCACCGCCCAGGCCGTCCAGATCCTCGGCGGCAACGGCTTCACCCGCGAGTACCCGGTGGAGCGGATGCACCGGGACGCGGCGATCTACACGATCTTCGAGGGCACGAGCGAGATCCAGCGCCTGGTCATCGCCCGCACCCTGTCGGGCATGCCGATCCGCTGACACGGGACGACCGACGGCGGGCCCGGCCGGGAGAACCGGCCGGGCCCGCGACGGAACGGGTCAGGCGGGCAACTGGGCCTCGATGGCGGCAACGAGCTCCGGGTCCTCCGGGTCCACGCGCGGGCGCAGCCGCGCGACCGGCTCGCCCGCCGGTGAAATGAGGAACTTCTCGAAGTTCCACTGGACATCGCCCGCCTGGCCGTCCTCGTCCTCGAGAGCGGTCAGCTCGGTGTAGAGCGGGTGGCGTCCCTCGCCGTTCACCTCGATCTTCTCCAACAGCGGGAAGCTGACCCCGTACGTGGTCGAGCAGAAGGTCTGGATCTCCTCCAGGCTTCCCGGCTCCTGGCCGGCGAACTGGTTGCACGGAACGCCGAGCACGGTGAAACCGCGTTCCCCGTACGTTTTCTGGAGCCGCTCCAGGCCCGCGTACTGCGGGGTCAGCCCGCACTTCGAAGCGACGTTCACCAACAGGACGGCCCGGCCGCTGTAGTCGGACAGGGAGGTGGGTTCGCCGGTGAGGGTGCGCAGGGGAATGTTGTGCAACGTCATGAGGGCCTCCTCAATAGGTGGGGCTACCAGCAGCCATTATCGTGTCCCCCGCCGACCGGCAGGAAACCGGTGACGGGCCGTCGGAACCCCGGGCACGCCGCCGGCCAGGGGGATTTCGGCCCCCGTCGGACGGGGCGCGCCCCCGACGGGGGACCCGCGGCCGGACACCGGCCTGGTTGCCGAACTGTCGTGTCCCGACCGCGGGTTCGGTGCGGCTCAGGGGCGTGCGGAACCGATGGCCTTGTAGTAGAGCGTCGTCGGTTTCAGGACCCCGGCCGGGTCGCCCGCGTAGTCCGGGATCGAACCGCACTCCGTCCAGCCCGCCGAACGGCAGAGCCGCTCGGCGGGGCTCCCGCTCTCGGCGTCCAGGACCAGCAGTGTGACGCCCGCGTCGACGGCCGCCCGTTCGGCGGTGCCGAGCAGCGACCGGCCGAGCCCCCGGCCGCGGGCCGACGAACGGACCATCAACGTGGTCACCTTCGCGCGGTGGCGGGCATTGGGCAGCTGGGCCGGGACCAGCGTGACGGTCCCGGCCACCCGCTCCGCGTCGCGGGCGATCCAGACCCGGAGGAGACCGGCGTCCACGGCCTCGGCACGCTCCCGCCACCAGGCGGCGGCCACGCCCCGGTCCAGCGGCGCGAGGAAACCCACCGACGAGCCGCTGTCCACGGCGTCCACCAGCAGTGCGGCCAACTCATCGGCGTAGGTGACCAGTTCGGGCCCGGACACACAGACGATCCCGGTCATGGGCAGAGTCCTTTCACGACTTTCGGGGAATGCCGCGGCTTTCCCGGCCGTCGGGGCCGTCACGGCAGAACGCTCATCAGCGCGTAGCGGACCCGCTCCGGTCCGGGGCAGTGGAAGTGCGAGGGGCCGCGCAGCCGGAAGCGGAGGCAGTCGCCGCTGCGCACCGTGTGCGCGATGCCGTCGACGGTGATCCGGACCGTTCCCTCCAGCACCCAGACGTGCTGTTCCACGCCCGGCACGGGCGCGTCCCCGTGCGCGACGGCGGCCCCCGCGTCGAGGATGCCCTCGACGACCTCCGCGCGCAGACCGCAGTGCGGCGGCGAGACCGAGCGGCGTACGAAGCCCGACGTCTCGTCCCGCCACACCGGTTGCCGCGTGACGGGGACGAACTGCGGGGCTTCCGCCTCCACCTCCAGCAGCAGCCGGGACATCGTCCGTCCGTAGACCGTGCACAACGTGCCGAGCAGGGACGCCGTCGGGCTCAACTCGCCGCGCTCCAGCCGGGACAGCGTGGAGCGGCTCACCCCGCTGCGCCGCGAGAGTTCGTCCAGCGACCAGCCGCGTTCGGCGCGCAGCCCGCCCAGCCGGGCGGCGAGCCGGGCATCGACGGAGTCGGGCTCCATTCCTCCGATTTCTCCCATATTGGAGACAATATCCCGGACTTGAGACGGATCGGGTCGTGGCGGCGCCGAGGGCATCGGCCGTTCTGCCGAACGGGTGGTGGCGTGACAGGCTTGTCCGGGGAGGTCCCGGTGGCCCGACCCGGGCCTGCCGGGCTGCTCTGCTACCCGAGGAGGTCGCAATGGCCGGCACAGGTCACGCACCGAGAGCGGCGCCCGCCGCGAGTTCGCACCACCCCTTCCGGTTCGGCTGGACCGCCTTCGCGGCAGTCCTGATGATCTTCGGCGGGGCGATGGCGATCTTCGAGGGGATCGCCGCCATCGCCAAGGACGAGGTGTTCGTCGCCACACGCAACTACGTGTTCCGGTTCAACCTCACCGGCTGGGGCTGGATCCACCTCGCCCTGGGCGTCGTCATCCTCGTCGCCGGCTGTGCGCTGCTCACCGGTGCCGCCTGGGCACGCATCGTGGGCATCGTGCTCGCGGGACTGGCCGCGCTCGCCAACTTCCTGTGGCTGCCCCACTACCCGTTCTGGGCCATCGTGCTCATCGCCGTCAACGTCCTCATCATCTGGGCGCTGTGCGCGGACCCGTACAAGGAGAGAGCCGGCTAGGGCGTGTTTCGAGGGGCGGCGGGACGGCCGGGCGGGGGGTCTCAGGACGCCGCGGCCGCGGGAAGACGGCCCGCGCGCACCGCGTCGACGAGCGCCCGGTGGTCCCGCTCGTTCCGGTCGGCGTACTTCTCGGCGAAGCACGCCACCGCCCGGTCGAACGCGGGCCCGCGCCCCAGGTACGCGGCGATGGCGATCCGGTCGCCGGAACGCGCGTGGGCCCGCGCCAGTGTGGCGCCGCAGACCTCGCCGAACACCCGCATGCCGGCCGGCACCATCTCCTCCGGCTCGGCGATGCCCTTCCAGTCGCGCAACTGGCGCACGTAGAAGTCGCGGCGCCGGCCGTCGGGGCCCTCCACCCGCTCCCAGCCGAGGAAGATGTCGCTCGCCGCCTGCATCATCCGCTGGCCCGAGACCACGCGCTCGCCCTGGTTGGCGCAGGAGGAGGCGCCGACGTGGGGTGCGAGGACCGAGACGTCGGCCTCCTTGGCCTGGAGGAGCAGCGGGTCGTCGCCGTCCCGGCCGAGCATGAGGATGACCCAGCAGCGCGTGCCGACGCTGCCGACGCCGACCACCTTGCGCGCCATGTCCACGAACCGGAAGTCCGCGAGCAGGGTGCGCCGGTCCGAGGGCAGACTGTGTGCGTAGCGCGTGATCAGCCCGCGGAACAACTGCTGCGTCGCCTCGCGCTCGACGTCCGGGAGCAGATCGGCCACCGGCACCAGCAGCGGCGGGTCGGCCGCGATGCGCGGCCGTCCGTCCACCGTCTCGGTGAGTTTCCCGAACACCTGCAGACTGTCCCGGGTACGGGCCTTCGCCGCGGCCCGGTCCAGCTGCCTGCGACCGTGTTTCGCCAGCTTCCCGGACGCCAGTTCCTTGAGACGGTCGATGTCGATCCGCGCGTACCAGACATCGAGGTTGCGCATACCGGCGAACCGGATCATCGACTCCCGGTACGACCTCAGCGTGGTGAGCACGATGTCCGCGCGCTCCTCGTCCGTGAAGCCGTTCGCACGGCCCGCGATGACGAAGCTGGTCGCCAGGCGTTTGACGTCCCACTCCCAGGGGCCGGGCAGCGTCTCGTCGAAGTCGTTGATGTCGAACAGAAGGTTCCGCTCCGGCGACGCCAGCAGCCGGAAGTTCAGCAGATGGGCGTCCCCGCACAGCTGGGCCCTGATCCCGCTGTCCCGGGTGGTGGCCAGGTCGGAGGCCATGATCGCGGCGGCGCCCCGGTAGAAGCGGAACGGCGACTCGATCATCCGCCCGTACCGGATCGGCACGAGGTCGGGCACCCTGGCGGCCGACTGTGCCTCGAGGATGCCCAGCGGGTCGGGCCGGTTTGCCGGCGGTTCGAATTCGGCATGGCTGGAACGCGGCGTGTCCCGCCGGGCCGCCTTGCCGCGGGCCGTCCGCTGCTCGGGCGTCGCATGCGGTGCGATCCGGAGCACACGGCCCGAATCCTGGAGCATCGAGCCGGAGTCCTGAGGCGTCGAGCCCGAGTCCTGGGGCATGGAAACCCTCCTGCAGCTGTACGGGCGCCGCTCCGTACGGCGCCGGGGCACGCAGTCCGCGGGGGAGACGCCTCCCCGGCCGGTGCCTTTGGGCCCTGGGTCCGATCATCGCGGCTCGGCGGGCTTCCGGCATTCCGGGCTCCCGGAGGCAGCCGCCGGGACGGGGAAACCGAACGGAACGGCAGCGCCGCCGGGGCATACGCCGCCCGTGCCGCCCCGCCGCCCTCGCCCGCCCGGCCGACGCCGTGACCGGGCGGGCGAAGGCGGCCCCGGCTCATTCCCGCTCGTCGTCCCAGGGCGTGCCCAGCTAGCCGTCGAAGGTACGGATCAGCGCCGCCCCCCGGCGCTCGCCGCCGGCCTCGTCGGTCGACTCGACGACATGACCGACGGGCGCGACCGCCCCCGGAGCCGTCGCCCCCGCCCCGTCGCCCTTGCCGGGCCGGGGAATCGGCTTCCTCGTCAGCACGCTGCTCACCAGGGAATTCCTCCGCCGTGTGCTCGGAAACCGCACAGTAGACGGGCGCCCTGGGAAGATCGATCCCGTGGAGTGCGCCGAACCCTTTCCCGAGCCCCCTGCCGACCCCTTTGCCGGGCCCGCGCCCGAGGACGGCCCGGCCGAACCGGCCGCCCGGCGACGGGTGGTGCGTTGCCGCATGTGCGGCCGCCCGCTCACCGGCACGCAGTCGCGCCGCACCGGCCTCGGCCCCGCCTGCGACGCCAAACTGCACCCCGCGCCCCCGGACATCCGCACCCGCCGCCACGAGGTCGAACAGGACCCGCTGCCCGGCGTCTGAGCCGGGGTGGGACCACCCGCTAACCACCCAGACGGCGGAACAGCCCCTCCTGCACCACGGACACCAGCAGATTCCCGCCACGGTCGTAGATCCGGCCGCGCGCGAGCCCCCGCCCGCCCGTGGCGACCGGCGACTCCTGGTCGTACAGGAACCACTCGTCGGCCCGGAACGGCCGGTGAAACCACATGGCATGATCCAGCGACGCCATGTCGAAACCACGCGGCCCCCACAACGGCTCCACCGGGATGCGGACCGCGTCCAGCAGCGTCATGTCGCTCGCGTACGTCAGCGCACAGGTGTGCACCAGTGGGTCGTCGCCCAGCGGACCGACCGCGCGCATCCAGACCGCGCTGCGCGGGTCCGCGCCCCCGACCTCCTCCTTCGTCCAGCGCAGCCGGTCGACGTACCGGATGTCGAACGGCTGTCTGCGCGCCATCCTCTCCAGCGCCTCCGGGAGCGCCCCGAGGTGTTCACGCACCTCGTCGGCGACGCCCGGCAGCTCCTCGGGGCCGGGAACCTCCCGGGCGGGCGGCAGCTGGTGCTCGAACCCCGCCTCCTCGGGCCGGTGGAAGGACGCCGTCAGATTGAAGATCGTCCGGCCCTGCTGGACGGCGGTGACCCGGCGGGTGGTGAACGACCGGCCGTCCCGGACCCGCTCCACCTGGTACACGATCGGCACCCCCGGACGCCCCGGACGCAGGAAGTACGCGTGCAGCGAGTGCACCGGGCGGTCGCCGTCGGTGGTGCGGCCCGCCGCGACCAGTGCCTGCCCGGCGACCTGCCCGCCGAAGACCCGTTGCAGGGACTCCTCGGGGCTGCGCCCACGGAAGATGTTGACCTCGATCCGTTCCAGGTCCAGCAGGTCGACCAGGCGCTCGGCGGGGTTCGTCATGCGGTTCGTCTCCACTCTCGCAGCAGCGCCGTGCCCACGGCGTACGTTCTCACAGCTGACCGACGGAGGTAACGCGGACCACGGCCCGGCCCTCCTCGTCGGACGCGGCCAGGTCGATCTCCGCGCTGATGCCCCAGTCGTGGTCGCCATTGGGGTCGGCGAAGGTCTGCCGGACCCGCCACAGCCCGTGCGCCGCGTCCTCGTCGATCTTCAGCAGCTTGGGACCGCGGGCGTCCGGACCGGTGCCCAGCTCGTCGTACTCGTCCCAGTAGGCGTCCATCGCCTCGCCCCACGCGTCCTCGTCCCAGCCCGCGTCGCCGTCCAGCTCGCCGAGCTCGTCGACCTTGTCCAGCGCGGCCAGCTCCACCCGGCGGAACATCGCGTTGCGCACCAGCACCCGGAAGGCGCGGGCGTTGGCCGTGACCGGCTTCACCTCGTCCGCCCGCTCCTGCGCCTGCTCGGCGGTCTCCACCTCCGGGTTGGCGAGCTGCTCCCACTCGTCCAGCAGACTGGAGTCCACCTGGCGGACCATCTCGCCGAGCCAGGCGATCAGATCCTCCAGGTCCTCGGACTTGAGGTCGTCCGGAATGGTGTGCTCCAGCGCCTTGTACGCGCTCGCCAGATAGCGCAGCACGATGCCCTCGGTGCGGGCCAGCTCGTAGTGGGAGGTGAACTCCGTGAATGTCATGGCGCGTTCGTACATGTCACGGATCACGGACTTCGGCGACACCGGGTGGTCGCCCACCCACGGGTGGCTCCGGCGGTACACGTCGTACGCGTGCCACAGCAGCTCGCTCAGCGGCTTCGGGTACGTGACCTCCTGGAGCAGCTCCATCCGCTCCTCGTACTCGACCCCGTCCGCCTTCATCTGCCCGACCGCCTCGCCGCGCGCCTTGTTCTGCTGCGCCGCGAGGATCTGCCGCGGGTCGTCCAGCGTCGACTCGACGACGGAGACCATGTCCAGCGCGTACGAGGGGGAGTCCGGGTCCAGCAGGTCGAACGCGGCCAGCGCGAAGGTGGACAGCGGCTGGTTGAGCGCGAAGTCCTGCTGGAGGTCGACGGTGAGCCGGACGATGCGGCCCTCCGCGTCCGGCTCGGCGAGCTGCTCCACCACACCGCCGTCCAGCAGCGAGCGGTAGATCGCGATGGCCCGGCGGATGTGCCGCAGCTGCGCCCGGCGCGGCTCGTGGTTGTCCTCCAGCAGGCGCCGCATCGCCTCGAAGGCGTTGCCGGGGCGCGCGATCACGGACAGCAGCATCGTGTGCGTGACCCGGAAACGGGAGGTCAGCGGCTCCGGATCGGACTGGATCAGCTTGTCGAAGGTGGTCTCCGACCAGGCGACGAAGCCCTCGGGGGCCTTCTTGCGGACCACCTTGCGCTTCTTCTTCGGGTCGTCGCCCGCCTTCTTGACGGCCTTCTCGTTCTCGATGACGTGCTCGGGCGCCTGGGCCACCACGAAACCCGCCGTGTCGAAACCGGCCCGGCCCGCCCGGCCCGCGATCTGGTGGAACTCACGGGCGCGCAGCGTCCGCACCCGGGTCCCGTCGTACTTGGTGAGCGCCGTGAACAGCACCGTGCGGATGGGGACGTTGACGCCGACACCGAGCGTGTCCGTACCGCAGATCACCTTCAGCAGACCCGCCTGGGCGAGCTTCTCCACCAGGCGCCGGTACTTCGGCAGCATGCCCGCGTGGTGCACCCCGATGCCGTGCCGCACATAGCGGGAGAGGTTCCGGCCGAACTTGGTGGTGAAGCGGAAGTTGCCGATCAGGTCGGCGATCTTCTCCTTCTCCTCCTTGGTGCACATGTTGATGCTCATCAGCGACTGCGCCCGCTCGACGGCCGCGGCCTGGGTGAAGTGCACGATGTAGACCGGCGACTGCCGGGTGTCCAGGAGCTCGGTGAGGGTCTCGGTGATCGGGGTCAGCCGGTACTCGTAGCTGAGCGGCACCGGCCGGGTCGCCGAGCGGATCACGGAGGTGGGACGGCCGGTGCGGCGGGTCAGGTCCTCCTCGAACATCCGGACGTCGCCGAGCGTGGCCGACATCAGGACGAACTGGGCCTGCGGAAGCTCCAGCAGCGGGATCTGCCAGGCCCAGCCGCGGTCCGGTTCGGCGTAGAAGTGGAACTCGTCCATCACGACCTGGCCGATGTCGGCGTACTTGCCGTCGCGCAGCGCGATGGAGGCCAGCACCTCGGCCGTGCAGCAGATCACCGGGGCGTCGGCGTTGACCGAGGCGTCGCCGGTGAGCATCCCGACGTTCTCCGTGCCGAACAGCTTGCACAGGTCGAAGAACTTCTCCGAGACCAGTGCCTTGATCGGCGCGGTGTAGAAGGTGACCTTGTCCTGGGCCAGCGCGGTGAAGTGCGCCCCCGCCGCGACCAGGCTCTTCCCGGAACCGGTCGGGGTGGACAGGATCACGTTCGCACCGGAGACCACCTCGATCAGCGCCTCCTCCTGGGCCGGATAGAGGGTGATGCCCCGGCTCTCGGTCCATGACGAGAAAGCCTCGAAGAGGGCGTCGGGGTCGTCGGTCGGGGGCAGCTGATCGATAAGGGTCACGCCCCCATCTTGCCTGCCTTCCGCCCGGATGAGGGAACCGGACGACCGTATGAAGATCATGGGCGATACGCTGCCCACTCAACTCGGCCGTGCCACAACGGCGGACGACGGCAGAACGACTTTGGGGGCGGGAAGCACCATGATGGGACCGGCACACTCGCTGTCAGGGGCGGCGGCCTGGCTGGGGGTGGGTGCCGCGGCCGCCGCCACGGGGCACACGATGCCGTGGCCCGTCCTCGTCGTGGGCGCGCTCATCACCGCCGGAGCGGCACTCGCACCGGACCTCGACCACAAGTCCGCGACCATCTCGCGCGCCTTCGGACCGGTCTCGCGAGGGCTCTGCGAGATCGTCGACAAGCTCTCGCACGCCGTTTACAAGGCGACCAAGATGCGCGGCGACTCGCACCGCAACGGCGGCCACCGGACCCTGACGCACACCTGGGCGTGGGCCGTCCTGATCGGCGCCGGGGCCTCCGCCGCCGCGGTCACCGGCGGCCGGTGGGCGGTCCTGGCGATCCTCTTCGTGCACCTGGTCCTGGCGGTCGAAGGACTGCTGTGGCGGGCCGCCCGGATGTCCAGCGACGTCCTGGTCTGGCTGCTCGGCGCCACCAGCGCCTGGATACTGGCGGGCGTCCTGGACGAGCCGGGCAACGGCTCGGACTGGCTGTTCACCGCTCCCGGCCAGGAGTACCTGTGGCTCGGGCTGCCGATCGTGCTCGGCGCCCTCGTCCACGACATCGGTGACGCGCTGACCGTCTCGGGCTGCCCGATCCTGTGGCCCATCCCGATCGGCCGCAAGCGCTGGTACCCGGTCGGCCCGCCGAAGGCCATGCGGTTCCGGGCCGGCAGCTGGGTGGAGCTGAAGGTGCTGATGCCGGCCTTCATGGTGCTCGGGGGAGTGGGCGGGGCGGTGGCGCTGAACATCATCTGACCACCGGGGCCGGGGCAGCGCACAGTGCCCCGGCCCCGATCGCTCCACAGGCCCCGCCGGGCGCCCCACGAGGGGGCGGACGGCGGGGCCGCACGCTTTCCGGCCCCGGCCGATTGGCCCTCGGCCGTGCCGGGCCGGCCGGGGAGACGCCCCGGCCGACCGGGCCCCTCAGCCGTGCCAGGACCGCCACAGCGCCGCGTACGCGCCGTCCGCCGCCACCAGCTCGTCGTGGCTGCCCAGTTCGCTGATCCGGCCGCTCTCCACCACCGCGATCACATCCGCGTCGTGCGCGGTGTGCAGCCGGTGGGCGATCGCCACGACCGTACGCCCCTCCAGCACCCGGGCCAGCGAGCGCTCCAGATGCCGGGCGGCCCGCGGGTCCAGCAGCGACGTCGCCTCGTCCAGCACCAGCGTGTGCGGATCGGCCAGGACCAGTCGGGCCAGGGCGATCTGCTGGGCCTGGGCCGGAGTCAGCGCCAGACCGCCGGAACCGACCTCGGTGTCCAGCCCGTCCTCCAGCGCCTGCGCCCAGCCGTCCGCGCCGACCGCCGCGAGCGACGCCCACAGCTCGGCGTCCTCGGCACCCGTACGGGCCAGCAGGAGGTTGTCCCGCAGCGAACCGACGAACACATGGTGCTCCTGGTTGACCAGCGCCACGTGCGTACGCACCTGCTCCGCCTTCATCCGCGACAACTCCGCACCACCGAGCGTCACTTCACCCGCGCGCGGCGCGTAGATCCCGGCCAGCAACCGGCCCAGCGTGGACTTGCCGGCCCCCGACGGACCGACCAGCGCCAGACGGGTGCCCGGCGCCACGTCCAACGACACCCGGTGCAGGACGTCCAGCCCGGCACGGTAGCCGAAGCGCACCTCGTCGGCCCGTACGTCCCGGCCGTCCGGGACCGCCTCCACGTCCCCGGCGTCCGGCTCGATGTCCCGCACACCGACCAGCCGGGCCAGCGACACCTGGGCGACCTGCAACTCGTCGTACCAGCGCAGGATCAGGCCGATCGGATCGACCATCATCTGCGCCAGCAGCGCGCCCGTCGTCAGCTGCCCCACGGTCAGCAGGCCCTCGATGACGAACCAGCCGCCGAGCATCAGCACCGCGCCCAGGATCGTCACATAGGTGGCGTTGACGACGGGGAAGAGCACGGAACGCAGGAAGAGCGTGTACCGCTCCCACGCCGTCCACTCCTTGATCCGCCGGTCCGACAGCTCCACCCGGCGCGCGCCCAGCCGATGCGCCTCCACGGTCCGCCCGGCGTCCACGGTCTCCGCGAGCGCCGCCGCGACCGCCGCGTAACCGGCGGCCTCCGAACGGTACGCGGACGGGGCCCGTCTGAAGTACCAGCGGCAGCCGACGATCAGGACCGGCAGGGCGATCAGCACCGAGAGCGCCAGCGGCGGGGCCGTCACGGTGAGCGCGCCCAGCAGCAGCCCCGCCCACACCACACCGATCGCCAGCTGCGGCACCGCCTCGCGCATCGCGCCGGCCAGCCGGTCGATGTCCGTGGTGATCCTGGAGAGCAGATCACCCGTCCCGGCCCGCTCCAGCACGCCCGGCGGCAGCCCCACCGACCGTACGAGGAAGTCCTCGCGCAGATCGGCCAGCATCTCCTCACCGAGCATCGCGCTGCGCAGCCGCACCACCCGGGTGAACACGGTCTGCACCACCAGCGCGAGCGCGAACACGGCGGCCGTGCGCTCCAGATGCAGGTCCCGGACCCCGTCGGAGAGGTCCTCCACCAGCCCGCCCAGCAGATACGGGCCGACGATCGAGGCGATCACCGCGACGGCGTTGAACGAGACCAGCACGGCGAACGGCCGGCGGTGGCGCCGCAACAGCTCCCGCACATAGCTCCGCACGGTGGCGGGGGTGCCCACCGGCAGGGTCGTCGCCGACTCCGGCGCGGCCGGGTCGTACGCCGGTTCCGCGACGCCGATCATGCCCGTTCCTCGACTTCCTCGATCATCCTGAACACGTCTCCGGCCTCCGGGGCGGCGATCTCGTCGTCCGTCCCGCGGGTCACGACCGCCCGGTAGCGGGGCTCCGTGCGCAGCAGCTCACGGTGCGAACCGACCGCGACGACCGTGCCCCGGTGCGCCAGCACCACTCGGTCGGCAAGGTCGAGCAGCAGCGGCGACGAAGCGAACACCACGGTGGTGCGGCCCCGGCGCAGCGACTTGATCCCGGCGGCCACCCGGGACTCCGTGTGCGAGTCGACGGCCGAGGTCGGCTCGTCGAGGACCAGCACCTCCGGGTCGGTCACCAGCGAGCGGGCCAGGGCCAGCCGCTGGCGTTGGCCGCCCGAGAGCGAACGGCCGCGCTCGGTGATGCGCGTCGCCATGGGGTCGCCGTCCGCGGCGGCGGACGCCTGCGCCAGCGAGTCCAGCACATCACCGCACTGGGCGGCGGACAGCGCCTCCTCGGCGGTCACCGAGCCGGACGACGGCACGTCCAGCAGCTCGCCCAGCGTGCCGGAGAGCAGCACCGGGTCCTTGTCCTGGACGAGCACGGCGGTCCGGGCGGTGACCCGCGAAAGCTCGTCCAGCGGTACGCCGCCGAGCAGGACGGACGGGACCGTGGCTCCGTCCTTCGCCGTGCGCCCGGCAGCGTCCCCGGCCGTGTCCGGGCCGGACTCCGGGTCCGCTTGGGCGTGCCCGCCCAGGCGCTCGGCCAGCCGCCCCGCTTCGTCCGGATCGCCGCAGACCACCGCGGTGAACAGACCCGCCGGGGCCATCAGACCGGTGACCGGGTCGTACAGGTCGCCGCCCGGGGCGGTCTCGAGGCTCGCGGGCCGGTCCGCGCGGCTCAGCGACAGGACGCGGACCGCGCGCCCGGCGGAGAGCCGGGAGAAGGAGTACGCCATCGCGATCTCCTCGAAGTGGCGCAGCGGGAACAGCAGCAGCGTTGCCGCGCTGTACACCGTGACCAGCTGACCGACCTCGATCCGGCCGTCCCGGGCCAGCGCCGCCCCGTACACGACCAGCGAGATGAGCAGCACGCCGGGCAGCAGCACCTGGATCGCCGAGATCAGCGACCACATCCGCGCGCTGTGCACCGCGGCCTCGCGGACCTCCTGCGAGGCGCGCCGGTAGCGGCCGAGGAACAGCTCCTCGCCGCCGATGCCGCGCAGCACCCGCAGCCCGGCGACGGTGTCCGAGGCCAGCTCGGTCGCCCGGCCCGCCTTCTCCCGCTGGAGGTCGGCGCGCCGGGTGGCCCGGGGGAGCAGGGGCAGCACCGCCAGGGCCAGCAGGGGCACGGAGAGGGTCACCAGAAGGCCCAGCGACGGCAGATAGAGCAGGAGCCCCGCACAGATCAGCACGAGTGCGGCGGCGGCCGAGGCGAAGCGGGAGAGCGCCTCGACGAACCAGCCGATCTTCTCGACGTCGCCGGTGGACACGGCGACGACCTCGCCGGCGGCGACCCGGCGGGTCAGCGCGGAGCCGAGCTCCGCGGTTTTGCGCGCCAGCAGCTGCTGGACGCGTGCCGCGGCGGTGATCCAGTTGGTGACCGCGGTGCGGTGGAGCATGGTGTCGCCCAGGGCGATCAGTACGCCCAGGACCAGGAGCAGACCACCCGCCCACGCCAGCCGGCTGCCGGACCGGTCCACGACGGCCTGCACGGCGAAACCGGCGGCGAGGGGGAGACCGGCCAGCGAACACTGGTGCAGCAGCCCCCAGGCCATCGACGCGAGCTGCCCGCGGAGCTGACTGCGGCCGAGCCAGAGCAGAAAGCGGGGGCCCGACCGGATATCGGGGTCGCCGGGATCCGAGTACGGAAGATCGCGAATCTGCATGACGTCCCATGGTTCGATGTGCCGGTTCGTGCAGCGAATGCCGCGAACCGACCCAGGTTCGCCCCGGAACCTCAGTCGGAGCAATTGATTTTCTGGACGTTCCGGACGGGGCCGCGGTGTCCGGAACGGCTCGGTCGAGCAGCACCGGACCCACGGCCCCGACCTGGGGCGTCAGGCCTTTTCTGGATCCTCCGAGTCCATTCCGGAGCGGGCTTTCTTCCACTCGCCGCGGGTGAAGTCGGGGATCTGCTGCGGCGCGCCCTTCGCCTTGATGGACAGATGGCTGAGCGGTACGGGCGCCGTCCACGTCGCTGCGTCGTACACGTCGAAGTCGGGGACGAGGCCGAGCCGCATGCACTGCATCAGCCGGAACACCAGCATGTAGTCCATGCCGCCATGACCACCGGGCGGGTTGGCGTGCTCCTTCCACAGCCAGTGGTCCCAGTCCTGGTACTTGGAGAAGTCGCCCCAGCTGTCGTTGGTGTGGTCGGGCTCGATGTAGATGCGCGCGGGGTAGTCCTCGAAGACGCCCTTCGTCCCGCCGAGGCTGTTGATCCGGGAGTAGGGGTGCGGAGTGGACACGTCGTGCTCCAGCCGGATGACCCGTCCCTTGGCGGTCTGGACGAGACTGATCGTCCGGTCGGACTCGATGTAGGTCTCCTTCCAGCTCGGGTCACCGGCCGGCATGTGCTTCTCGCGGTACTCGGCGAGCCCGAGCGCCGGGGAACCGACACTGGTGATGCTCACCGCGCGGTCACCGCGGTTGATGTCCATGTAGTTGGCGACCGGCCCGAAACCGTGGTTGGGGTAGAGGTCGCCGCGCAACCGGGTGTGCCACAGCCTGCGCCAGGGGCCCTCGTAGTAGTCAGGGTCGAACATAAGGCCGCGCAGATCGTGGTTGTACGCTCCCGCGCCGTGCAGGAGGTCGCCGAAGAGCCCGGCGTGCGCCATGCGCAGCACCCGCATCTCGTTCCGCCCGTAGCAGCAGTTCTCCAACTGCATGCAGTGGCGCCTGGTGCGCTCGGAGAGGTCGACCAGCTCCCAGAGCTGATCGAGCTGGAGCGCGATCGGACACTCCACGCCGACGTGCTTGCCGTTCAGCATGGCGGTCTTCGCCATCTGGAAGTGGAAGTCCCAGGGCGTCGCGACATAGACGAAGTCGATGTCGCCGCGCTTGCAGAGGTTCTCGTAGTCGTCCTCGCCGTTGGTGTAGACGGCGGGCGCGGGTCGGCCCGCCGCGGTCACCTTCGCGGCGGCCCGTTGCGCCTTGGCCTTGACCGGGTCGCAGACGGCGACGACCTGCACGCCGCTGACGGCGAGGAAGAGGTCGATCATGCTGCCACCGCGGTTGCCGAGGCCGACGATGCCGACCCGGACGGTGGAGCGCCGGTCGAACGGCACCCCCGCCATGGTCCGCCCCTGGCGCTCGGGGACGGACGCCTGTTCCGCGGTGGTGGCTCCGGGGCTCCGGGCAGGGGTGGCGGCGGATGCGGTGCCTCCGGCGAGAGCGCCGAGTCCGATCCCGGCACCGGCCACACCGGCGGTCGTGCGCAGGACCGAGCGACGGCTCATCGAGCCCTCGTCGCCGCCCTGCGTGCCGTCGTCCTGCTGTGCTGCGTCGTTCATCGATCCTCCGGAAGGGGGTCTGACGTGCGCGGCTTCTGAATGAACCTCGGTAAGGACCTTGGTAGTTGGCACTGCTGGTGCGCAAGGGGAGCGATTGGACTCCCGTTTTGAAACCATGGACTTTTGTGCGCGCGGAAAGGGCTTTCCGTGCACGTGCGAACTTTCGTGCGCGCGTGAACTTTCATGGGCGGGAGCTTTCACGCACACGGTTCTTCACGCATGCGGTCCTTCACGTACGCGGTCCTTCGTGCACGTGGTTCTTCACGCATGCGGTTCTTCGTGCACACGCGTTTTCACGGACATACGGAAAGCCGGGCGGGCCCGAAGCGCGGGCCCGCCCGGCAGGTGCGGCGTCTACCGCTGCCGGAGGATTCCGGAAGTCACCGCCCGGCCGGTTCCGGCCGCGTCGCCCGCTCCAGCTCCATCAGCACCGAGTAGTACGAACGGCCCGTGGCCCGGTCCATCCCGATCTCGCACATCCGGTTGGCCGAGAGATGGGCGTCGTACTCCCGACCCTTCACCTCGGCGGCCTCCTTCGCCGTGGCGGACTCCGTCAACTCCTTGTGCAGCATGCCGCGGTCGCCCGCGAAGGCGCAGCACCCGGCGTCGTCGGGGATCACGACCTCCTCCGCGCACGCCTCGGCGACCGCGCGCAGCTGCTCCACATCGCCCAGGTGCTGCATGGAGCACGTCGGATGCAGCACCGCCGAGCCGGTCTTCCGCAGCACGGTCAGCTCCGGAAGCAGTTCGTCGGCCGCCCAGACGAGGGAGTCGACAATGGTCAGCTCCCGGTGCAACTCGCGGTTGTCATCGGTGAGATACGGCACCACCTCGTGGGCGATGCCCAGTGTGCAGGAGGAGGCGTCCACGACCAGCGGCAGCTTTCCGCCCGCTGTCCAGCCCCAGGCGGCCTCCACGATGCGGTTGGCCATCACGGTGTTGCCGTCGTCGTACCCCTTGGAGTGCCAGATCGTCGCGCAGCAGGTCCCCGCGACGTCGTCCGGGATCCACACCGGCTTTCCGGCACGGGCGGAGACCGCGACGACCGCCTCCGGCAGCGACGGGCCGCGATGCCCCTCGGGGCCGCCGAAGATGCGGTTCACACACGCCGGGTAGTAGACGGCGCTCGCCCCGGTGCGGGAGGTACGGGGCAGCTGCCGGGCGGCTGCACCGGGGATCTCGGGCAGCCACTCGGGCACCAGATCGGGGCGAACGGCCTTGCGGGCGAGCCCGGTGATGGTCTCCAGCGGCCCGTCGCCGATGCGGTCGCCGATCCGGCCGGCCGCGGCGACCGCGAGCCGGGCCGCGGCCTCCACCGCCTTGAAGTTCTTCGCGGTGAGCGCCGCGATCCGCTCCTCCCGGGGCGAGTGCCGCCGGTGGCGGAAGTCCTTCATCATGGCGCCGGTGTCGATGCCGACCGGACAGGCGAGCTTGCAGGTCGAGTCGCCCGCGCAGGTGTCGACGGCGTCGTAGCCGTACGAGTCGAGCAGCTGCGTCTGGACGGGGGAGCCGTCCGGCTGCCGCATCATCTCCCGGCGCAGCACGATCCGCTGGCGCGGCGAGGTCGTCAGATCATGGCTGGGGCAGGTGGGTTCGCAGAAACCGCACTCGATGCAGGGGTCGGCGACCGGCTCGACCTCGGGGATGGTCTTCAGCCCGCGCAGATGGGCCCTGGGGTCGCGGTCGAGGACGATGCGGGGGGCCAGGACCCCGTCGGGGTCGATGATCCGTTTGGTGCGCCACATCAGTTCGGTCGCCTTCGGACCCCACTCCAGCTCCAGGAACGGGGCGATGTTGCGGCCGGTGGCGTGCTCGGCCTTCAAGGAGCCGTCGAAGCGCTCCACCGTCAGTCGGCAGAAGTCGTCCATGAACGCGGCGTAGCGGTCGACGTCGGACGCCTTCGCCGCGTCGAAGGCGAGCAGGAAGTGCAGATTGCCGTGTGCCGCGTGGCCCGCCACGGCGGCGTCGAAGCCGTGTTCCTCCTGGAGCGCGAGCAGGGCCTCGCAGGCGTCGGCCAGCCTGGCGGGCGGCACCGCGAAGTCCTCCGTGATCAGCGTCGTGCCCGAGGGACGGGAGCCGCCGACCGCGGTGACGAACGCCTTGCGGGCCTTCCAGTAGCCCGCGATGATCCCGGCCTCACGGGTGAAGGCGTTGGTCACCGAAGGCACCGGGGCGACCAGGTCGAGCTCCTCGACGGCGGCGGCCGCCGCCCGCTCGTACGCCTCCTGGCCCGCCTCGTCCGGGGCCCGGAACTCCACCAGCAGCGCCGCGGTCTCCTTGGGCAGCCCGGCCCAGTCCGCGGGCACGCCCCGAACGCTCACCGACGCGCGCAGCGTGTTGCCGTCCATCAGCTCGACGGCGATCGCCCCCGCCTCGTTGAAACGGGGCACGGCCGCCGCGGCGGCCGTCAGGGACGGGAAGAACAGCAGGGCCGTCGAGACGCGGCGGTCGAGCGGCAGGGTGTCGAAGACGACTTCGGAGATGAAGCCGAAGGTGCCCTCGGAGCCGACCATCAGACCGCGCAGGATCTGCACGGGCGTGGCGCCGTCCAGGAAGGCGTCCAGCCGGTAGCCGTTGGTGTTCTTGATCTCGTACTTGGCGCGGATCCTGGCGGTGAGCCCGGCGTCCGCCTCGATTTCCGCCTTCAGCGCCATCAGTGCCTCGCACAGCCGCGGTTCGGCGCGGGCCAGGTCCTCGTCCGCCGCCGGGTCGCCGGTGTCGACGACGGTGCCGCTCGGCAGCACGAAGGTGAGGGAGGAAACCGTGCGGTAGGAATTGCGGGTCGTGCCCGCGGTCATCCCGGAGGCGTTGTTGGCGACGACTCCGCCGATCGTGCAGGCGATGGCGCTGGCCGGGTCGGGGCCCAGCAGCCGGCCGTACCGGGCGAGGGTGGTGTTGGCCCGCACGACCGTCGTCCCCGGGCGGATGCGGGCCCGCGCGCCGTCGTCCAGGACCTCGATGCCCGCCCAGTGGTGGCGCACGTCGACGAGGATGTCCTCGCCCTGGGCCTGCCCGTTCAGACTGGTGCCTGCGGCCCGGAAGACGACCTCCCGGCCCCTGCCGTGCGCGTACGACAGGATCGCGGAGACGTCGTCGATGTCCTCCGGGACCACGACGACCTGGGGGACGAACCGGTAGGGACTGGCGTCGGAGGCGTACTTCACCAGGTCGGAGACCTTCCACAGCACTTTCTCCGGCCCGAGCAGGGCGACCAGCTCGTCGCGCAGCGCATCGGGGGTGCCCGGAGCCTGGCGGGCGGGGACCCTGTCCACGGAGGGCGTGCGCGGCACCTCGGGGCGGAGTGCTTCCGGCTTCGGCTCCAGCAGTGGCATGTCGGGTTCTCCTCGGCGGTTCGGTCGGTACGGCGGCGGACACGACCGCGCCCGACGGGCGGAGCGCGGTCGCGCGTCTAACAGCGGCGCTCCGGCATTCCGTTGACCAGGGCGGTCAGCAGTCCGCCGAGCACCTCGCGCTGTTCGGCGGTCAATGGAGCCAGGATCTCCTCCGCGGCGGCCCGGCGCGCGTCGCGCAGCGATCGGAGGGTGGCACGGCCCTCCTCGGTCATCTCGATCCGGACCACCCGGCGGTTGTCCGGATCGGGGGCGCGGCGCACCCGGCCGCTCGCCTCCAGGCCGTCGACCAGGCTCGTCACGGCGCGCGGGACCACGTCCAGGCGCTGGGCGAGATCCGCCATCCGGGGCGGGCCGTCGTAATGCGCGACGGTGCGGAGCAGGCGGAACTGTGCGGGGGTGATGCCGATCGGCTCCAGCTGGCGGCTCTGGATCCGCTGGAGCCTGCGGGTGACCCGCAGCAACTGCTCGGCGAGAACGCCGTCGGCGTCGGAGGAGTCCATGGGGGAACAATATCAGGACCTTGTGCATTGTGGGTATAGGTAACAATGAGCTATGCTCCCAAAAGTCCTGACCGGTCGATCCCTCGGGGTCGAGCCGCCGCTGCCGCCCGGCCGCCGGTTCTCGCACGCCCGACGAAGGAGCCCATGAAGCCCGACGAAATCAACTGGACGCCCCCGCCGCGGGGTGAGGAGCGCCCGCCCGCCGAGGTGCGGCGCATCCTGCGCCTCTTCCGCCCCTACCGCGGCCGGCTCGCGCTGGTCGGGCTGCTCGTCGGCGCCTCGTCGCTGGTGTCGGTCGCCTCGCCGTTCCTGCTGCGCGAGATCCTGGACACGGCCATTCCCCAGGGGCGTACGGGGCTGCTGTCGCTGCTCGCCCTCGGCATGATTCTCACCGCCGTGACGAACAGCGTCTTCGGGGTCCTGCAGACCCTGATCTCCACCACGGTCGGCCAGCGCGTCATGCACGACCTGCGCACCGCGGTCTACGCCCAGTTGCAGCGGATGCCGCTCGCCTTCTTCACCCGCACCCGCACCGGCGAGGTGCAGTCCCGCATCGCCAACGACATCGGCGGCATGCAGGCGACCGTCACCTCCACCGCGACGTCGCTGGTCTCCAACCTCACCGCCGTCGTCGCCACGGTCGTCGCCATGCTGGCGCTCGACTGGCGGCTCACCCTGGTCTCGCTGCTCCTGCTGCCGGTCTTCGTGTGGATCAGCCGCCGGGTCGGCCGGGAGCGCAAGAAGATCACCACCCGGCGCCAGAAACAGATGGCCGTCATGGCGGCAACGGTCACCGAGTCGCTCTCCGTCAGCGGCATCCTGCTCGGCCGGACGATGGGCCGCTCGGACTCCCTCGTCAAGGGCTTCGCCGAGGAGTCCGAGAAGCTCGTCGACCTCGAAGTCCGCTCCAACATGGCCGGCCGGTGGCGGATGTCGACGATCGGCATCGTCATGGCCGCCATGCCCGCCGTCATCTACTGGGCGGCAGGTCTCGCCCTGCAGTCCGGCGGCCCGGTGGTCTCCATCGGCACGATCGTCGCCTTCGTCTCGCTCCAGCAGGGCCTCTTCCGGCCCGCCGTGAGCCTGCTCTCCACCGGGGTGCAGATGCAGACCTCCCTCGCGCTCTTCCAGCGGATCTTCGAGTACCTGGACCTCGACGTCGACATCACCGAACCCGGGAATCCCGTCCGGCTGGAGAAGATCCGCGGCGAGATCCGCTTCGAGAACGTCGACTTCAGCTACGACGAGAAGAGCGGACCGACCCTCAGCGGCATCGACGTCACCGTTCCGGCCGGCAGCAGCCTGGCGGTCGTCGGGCCGACCGGATCGGGCAAGTCCACCCTCGGCCACCTGGTGCCCAGGCTCTACGACGTCACCGGCGGCCGGGTCACGCTCGACGGCGTCGACGTACGCGATCTGGACTTCGACAGCCTGGCGAGAGCCGTGGGCGTGGTCTCCCAGGAGACGTACCTCTTCCACGCCTCGGTCGCCGACAACCTGCGCTTCGCCAAACCGGACGCGACCGACGCGGAGATCGAGGCGGCGGCCCGTGCCGCGCAGATCCACGACCACATTGCGTCGCTCCCCGACGGCTACGACACCCTCGTCGGCGAGCGCGGTCACCGCTTCTCGGGAGGCGAGAAACAACGCCTCGCCATCGCCCGTACGATCCTGCGCGACCCGCCCGTCCTGGTGCTCGACGAGGCGACGAGCGCCCTCGACACCCGCACGGAGTTCGCCGTGCAGGAAGCGATCGACGCCCTTTCCGAGGGGCGCACCACCATCACCATCGCGCACCGGCTCTCCACCGTCCGCGACGCGGACCAGATCGTCGTCCTGGACGGCGGCCGGACCGCCGAGCGCGGCAGCCATGACGAACTCCTCCGGCGGGACGGCCGCTACGCCGCCCTGGTCCGCCGGGACACCCAACTCGCCCCCGCCACGGGCTGATCGGGAGCAGTGCGCCCCGCCCCCGATCGGCCCGGCCCCCGGCCCCGATCGCGGCTCGTCCGGAAACGCGGCGACGCCGCCGCTCCCGTGGGACGGGGAGCGACGGCGCCGGGCGGAGCGACGGTCAGACGAGCCAACCCACGAAGTGGATGATGCCGGCGAGCAGGTTGGTGATGACGTTCATTCGGTGTTTCTCCTTGTACGTGTTGCATATGTGGGACAACGCAGTCGCGGTCTGCAGCCCGTCGCTTGCGCCCTGTAATCATCCTGCGTTGCGGGTGCCTCGGGCAACGAATGGTGAAGCGATCACGCGTTCCAGCGAACACTCGATCCCTTGTTCGTTTGTTCGCGTTTGTCGGGCGGGCTCGTGTCGTCCGGGCAGGCGCCCGCCTCGTCCCTTCACGCCGTGACGGGGGCGAGTTCCTCGTCGGTCCGTACCGTCGCGTTCCGCCCGTCCAGCAGCCGGGTGATCGCGTGCACCGCGGCCCGTCCCGCCCGGTTGGCGCCGATCGTGCTGGCGGACGGCCCGTAGCCGACGAGGTGGATGCGTGCGTCCCGGACCGCCTGGGTGCCCTCGACCCGGATGCCGCCGCCCGGCTTGCGCAGCTTCAGCGGCGCGAGGTGGTCGATGGCGGCCCGGAAGCCGGTCGCCCAGAGGATGACGTCCGCCTCGACCGTCCGCCCGTCGTTCCAGGCCACCCCGTCGGGCGTGATCCGGTCGAACATCGGCAGCCGGTCGAGCACTCCCCGGGCGCGGGCGCGCCGGACGGCGTCGGTGAGCGGGAGCCCGGTCACACTCACCACGCTCTGCGGCGGAAGTCCGCGCCGGACCCGTTCCTCCACCATCGCCACCGCGGCCCGGCCCCGGTCCGCGTCGAACGGGCCCTCCCGGAAGACCGGCGGCCGACGCGTCACCCAGTACGTCTCGGCCGCCACGTCGGCGATCTCCATCAGGTGCTGTGTGCCGGAGGCGCCCCCGCCGACCACCACCACGCGCTGTCCGGCGAACCCGGCCGGGCCCGGATAGTTCGCGGTGTGCAACTGCCGCCCCCGGAAGCTCTCCTGACCCGGGTAGCGCGGCCAGAACGGCCGGTCCCAGGTGCCGGTGGCGTTGATGAGGGCGCGGGTGGCGTACGTGCCCTCGGACGTTTCGACGAGCAGCCGCCCGTTCTCGCCCTCGCGCACCGCGCTCACCTCGACGGGGCGGTGGACCCGCAGGTCGAAGGTGCGCTCGTACCGTTCGAAGTACTCGCCGACGACCTCGGAGGAGGGGCGGTCGTCGTCGGCCCCGGTGAGCTCCATGCCCGGCAGCGCGTGCATGCCGTGGACCTTGCCGTAGGTCAGCGAGGGCCAGCGGAACTGCCAGGCCCCGCCGGTCCGCGGGGCGCGGTCGAGCACGACGAAGTCGCGGTCGGGTTCCAGGCCGGTGCGCCGCAGATGGTAGGCGCCGGACAGGCCCGCCTGTCCGGCGCCGATCACGACGACTTCGACTTCACGCGCCGCAGCCACTCCAAAGTTGTTCACGCTTCTACCAACTGTTGCGGGAGCGAGGATCTTCCCGGGGCGGCTTCGGGAGGGGCCGGGGATCGGGGGAGCGCCATCCCTGCCCCGCCTCCCGGGCCCCGACCCTTGCCCCGTACGGCGCGATCCCGGCCTGGCCGACCGGTGCGGTGGGGCTCACTGTCCGTGAGGACCGGTCGCCGTTGCAGCAACAGCCTTTCGAGGGCGCGGACGACGACAGCGACGGTGAGGCCGAGAAGGGCGTGGGCGTGGCGGCCCGGTCGTGGCCGGATCTGTGCGCCGTACGGCACCCCTTCGCCGTGATCGTTCCGAGAAGGGACGGGCACGGCTCAGTCGTCACCCGCTTTGCTCTGCCGTACTGTCCTGCGGCTAGTTTGTGTGCAGCACAGATACGCAGGCCCGTGGTGGTAGAGGTGCACGGGGGACGGGAGGTCGGGAAGAGTGTCGCTGCGCGGAGGTGATCCAGCCGAGATCGGCGGCTACCCGCTTGAGGCGCGGCTCGGCTCGGGCGGCATGGGCACGGTCTTTCTGGCCCGCACGAGTTCGGGGCGCCCTGTCGCGATCAAGCTGATCCATCAGCAGTTCGCGGGGGACGACGAGTTCCGTATCCGTTTCCGGCAGGAGGTGGCGGCGGCACGGCGGGTGAGTGGCGCGTTCACCGCCGCCGTGGTCGACGCCGACCCCGAGGCCGAGCAGCCGTGGATGGCGACGACCTATATCGAGGGGAACACGCTCACCCAGCACATCGCCACGAACGGCCCGTTGAACGGAGCGGAGCTGAGGAGGCTCGCCATCGGGCTGGCGGAGGCGCTGCGCGACATCCACCGGGTGGGGGTCGTCCACCGTGACCTGAAGCCCTCGAACGTCGTGCTCTCGCCCGAGGGCCCGCGCGTCATCGACTTCGGTATTTCGCGTGCCGCGGACCAGGAGACGCTGACGATGACCGGGCGGATCATCGGCACGCCGCCCTTCATGTCGCCGGAGCAGTTGCAGGCGCCGCGTGGTGTGGGGCCGCGGTCCGACGTCTTCTCGCTGGGGACGCTGCTGGTGTACTCGGCGACGGGCCACGGTCCCTTCGACGCGGACAGTCCCTACATGACGGCATACCAGGTACTGCACGAGGAGCCGTCACTGGACGCCGTGCCGACGGCTCTGCGCGCGGTCGTCGAATTGTGTCTGGACAAGGAGCCCGAGAAGCGTCCCTCGGCGGACGAACTCCTCGTGCTGCTGCGGGACCTGCCGGCCGACCTCGGGGGAACCGACGCGGGCGGGGCCGACGCGGGCCGCACCCGCGACGTGGTCACCGAGCACGACTTCGCGGCACGGGCCACCCCGGCGCCGACCGCCCCGACCACCGCCCCGGCCGGTTCCGGCGAAGGGAGCACCGGCACCCCTGTCGGCCCTCGTCCGGGTCGCCGATGGCGGCCCGTGCTCGCGGCCGCGGTCGCGGTGGCGGCGATCGGCGGGGGAGTCGCCGTGCTGAAGGTGGCCGGCTTCGGGGGGAACAGCGACGGCAGGGGCGACAGTGTCGCGACGCCGGGTGCCACGCTTCCGGACGGCTTCGAGCCATGGCGCACGACCGTACGGGGCGGGCGCCCGGAGATCCCCGACGAGCTGCGTTGCGTCGCGCACGGCGACGCACTGTTCTGCGGGGGCGGCAGTGTTGTCGCGACCCGTATCGGGGTCACGGACGGCTCGCAGGCGTGGACGGTGAAGAGTCCGGGCGTCCCCGTCCAGGGCATGCATCTGGTGGGCGCCACCGACGACACGGTGCTCGGCTACCGCTTCGCCGCCGAGGGCGCCCCGCAGGACCCTCCCAGCGAGGTGGTGGCCATCGACGCGAACAGCGGCCGGGAACTGTGGTCCGTGCCGTCCGGGGCCCAGTCGCAGGCCGTCACGGGCCGGACCCGGGACGCCCTTGTGGTCGGCTCCGCCGTCGTGACGGTCGACGCCTCCAACTCCCGCTTCGAGGCCCGGGACGCACACAGCGGTGAGGTCGCCTGGACGACGCCGTTCCCCGCGGGTACGCAGTGCGCCCCCGTCCCGGTGGGCCCACAGCTCTTCGCGATGTGCGCACCGAACGCGGAGGTCGACGCCGTGGAGGTGCGCCACTCCACCCTGTACGCGATCGACCGCGCCTCGGGGGCACTGGACAGGCCCGTCGCGGTCGACGGCCCCGCCGTGCCGATGGGCGTCGCCGACGGCAGGCTCGTACTCCTCCAGGTGCACATGGAGGGACCGGAGCTGACCGGTTACGACGGGGTGGCGAGGGTCGACCCGGCCACGCGGAAGGTCACGTACTCCCGACTGGCCGAGACATACGCGGGGACGCCGGGCATGGTGGACGGCACCCTCTACGTGAGCGGGCAGGCCGGTCTCGTCACGGCGCTCGACCCCGCGACCGGCCGGAAGAAGTGGTCGCGGCAGACCGGCGTGGAGGGTGCGTCGGGGCCCGCCGCGGCAGCCGGCGCGCTGTACTTCAGCTCGGCCACCGGCCGGGTGGTCGCGCTGTCGCCCCATGACGGCAAAACCCTGTGGGCGACGGACCCGCAGGTCGATGGCCTGACGGGCGAGCAGGGCGCAAGCCCGCGCGTGACCGTTGCGGGACGTGTGGTGATCGTGGCTGCGGCCAAGAACACCCTTTTCGCCTTCGACGCGCAGAAACCGTCGAAGTCGGGCTGATCCGGGCGGCGCCTCCCCGTCCACGTGCTCGGGCAGACGCCGCTTGCACGCGTCGATGCCGACAACTCCTTCGCCGGGCCCGGCCCCTCGTCGCCCTCTGGGGACGGGCGGCGTCTGCATCGCCCGTGCGGCCCCGGTGAGCGCCGGGGCAACGGACGGTTGGCAGCAGACGAGGGCCGCCGCCGTGGCCTGGCGCGCCCGGACTGTGCCAGCCGCTCGCCGGAGCGGCACGACTGCCCGGCATCGTCGGCATCGCACCCCCGGCTTCCGCCGCGCGAGATGGTCACGTCCACGATCGAGCGGGTTTCGTGACCGGGACGGAAGACTCCGGCACCCCGTTTGTCAGTGGTGATCGTCATCATGGGGAGACGGCCGATCCGGACCCGACCACCGGCGGAATCCGGCGGCTTCACCACGGCGACCGGGCCAGGGAGGGCACAGTGGGACATTTCGAGGGCTTCGACATGGCCGGGTTCTGGGACGACTCGGCGTACGCGCTGAAGGAGTACGTGGAGGGGACCCCACCCACGCGGGAGCTGATCGCGTCCGTGGAGGAGGAACTCGGCGGGTACCGGCTGCCCGACTCCTACATCGCGCTGATGACCGCGCACAACGGCGGCATTCCGAGCCGGGACCACTTTCCCATGACCGAGCCGACCTGCTGGGCCGACGACCACATCGCGATCACCGGCATCAGGGGCGTGGGGCGGACCAGATCGCAGTCGCTCGGCGGCGAGTTCGGCAGCCGGTTCTGGATCGACATGTGGGAGTACCCCGACATCGGTGTCTACTTCGCCGACACACCGTCGGGCGGCCACGACATGCTCGCCCTCGACTATCGCGCGTGCGGCAGGCACGGCGAACCGGCCGTGGTGCACGTCGACCAGGAGGGCGACTTCGCGATCACCCCGGTCGCGGAGAACTTCGAGGCCTTCGTCAGGGGCCTGGTCGACGAGTCCGTCCACGACACCTCGGAGCAGGACCGGATCGACGCCCTGGCCACGGTGCGCGACGGCGGCTTCTCCCCGGTGCTGGTGCGCGCCTTCCGCGAGGTCGCCGACGTTCTGCCCGACGCGGACCGGCGGATGCGGGTACTCGCGGAGGCCATCGTGCACGACAAGGGGTTCTTCTCCCTGCACGCCGATGCGCGATCCACGCTGATGTACGACTACCTGTTCTGGTTGTTCACCCGCTTCAACCGGGTCGGATCCTTCGACCAGTACATGAGGACGTCCCCGCAGGACGAGCGTTCCTACGCGACACCCGACTACGAACTCATGATCGTCTTCTGCCTCGTGACCGATCCCTACGAATTCAGCACCGGCGGATACGCCCGCGGCTTCCTCGAGGACTGGTGGAACTCCCGTGTCGCCTCGGGGCACATCGGCGAGACCGCCGACGGCTATCGGATGACCGAGGCCGCCGTCACCACCCTGCTAGACGAACTCGCCGCCGTGGTGGGCGACCGATAGTCGCGCCCGGCCCTGGAGGCGTCCACTCGTGGGGAGTTGCGGCTCTGATAGGTTCCAGCTTTTGATCCACCGGTGAGGGGGCTCCGTGGACCGGGTGCCGTCGTGGTTGCGCAAGCCGCTGTTCATGGGGGTGCCGCTCGTGTCGGCGGTCGTCGGGGCGGTGTTCTTCCTCGGCGTGGACCGGGCGGACCGCAGTGGGCATGCGGCGGCGAACCGGGCGCAGTTGAAGCGTGCTTGTGCGGGGCTGCTGCCGTACGAGGAGCTGCGGGGTCTCGTGCCCGACGACGTTGCCGGTGTGGTGCGTCAGTACGGGACCGTGCTCGATCCCGGTGAGGAGAGCCGCTCCCTGGTGAACTGCTCCCTCACCTGGCCGGGGCACGGAGCGGTGCGGGTGCGGGCCGTTGCGCTCGTCTCCCGGCTGCCGATGACGGTACGGGCCGAGGACATCCTGCCCGGCGGTGACGACGAGGGGTACGAGGTGCCCGGAGTCACCGGCAGGACGGGCGAGGACGGGCGGACCTGGGTGGTCGCCGAGTGCCCCGGCGGGCTGGAGGGGCGGGTCCGTGAGGTGTCCGGAATGTATGTGACGGCCGATGTCGATCTGCCCGGGGCCGGCAAGGACAAGCCGACCGAGTACCTCGCCGACTTCCGTACCGCAGTCCAGGTCGCCAACGGAATCACCGCAGCTCAGAAGTGCGGTGGCCCGCCACTGAGGATGCCCACCCGGGTCGTCGACACCTACGAGGCCCATGTCACCGCGGACGCCGACGGGGCCAACATGGAGGTCGAGAGGATCGACGAGCCGGGTCTGGGCGTGCGGAAGTGCCGCGGGCTCGGCACGCGCGCGGGCTTCCCCGGCAGGTGGACCGCCGTCGGCGACCTCCAGGACTCACGGCTGCTGAGCGTCTGCGATGCCACCGTCCTGGACCGCCAGGACCCGATGGACACCGACCCGGCACCGCCCGACGGGGCGGTGGTGGAAGTCTCGGCGGCGAGCTGGGCCGGGCCGCTCGGTGAGTCCGCCAACGGTCAGTACGACCGCACCGGTGACAGCTTCGGCTTCCGCGAGGGGGAGCGGACGAGGGCCATCCCCGAGTCGAAGCCGCACGAACTCGCCCTGTGGGCACGGTCGGAGTGTGCCGCGGGCGCCACCTACCACCGGGTCACCGTCCGCAGGGAGACCTCAAGCAGCAGCTCGCGCGTACTCGGCGAGGCCGAACGCACCAAGTTCTCCAAGGACGTTCGCAAACTGATGGACAGCTATCTCGCCGACCCCGGCGGCTGGCCCGGACAGCAGCGGTGCCACGACACCGAGATCCTCTCGGAGGTGGAGGGATGGCGGTGAGGCGGATCGTTCTTCGGGTGGTCGCGGCCGTGGTCGCGGCGGCCGTCGCCGTCGCCGGGTATCTCCTGGTGCACGGCGACTTCCAGCGCTGGAGCGACGAGGCGGCGCTCGACGGAGCCTGCGACGGCCTGCTCGACCGGAACGTGGTGCGCGACGTCCTCGGGCCGGGAGACGTCGAGGTCGAGGAGGCGGTCGGGGACAGGGACAAGGCCGAGGCGAGCGGTACGGACCTGGTGGGCTGCGAGGTGCGCGTCCGGGGCGGTGGAAGCGCCGAGATCCGTGTCCTCGACCTCACCCGCGTCGGACGGAACCTGGAACACCTCTACTACAGGGGCACGTCGATCGGGCTCGCCGTGCCGGTCGGCCACGGCTGGGCGGGACTCTTCGGCGCGACCCCGCCCCGCTCCGGAACGAGGGACCTCTTCAGGGCAGCCGAGGACGAGAAGGTGACCACGAGCCTGGTCCTCCGATGCACCGGGGGCGACGGCGCCGACAGCCTGTCCGTCACTGTCGAGACCACCCTCGACAAGTCCCTGGACGACCCGGCCGTACGACCGGAGTTCGCCAGGATCGCCACCTCCACCGCGGCCAGGGTCTCGAAGGGCCGGCACTGCGGGGCCAGGCTCGGGAAGCCCGTCGACAGCCTCGACCTGCCGGTGTACGAGGACGAGTACGAGCCGCTCGGCACGGCCGACGGAACCTGCTCCGGCATCCCCGCCGCACGCGGCGTGACGATCGCCACCGAGACCGCTCGCAAAGGGGCACCGCACGAGACGTGCCGGCTCGGTGACGCCGACCGCACGACACGGTACGAAATCGAAGCGGACTACGGTCCCTATGCGCAGGAGCGGTTGCGCGGCTACGAGGAGGATCAGCGGGACCGCTACGAGGAGGATTCCCGAAAGGACACGCCGGACAGCGACACACCCGCGCACCACCGGGACCGGGACGGCCGCATGAGCTGGACCACGGCCACGTGCGCGGACGGCCGGGCCCTGTTTGTCCTGCACCCTCTGTACGAGAAGTACGAGAAGGGGAAGCGCCGCGGGCCCCCGAGTGCCGAGGCGGACCTCGCGTACGAACGTACCGTGCTGAAGACCTTCGCCGAGCGCTCGGCGAAGGCCCGTGGATGCTCGGCACCGGTCAGCCCCCGAGACCGTTCCGGGTGAGGACCTGCGCGCCGAGTTCGCGAGCGCCGCACTCACGCCCCTGAGGGGTGGCCTCGGCTGCCGGCGCATCGTCGGTGACCGGCCGTGGGACGCCACGCCCCCTTCGCGCACCTCACCGTGCACTTTCCGGGTGCCGTCGCGGAGCTCCGGACGTTGAAGTCCGATGTCGTCGCGGGCCGGGAGCAGGGGACGCCGTACGCCCCGGTCCGCCCGAGCTGCACGCCGTGGGGACGGGAGGTAACGTCTGTACCACCGAACGTCAGCAGTGGGACAGCGGCAACGACACCGTCGCCCTCGAACCCGTCGCCGTCACGTACGACCGCGAGACCATCGCCAACCCCCTGCTGCGGCGGGCGGGCGTCGAGGTCCTCGCCGTCGGCGGCGGCGAGCCCGGCCGCGTCCGGAAGGTGCCCACTGCACGGCCTGCCCGGTCGCCCGCGACGCCGTCGACGACTGAACCAGCAGGAAGGCTTCTCCATGAACCCCGTGCTCAGCAGTGAGGTGCTCGCGGAACTCCGTCGGCCCCGTCCGTACCCGGCCGTCTCGCTCGTGATGCCGACGCACCGCCGCGAACCCGACAACGCCCAGGACCGGGTGCGGCTGCGCAATCTCCTCACCGAGGCGGAGAAGGCGCTCACCCAGGACCCCGACGTGCCGCGCGAGCGCCGGATCGCCATCCTGGACCAGCTGGGCCGCGCCGCAGCCGAGGTCGACCTCGTGCATGCGGAGGACGGCCTGGTGATTCACGTGGCGGAGGGGGAGCACCAGGTGTGGTCGCTGCCCAGGGACGTTCCGGAACGGGTGGTCCTCGCGGACACCTTCCTCACCCGCAACCTGGTCGCGGCCGCCGCCGCGGAGCGGCCGTACTGGGCGCTGGCCGTGGCCGCCGACCGGGTCTCGCTGTGGAGCGGCGATCCCGAGCACGCGGTCGAGGCCCAGCGTGACGGCTTTCCGCTGACCCGCAGCCTGGAGGCCCCGGACGCCGAGCGGAAGGAACGCATCGGTGACCTTCCCAGCACCTTCAGGGACGAGGCCACACGGCAGTTCCTGCGCGAGGCGCACGAGAAGCTGCGTGCCGTCCTGGCGGCCGAACCCCGCCCGCTGTACGTCCTCGGCTCCGCCGCCGCCCTGGCCCTGCTGGAGGAACTCGGCCCGCCGGCCCCGGAGACGGTCACGGTGGAGCACGGCGGGCTGGCCGACGGTCCGGCCACCGCCGTGCACGAGGCCGTCGAACCCTCGCGGGCCGCCCGGGAGACGGCCGCCGTCTCCGCCGTCGTCACGGAACTGGACGCTGCGCGCGGCAGACGGGAGTTCGCGGGCGGCATCGACGAGGTGTGGCAGGCCGTGGAGGAGGGCCGGGCCCGCGTGGTCGCGGTCGAGGACGACTACCGGACGGTCGTGCGGGAGGAGGGCGGTCATCTGGAACCGGCCGGCTCCGGCGAACCGGGCGCCCGTGACGACATGGTCGACGAGATCGTCGAACGCGCCCTGGACACCGGAGCCGAAGTCAGGTTCGTCCCCACCGACACCCTCGCCGACGAGGGACGGATCGCCGCGGTCCTGCGCTACTGAGCACACCCACGCCGCCCCGGACAACCTCGTCGCAACCCGCGAGCGGTGGGGGAGCGGCGCGCGCGACCCCTTCCAGGGCCCGTTGCCACGGATCGCCCGTCCACGCGCCTCTCCGGTTCCCGCGGCCCCGTCGTCGGGGCGGGACCGGCGGTGCCGGGGAAGGTGCAGACCGCCGTCAGGCCGTGTCCGCGCGGAACATGTAGTTGGTCACGAGTGCGGTGAGCTCCTCGATCAGTTCGTCGCGCCGGATGGCGGGCCGGTCGAGGATCCACCGCACGCTGAGCGCCTCCATGGCGGCCACGAGCACCCAGGCACGGGTGGCCCCGTTCCGCTCCTGCGGCTCACGTCCCGCGAGGTACGCCGAGCCCAGGTCCTGGACGCGGCGCCGGAGGTGATGCAGATGGTCCTCGTGGTAGCTCGGCGGCACCTCCTCGATCACGACGCGAAGGAGTTGCGAGTCCTGCTCCAGCGCGGACAGCAGGGCCTCGATCGCATTGGGGATCAACTGCTCGGGCGGATCGGCGAGATGGTCGGCGAGCGAGGCCGCCACCAGGTCGCCCGCCTGTGCCCAGTACCGCTCCATGAGCACGGTGAGGAGCTCTTCCTTGTTCCGGAAGTACTGGTAGAGGGAACCCGGGCTGATGCCGGCCGCGTCGGCGACCCGAGTGGTGGCGAACCGTGCGTAGCCATCGCGTGCCAGTACCACTCGCCCTGCGTCGATGATCCGCTCGACCATCTCCCGCGACCGCTCCTGACGGGGCATCTTACGCATAAGCGAATTGTATGCGAATAATCATTCGCATTACAACGGTTGTATGACGCAGAGCAGCGAGGTCCGTGCCGTCGGTCCGTTTCCGAGCCGCTTCCGGGAGGCGGAGGAACGCGGCCGCAGGATCGCCCGTGCCCTCTTCCTCTTCGCAGACATCGGCAAGGACGTCGACGAGGCCCTCATGGAACGACTGGGGGCCGCTCTCCTCCAGCGCGACGAACCGGGTGCCGCCCTCGCCGAGGCGATGCGGCTGCCGGCCGGGGACCCGGACCGGGTCACGCGTTCACTGATCGGCGAGGCCCTGCGCGCGGCCCCCGACGTCCCCCGGGAACTGCCGCCCGCGCTGCGGGCGTTCCTGGACCACGCGACGGCCGTCCCCGACTGGGTCGACTGGGACCGGATCGAACGCGGCGCGGCGGCCTACCGCTCCCTGGGCCGCAACAGCGGCGACGTCCTCACCCTCCTCTCCCTCGTCGGCGGCTACCGCTTCGGCGGACCGGCCGACCTGCTGGTGCTCACCGGCGGCCTGGGCGGGGACGAGACCCTGCGGCGCCTCGGCGAGACGGCCAAGTGGTCCCATGCCGTCACCCGCCCCGGCGGGCTGCGCCCGGGGGCCGAGGGCTGGCGTCTCACCGTCCATGTGCGCGCCATGCACGCCCTGGTGAACGCACACTTCGAACCGCGCTGGGACAGCGCGCGCTGGGGCCTCCCGATCAACCAGGCCGACCAGGCGGCCACCCTCGGGCTGTTCGACGCGACCGTGATCGCCGGCTGCCTCGGACTCGGGGTGCGCCTGACCCGTCGGCAGCGCGACGACCTCATGCACCTGTGGCGGTACGTCGGCCTGCTGATGGGCGTCGCGCCGCAGTGGCTGACCGACGACGAGAACGTCCGGCACCGATGGAACTACCACATCCTGCTGTCCGCCGCCGGACAGACCCAGGCCGGCCGGGACCTCGCCCGACGGACCATGGACGCCCAGGCCGAGCGCGGTTTCGGCCACGACAGCCCCCTCGTCGAACGGCTCCACCAACGCTACGAGCGGGCCCGGCAGACGAGCCTCCTCACCGCCTTCGTGGGCCCGGCCGGGATGCGCGACCTGGGACTGCGTCCCCGTCTGCCGTGGGGGCCGGTGCTCGCGCTCGCCACGAACACGGTCCGGTACCGGGTCCTCGGCGCACTGCCCGGCGGCCGGAAACGGCTGGAGCGGCGCGGCGCGCGTGCGCAGGACCGGGACCTGGCCTCGATGCTCCGCGACGGCCCCGCCTCCGTGGCCCACCTGCCGGAGACGGGGTGCTAGGGGGTTACCGGGCAGACGCTCCTCGGCGAGGGATCCGGATTCCGCCCCGGACCGGCGGGGGCCGGGTTCAGAGTCCGGTGACCTTGGCGCTCGCCGACAGTTCGTAGACCAGGGTGACCGTGCGGCGGCCGCCGGGCGGGAGGGGGACGTTCCAGTGGGCGATGCCCTCGGCGTCGACCGTGTCGGGGGCCGGGGAACAGGAATCCCCGCGCAGGCGTACCTCCACCGCCGAGACCTCGGAGACCGGGATCCGTTCCCGGAGGGCGACCACCTGCTCGCCGTGCTCCCCGGGGGCGGAGAACCGGGACAGATGCAGGCGGACCGTGCGGGTCACCACGGTCCGCTGGGTGATGCCGGTGGTGTCGCGGGACTCCTCGGCGTGCCGGACCACCCTGTAGTCGTCGCAGCTGCCGAAGGCCAGTTGGGCGGGGGCGCCGGGGGCGGTGAAGTCCAGTGTGCCGCGGCCGCCGAATCCGCTGTCGCGGACCAGGTCCACGGGCCCGGCGAGCAGCGCGTGGCCGGACAGGTTGTCGAACCGCACCACCCGGGTGACCAGGGGGGACAGCTCCGGTGAGCAGGCGTACTCACTGGGCGCGGCCGTGGTGAACGAGGAGAGCGGCACCCGGTGGGCGCGGCCGTCGCAGGGCACCGAGACCGGGGCGGGGGACCTCAGCACCCGCGCCTCGCCGCCGTCGTCCACCCCCGGCAGACCGAGCACCGGCGCCGGTCCGAGGACCCCGATCTCCTCCTCGCGCAGCTCGACGTCCACCGTGCGGCGCTCCGCCGCGGAGCGGTCCTCCAGGACCAGCCGGTCCTCGCCCAGCCGGGGCGGATCGGTGGCCAGCGCCGAGCGGGCCGTCGAGAGGGTCAGCCGCACGTCCGACCAGTCCTCCCCGGTGCGCTGCCAGACCGTCGCAGCGGTCTCCAACGTCAGGGAGTCCCCGTCGAGCACGGCCCGGTAGGCGGGCCGCCACAGCGCACACGGGGTGAGGTGGCTCAGGCGCAGCTCGACCGGCCCGGCGGCCCCGGCCTCCACGGTCAGCTCGATGTGGCCGACCAGCTCGGCGGGCTCCTCCTCGGAGAGACGCACGGCCTGCCGGGCCTCCCCGAGTTCGACGGCGAGGGCGGCCAGCCGGGCCTCCACGGTGCGGAGCCGTTCGCCGTGCGTGTCGCGCTCGCCGTCCACCCGGTCCAGTTCGAGGGTCCAGCGGGACCGTTCGGTCTCCCCGTGGCCGGTGCCCTCGCCGATCTCCCGCAGCAGGTCGGTGGCGAGGCGGCCGAGCAGGTCGAGGCGGGCCTGCAGCCGGTCGCGGTGCTGCTCCAGGGACAGCCGTTCCTCTTCGAGGGCGTGCACGCGGTGGCGCAGGGCGGAGTCGTCGGTGGACGGCAGTGGGCCGTGCGGCGTCCAGTCGCGGACGATCCGTACGTCGAGCACGGTCGCGGGGTGACCGGCGGTCAGTTCGGCGTGGAGGGTCCGGTCGACCACCAGCGCACTGACCGGCCCGAGACGCAGCCGCTGGACCCCGGCCTCCAGATCGAGCACGACGGCGCGCTCGACATGGGCGCGGTCCTCGAGACACGTGACGGCGGTGACGGGGAGGGCGATCGGCTTCGGGGCCGTGGACATGGCGTGTGTCAGCTCCTGCGGTTGCCGCCGGCCAGGGCCTTGCCGGCCGGGATGCGGATCTCGTAGCCGCCGTCGAGGGCGGCGGTGGCGCCTGCGGGCAGGTCCAGCCGCCAGACGCGGGTGCCCGGGGCGTGCCGATCGGGTCCCGAACCCTCCTCGGGCGCCGTCCAGTCGGCCCGTTCCTCGATCCGAACGTCCGGATCGGAGGCGACCGGTACCCGCTCGCGCACCTCCACGGTGACGGGCCTCGCGAGCCGGTTGGCCAGCTCCACGTGGACGCGGTGGTCGAGCACGGTGGTGTTGTTGCGCAGGCCCGCGGTCGACTCGTGCAGGTTCGTGCGCCGGACGACCCGGACGCCCTCGGCCGGCCCGAGCCCCACCCGGCGGACACCGCCGGGGGCCAGCGTGGGCAGCGCGGCGGTCAGCAGGAACTCGTCGTCGACGACGACCTCCACCGGGCCGGCCAGCAGCGCCTGGTCGGTGGCGTTGGAGAGCACCAGCGTCCCGTACACGGTCTGCTCCACGGACGGCACGCAGAGGTACTCGGTGCGCAGGCCGACCGGGATCTCGCCGACGGTGACGGTGTGCCAGATGCCGTCCGACGGGATGTCGGCGCGAGCGGCGGCATCGAAGCGGTGGTCGAAGGAGCCCGCCGACTCGCGGGGCCGCACGGCCTGTCCGGGCAGCGGCAGCGCGGCCACCGCTTCGGCGCGGCGACGGTACTCGACCGCCACCGGGTCGAAGGGAGAGCCGGGAAACAGCCGGCCCCTGCGACCGCTCTGCTCGTCGGGGCCGGACAGGACGAGGGCGGCGTAGTCGAGCTCGGCGCCGCTCGGCTGCGGCGGACCGGCCACCGGTGCCGGAGGGGGCGGCGGCGCGGCCCCGCCGGGAGCCGCGGGCGCCATGGCGGCGGCGGGGGCACCCGGGAAGGGAACACCGCCGGCCCGCGCCCTGGCGCCCCGTCGCGGACCGGCCTGCCGCGCGAAGTCGGGCACCCCGCCGCCGAAGGCCTCCGGGGGAGCGCCGTACCCGCCACCGGGAGCCGGGGGCGGCGGACCGCCATGGCCCTGCGGCGCCGGGGGAGGAGGCGGTGGCGGCGGAACGGGCCCGGCCGCAGAACCGGCTCCCACGGCCATGGGCACGGCGACCGGGGCCGGGGCGGGGCCTGCCGCGTCGTACCCGGAGAACAGGTCGGCGAGCCCGGCCGGGGGCTCGCGCCAGCCGGAAGGCGCGGGGGCGGGCTGACTGCGTCCGACCCGGATCGAGCGGAGCCTGGGCAGATCGGTGCGGCGCCGGAGATCGGCGGTGGCCAGGGCCACCCGCACGCCGGTCCAGTCCTCGCCGGTCCGCTGGGCGACCGAGGCGCGCAGCACCAGACGGCCGCTGCCGTCGCCCTGACGGTGGGTGAGCCGGTAGGCCGGCACCCAGACCGCGCCCGGCACCCCGTACTCCAGCTCCAGTTCCACCTCCGCGTCACCGGTGCCGGTGCCGGTGCCGTCGAGGGTCAGGACCGCGCAGACCGTGGTCCGCACATGTGCGGACGGCGCGTCGGTGGAGGCGCGGGCGAGCCTGTCGGTGGCGACGGCGAGTTCGTGCTCGACGTCGCGCAGCGCCTCCTCCAGCTCGACGAGGCGCCGGTGCAGTCCCGTCAGCCGCTCGTCGACGAAGTCGGCGAGCTCCAGCCACGCGTCGACCGGGGTGCGGCGGTGCGGGTCCTCGCGCTTGCGGGCGGGCGGGACCGGGCGGAGGGCGCCGACCTCCTCGATCAGGCCCAGCTGCCGGTCCCGGCGCCCCCGCGCCGCCGCGTACTCGTCGCTCAGCCGCTCGACCTCGCGCCGCAACCCGTCGGACGCCTGCGCACCGAGCGGCTCGGCCTCGACCTCCACCCGGGCCTCGGTGACGCGGACCCCGGGCGCGCCCAGGACCCGGGCCCGCAGCGAGCCCGGGTCCAGCGAGCGGGGCAGTCCCGTCACCCGCACCCGGCCGTCGGGCGACACACCACCCCGGGCCAGGCGTCGGCAGACCGCGCCCTGCGCGTACACCACGACCGAATCGAGGGTCGATCCCCACCTCTGTACCGGCTCAGCCGTCATGTGCCCAGTCCCCCCGCCGCGTCCGTGCTGAGCGCAGCTTACGCCCGGTCGGTCCGTGCGTCCGGGCCGAACCGGGGACGACGCCCGGGACCGCACGCCCTGGTGCGCGAACGAGGAAACCGGCACGGTGTTCTCCGCGCCGTTTCCGCCCTTGTGGCGCATTTCTGAGCGGCGGTCGCCTCCGTATCTCCTGGCCCCACTTGGTCCGCTTTCATCTGGTTCTTCCGGCGGTCGGTACTTTTTGAGCGGGCGTCATCGGGAGTTTTGAACTTTTTCCGATGGGCGGGTGTTCCGCCGCATTCATCAATGGTATTTCATTGGGGTCGGTAATTTCATCAACCGGAGAGGACTCCATGAGAGCCCTGAAGATCTTTCTCGGTATGGCTTCGGCCTTATTGCTCGGCGTGACATTAGCCACCCCGGCGCACGCCGCGGGTGGCAAGTACGTGGCGCTCGGCGACTCCTACACCGTCGGCGTCGGCACGCGGACGTACGACAACCCCGACGACGCGTGCCGCAGGGGGCCGTTGTCGTACACCCGGCTGTGGGCGGCCCAGCACCCGGACCACGCCTTCGTCGAGGCGGCCTGTTCCGGTGACACCACCACGGAGCTGCTGGCCAATCAGGTGCCCCGGGTGACGGCGGACACCACCCTGGTGACCGTCCAGGTCGGCGGCAACGACGTGGGCTTCGTCGAGGTGCTGAAGAACTGCATCCTCACCATCGACGACAAGGACTGCATCGCGGGCGTCGAGGCCGCCAAGGCCGCCGCGACCGGGTACCTTCCGGGCCGGCTCCAGCAGGTCTACTCCGCGATCCGGGCCCGCGCCCCCCAGGCCCGGGTCGTCGTCGTGGGCTACCCGCGCCTCTACACCATCGGCGGCAACTGCGGCATCTTCGGGCTGAGCGACAAGGAGCGCACGGCGCTCAATTCGGCGGCCGACACGCTGGCCGGTGTGGAGTCGGCGGCTGCCTCCGCCGCCGGATTCACCTACCTCGACCCGCGGTCCGCGTTCGACCCCCACAGCATCTGCTCGGGCGGCTCCGAATGGGTCACGAGCCTGGAGTGGAGCAAGCTCAACGAGTCCTACCACCCGAATACGGCCGGGCACCGCGACGGATATCTCGCCCTGCTCAACCGTATTACCGGCTGAACCGGTCGGGTGTAATTCTCCCGCTGTGAAACCCTGAAAAGGGCATGGGGAATTCTGTATCCGCGAAAACGGAAATGGAATTCCCGGTCCCTTTGTCGGGGAGCCGTGAGGACGAGGGCGTTCGGCCGGAAGGCCGGGCGCCCTCGTCCCGTTCCGGGGAAAGGTCCGAAGCGGCGCTTCGGGAGCGGTCGGTCAGTCGGTGGGGCAGCTCCGTTCCTCCCCCGCGGGCGAGTGTCCGTCGGGCCCCGCGGTGGTGGTGCCCGCGAGGGACGGCGGGTCCTCCACCTCCGGCACCAGCATCTGACTCGCAGCCAGCTCGCGGTACAGGCCGTCGGAGGCGACCAGTTCCGCATGACTGCCGCAGGCCCGCACCCGCCCGTGTTCGAGAACCACGATCTGGTCCGCCTCCGTGACCGTGGAGAGCCGGTGCGCGATCAGGATCACCGTGCAGCGCCGCGCGGCCTGGTCGACGGCGTCCCGCAGGGCGCGTTCGTTGTTCGCGTCGAGCTGTGCCGTGGCCTCGTCGAGCAGCAGCACCTCCGGGCGGCGCAGCAGGGCGCGCGCGATGGCCAGGCGCTGGCGCTCCCCGCCGGACAGCGTGACACCGCGGTTGCCGACCTCGGTGCGCAAACCCTCGGGCAGCCGGGCGATCAGCGAGTCGAGCCGGGTCAGCCGCAGCACCTCGGCGATGTCCTCGCCGGCCACGTCCCGCGCCGCGTACCGCAGGTTGTCCTCGATGGTGCCGGCCATCACGGGCGACTCCTGCTCCACGTACGCGATGCGGCGGCGCACCTCCGCGCGCGGCAGCGTCGCGATGTCCACGCCGTCGATCCGGATGGTGCCGGAATCGAGTTCGTGGAAGCGCTGGAGCAGCGAGAACAGAGTGGTCTTGCCCGCCCCCGACAGACCCACCAGCGCGGTCCGGGTGCCGCCGGGCACCGCGCAGGTGATGCCCCGCAGGGCGGGCCCGCGGCCCGGGTAGGAGAACCGGACGCCGTCGAACTCGACCGGCGGAGCACCGCCCTTCGTCGACGCACCGGCGGACGGCACGTCCACGTCGTCCTCGGCGGGCATGCTGCGCACCTGCTCGATGCGGCCGATCGCGCCCAGCCCCTGCTGGAGCGTGCTGAGCCCCGCGACCAGCGAACCGATCGGACTGGCCAGGTAGAACACGTACAGCAGAAAGGCGATCAGGGCGGAGACCGTGAGGCCTCCGGAGGCCACCAGGGCACCCCCGACACCGAGCACGGCGAGGAACGCCGCCTGGATGGACACCCCGGACAGCACCTTCACCCAGGCCACGTAGCGGGCCCCGGTCAGACCGGCGCGGTAGGCGTCCTCGACGGCGGCCTCGGCGCGCAGGGTCTCCCGGCCCTCGGCGCCGTTGGCCTTGACGGTGCGGTACGCGCCCAGCGTGCGGTCGAGGGTCGCTCCGATCGCCCCGACCGACTCCTGCGCCCGTGCCACCGCCTTCCGGATGTGCGGCAGGATCAGCCCCATCACCACGCCCACGGCGACCATGACGGCGGCGGTCACCCCGAGCAGACCCGGATGCACCACGCCCATCAGGACGACGGCGCCGAGAATGCTCAGGACGCCGTTGGCCACCATCACCATGCCCTCGGTGGCGGCGTTCTGCACCAGGACGCTGTCGGAGGTGACGCGCGCGATCAGGTCGCCCGGCGAGCGGTGTTCCAACTCGGGTACCCGCAACCGGATCAGACGGTGCACCAGTTCGGTGCGGATCTGCCGGACCACACGTTCGGAGGTGCGCTGCTGCCACCAGGACTGGAGCCCGGTGAGCGCGGCGCCGAGCACGACCAGCGCGGCGAGCAGCACCACCGGGCCCAGCACGCCGCGCCTCTCGCCCAGCCCGTCCAGTACGTGCTGGGCGACCAGGGGCTGGACGAGCCCCGAGGCGCTGGCGGCGAGCACCATCAGCAGGGTGGCGCCGAGCACCGCGCGATGCGGCCGGGCGTAGCGCAGCAGGATCCGCAGCGGCGTCGCGGGAGCCGTGCCGTCCGGTGCCGGGGCGGTGTCGGGAGCCTCGTCCCGTACGGGGTGTGTCATGGGAAACCCATCGAGGAAGGAGAGCGGGGGCGGGCCGTCGGCCCGGTGGTGCGCCGTGCGGTTCGTGCGTGCTCGGGGCGTGCGGGGGCGGGTCCGGTGCCGTTCCGCCGCGGCGGTCCTCCGCCCCGCGACCGCACGCACCGGACGAAGCCCCGGCCCGAAGGGAGGAACCCGGGGTCTTCCGTTCGGATCGGGCCGGATCAGCCCGGCACGATCCGAACGAAAGGCCCCGGGGAGTGTTTCGAAAGTCCCGCCCGGCCGGGAACGCCCGGCACGCACGCTGCTTTCGAAACATGACCTAGTGCTGTGGCCGGGAAGGTTCGCCGGCTCGCGACGCCCGGCACGGCACCTCGCCACGTTGTCGCATCACCCGAGTACATCCAGTACGCGGGCAATGCTCCGCCTTGCGATGCACCGCACCGGACGCCGCGGGCTTTCCGGCAAACCTTTCCGGCCACAGCACTAGCCGTGGACGGGTGTGCCGGCCGCGGCGCGTTCCACGAGGTCGGCCGCGGCCCGTCGGCCGCCGGCCGCCCGCAGGGAGCGGCCGATGGCACGGGCCGCGGTGCGGTGCCCGCCGGTGTCGTCCAGCACGGTCTCCAGAGCCGTCCGCAGCCGGGCCGCGTCGACCCGCCCGAAACGGACCCGGACGCCGGCGCCCGCCGTGACGACCTGCTCGGTGACGATCGGCTGATCGTCCCGGATCGGCGCCAGGACCAGCGGCAGCCCGTGCCACAGCGACTCGCAGACGGTGTTGTGCCCGCCGTGCGACACCACCGCTGACGCCCGTGCCAGCAGGTCGAGTTGCGGCACGTACTCCCGTACGAGGATGCCGTCCGGGACGTCCTCCAGCAGACCGCCGGGGTCGGCGACCACGCCCTGGACCCGGTCGCGGAGCGAGTCCAGGGCGGTGACCGCCTCCCGCAGGAAACGGCCCCCCGTGTCGGGGTTGGCGGTGCCCAGCGAGACCAGCACCAGCTCGCGGTCCCCGTCCAGCGCCTCCCAGGGGAAGTCGCCGCCGCCGGGGCGTGGCGCGATGACCGGGCCGACCAGCCGGACCCGGTCGTGCGGCAGCGGCGCGTCACCGATCAGCTCCCGCCCCGTGAAGGCCACCACCCCGTACGGGGAGAACCGCGGATCGCCCTCGGCGTCGGGATCCCCGATGCGGTGGCGCAGGCCGTCCAGCAAATTCCGCAGCCACGCGCCGATCTTCGGGAACGCGGCCAGTGGATCGACGAGTTCGGCCGAAGTGCTGGCCGAGGTGAGGTGAACGATGCCCCGCCGCTCCGCGGTGAGAGCACCGGCCAGCGTGTGCTGGTCGGTGAGGACGAGGTCGGGCCCGAAGTCGTCGACGGCGGCGTCGACACCGGGGGCCATGGCGTCGGCCAGGGGGACGAAGAAGTTCTCCCACAGGAACCGGAACGCGGCCGGGCCGGTCAGCCCCGGGGCCCGGACCATTCGCTCGTCGTGCGGCATCGGGCAGTCGTAGATCCGCGCGCCCTCGCCCACGAGCCGTCCGAGGTGCTCTGCGTTCCCGCACCAGGCGACGTCGTGCCCGCGCCCGGCCAACTCGTCGGCCACCCCGACCAGCGGGTTGGTGTGACCGACCAGAGGCGGTACGACCAGCAGGAAACGCGTCACCGCAACGCTCCCGCGGGGGTGTGCTCGGCGATCCACTCCAGGATGAGATCGCGGGTGACGGCGGGCTGTTCGACCAGGACCGAGTGGCCCTGCTCCGGCAGGACCACCGTGCGGCAGCCGGCCACCCGCTCCTCCAGGTCCGGTACCTGGGCACTGAGCCCCGACTCGTCGCCGAAGACGGCGAGCAGCGGACAGGTCAGCGCGGACAGGTCGTCGTCGATGGTCCGGCTCAGCGGCACGTCCTCGGCGAGCGTCGTCGTCCGCAGGATCCGGCCGGCGTTGCGCGACAGCCGGGCGGTGTGCGCGCCGTGATGGGCGGCGATCCAGCTGATGGACTCCTCCAGCACCAGGTGCGTCCTGGCGTCCGCGAGCCCCTCCCTCATGTGTTCGTTCCACAGGGCGACCGGCGGCTCGGACTCGATCATGGTGACCGTGGCCACCCGGTCCGGGTACCAGGCGGCGAAGCCCGCGGCGACCGTCCCGCCGAAGGAGTTGCCGACCAGATGCACCCGGCCGGTGATGTCCAGGCCGTCCAGCAGCTTCGCCAGGTCGTCGACGAACGCCTCCAGACGGTAGCCGGTGCGCGGCCGGTCGCTGCGCCCGTGGCCGCGCAGGTCGTACATGACGACGTCGTGCCCGGCGGCGGCGAAGGCGGGGCCGAGCGTGAAGTAGTAGCTGGCGAGGCTGTCGGTGAGCAGCCCGTGGACGAAGACGACGACCTGGGGCTCACCGCCGTGGGCGGGCGCGGTCGTGGCCGGCAACCGCTGCACATGGGTGATGATCTCACCGGTACGGATCTTGGGCATGGGGGGTCGGGCCCTTTCGTCGGTTGTGGCGGCACACGGGGTGCGCCTGCCGTGGGGGACTGCCGGACGAGCAAGCACTCGGCGGGCGATCACACGGAGGGGGAGGCGCCCCGGCTCATGGCGCGGCCCGCAGCGAGTCCGCCACGTAGTCGACGAGCTGTCCCACCGTCAGGGCGATGATCTCGTCGAGTTCCAGGTCGGCGACGAACAGGGCCACGTTGACCTTCTCGCCGTAGTGCTCGCGCAGCGAACCGGCGAGCGTGACCAGGTCGATGCTCTCCAGTTCGAGATCGTCGTGGAACGTGGTCTCCCGGCCGATCTCGACGTCGTCCAGCCCCTCCTCGGCCAGCAGGTCGCGGAGCATGCCCGCGATGTCGCGGAGGGCCTTCTCCCGCAGTTCGTCCCCCGGAACGGCGGCCGTCGCGGTGGGCCGCCCGATTGCTTCAGTGCTCATCCTGGACTCCTGTCGTCCTGTCGTCCGCCGTCCAGGCGACGACGAACCGCCGCCCGTCCGGCTCCCGTGCACCGCTGGTCATTTCGGTGCTGTTCACTTCGTAGGTCACGCCCTCGGCCACCACCCTCAGCCGTTCGGGGGTCGCGGCCACCACCCGGAAGTCGGCGGGGCGGCCCCGCAGCCCGGTCCCGAGCCGCTTGGAGACCGCCTCCTTGGCCGTCCAGAACCGGGTGAACCAGACCGCCGCGCCCTCCCCGCCCGCCGCCACCAGCCCGTCGAGAAGGGCCAGTTCCGCCGGGTCGCAGGAGGCCGTCACGGTGCCCCGCGGGCGGTCGGCGACCTCCTCGACGTCGATCCCGCAGGGACCCCGGCGGGCGATGGCCACCCCGGTCTCCCGGCAGTGCGCGAGCGACACGACCAGGCCCTCGCCCAGCTCGCACCCGTGCACCCCGCGGACCAGCGGCCGGCCGGACGCGGCGTTGTGCACGGCCACCTCCGCCGGATAGATGTCGCCGCGGCCCTCCTGCCACAGCAGGGTGCGCACCGCGTCCTTGGCGGCGATCCGGCCGAGCAGCCAGCGACGGCGGACCATGGGCTTCAGCCCGTCGTACACCTCGCGTTCCGCGCCGCCCAGCACGTTGCGCATCACCAGCTCGCGGGTGGCGAGGTCGGGCCAGCGCTCGTGGACCGCCAGCCAGCCGCCGGGGCGCTGCTCGGAGAGGGTGTTGCTGCCGGGGAAGCGGTCGACCGCGCGCATCGTCGCGTCGTTGTCGAAGCGCCGGTCCTGCCAGCCGGTGAACTCGGCCCACACCCGGCCCTCACGACTGAGCTGCATGTCGGCGGTCAGCGTCGATCCGGTCACCTCGGTGATGCGGATGGCGCAGGTCAGCCGGGTGCCGGGGGCGGGATGGGGACCGAAGAAGCGGATGCGGTCCATGGCCACGGGGAAGACCGTGGTGCGCTCGTCGAGCTTCGACATGATCCAGTAGCCGAGCAGCTGACCCACGTTGTCCAGCAGCGCGCCGGGCGCCGCCGGAGTGGTCAGCACCCCCCGTACGTAGTGGTCGGCCTCGGCCGTCAGTTCGCTCACGCCCTGGAAACGGGGGCCGTGGAACATCCAACGGTCCGTGTACAGCTGTTCCGCGCGCAGCTCGGGTTCCCGCTCCGCGGCCGGGTCGGTGGGCCACACCGCCGGGGCGGCGGTGTACCGGGGCGCCAGTTCGACGACCGCCCGGGAGTAGCCGGTCAGGGCGACCTCCACGCGGTCCGGGGCCACGTCCCGCACCTCCACCGGCACCCGCACCGAGGGGATCGCGGCGATCCACTTCAGCAGCCGCACGTCGTGGACGGCGATCGCACGCCTCCCGGGGCGGGCCCGCTCGGCGAACTCCATGAGGTGGGTGACGACCGTGGTGGCGGGCACCACGGGCCAGCGGTCCCCCTCGTCGGGCCAGCCGGGACGCTGCCGGAAGAAGCAGTGGTCCAGCAGATAGGGCATCTCGGCCACGTCCACCCGCAGCACCCGTTCCGTCTCCGCCGGGCGGCCCGGGGAGGCCGGACGCGGCGGGGGCGCCGGGACACCGGCGGACGGCGGGGGGCCCGCGGGGCGCCGGGCGGGCACCCCGTGCCCAGGCCGGGCCGCGGGGGCGCGACGGGCGAGACCGCGGGCACCGATGAGCTCCCTGGCCACCGACGCCGTGTCGTCGAGCAGCGCGGACAGTTCGGCGCTCAACGGGTCGCCCGCCGCACCGGGAACCGGCGCAGCCGCACCGGCACCGGGGACCCGGGCGAGCATGCCGCGCTCCCGGGCGGGCAGGGACACCAGCGCCCCGCCGAGGTCCAGCCGGACACCGGGGCGGCCGGTACGCGCGGTGCGCGCCGCCGCCGGGGCGCCGGGCTCGGCCGCGCCCGGGGTGAGCAACGGGGCGACGTCGGGGGCGGCGCCCTCCGTCCACAGCGCGGTCACCACCCGGCGCAGCTGCGCCAGGCTGTCGTGCGACGCGGAGTGCGCGGAGACGACCAGTCGGTCCTGCCCGGCGAGGGTGTCGTCGACGAGCGAGCCGAGCTGGCCCGCGCCGAGCTGTACGAAGGCCCGGAACCCGGCCTGGTGGAGCGCGAGGACCGTCTGCCGGAAGCGGACGGGCTCCAGCAGATGGCGCACGAACAGCTCGCGCACCGCGTCCGCCTCGGCCGGGAAGGGCGCCGCGGTCGTCGCGGACCAGACCGGGGTGGTCTGCGGATGCAGCGAGTAGCGCTCGGCAGCCGCGCGGATCGGCCCCAGGTACGGCGCGAGCAGCGGGGTGTGGAAACCGGAACGGAACGGCAGCACCTGGCAGATGACGCCCTGGGAGCGGAAGCGGTGCACGAGAGCGGCCACCGCTTCCTCGGGGCCGCAGATCATCGACTGCTGCGGAGCGTTGTCGTGCGAGAGGACCACGTCCTCGCGGTCCCCGAGCTCCTCCAGCACCCGCTGCGCGGGCATGCCCAGCACCCCGAAGGCGACGCCCGGCACGCGCAGCGCGTCCGGATCGAAGTCCGAGAGGAACGCGTCGACCTCGTCGGCCGCGTGGATGCCGCCGCAGGCCATCGCCGTCCACTCGCCCACGCTGTGCCCGGCGACGGCGTCCGGCACCACGCCCAGCCGGCGCAGCGCGGTGTCCAGCAGCCGGCCGAGCTGGAAGACGGCGGTGCCGTGCCGGCCCACGTCGCCGACGCGCGTGCCGGAGCCGGGGGCCCAGGGCAGCCCGAAGCGCGTGGCCAGCTCCTCGACGCGCGGGGTGAACTCGGCTTCCAGGCCGGGGAAGAGGAACGCGGTCCGGCCACCGCCCGCCCCCAGCACCGGACGAGGGGTGAACCACACATCGGTGCGCCCCCGCCAGGGCACGCCCTTGGTCACGGCCCTGCGGGCCAGTCTCAGCCTGCGTTCGGTCGGGTCGACGACGCCCAGCCGCACCGGACCGCCGCCCGGGGCCCGCTCGTCCCGGCCCGCGGCCAGGACCGAGGCGTCGTCGGCGGCCAGCAGCCCGGCCAGTTCGTCGACCGTGCCGGCGGCCAGCCGCAGCACCCGCTCCGGCTCGCTCACCGTCACCCGGGGCCCCGGCCGGGGGGCGGCCGGAGCCGGCTGCTCCAGCACCACGTGGGCGTTGATGCCGCCGAAGCCGAACGCGTTCACCCCCGCCCGGCGCGGCGCACCGTCCGCCGGATCCTGCCAGGGGCGCGCCTTCGCCAGCGGGGCGAACCGGGTCTCCGCGAGCGCCGGATGGGGGTCCTCGCAGTGCAGCGTCGGAGGGAGCACGCCGTGGTGCACCGCCAGCGCCGCCTTGATCAGACCGGCGATCCCGGCGGCGGGCATCGTGTGCCCGATCATCGACTTCACCGAGCCGATGACCGCCCGCTCGCCCTCCGCGGCGGGGCCGAACACCTCGGCGAGCGTGGCGAGTTCGGCCCGGTCCCCGGCCGGGGTCGCCGTGCCGTGCGCCTCCAGCAGACCGATCGACCCGGCGGCCCTGGGGTCGAGCCCGGCGGCCCGCCACGCCTGGCGCACCGCACGGACCTGACCGCCCGGGTCCGGGGCGAGCAGGCTGGCCGAGCGGCCGTCGCCGGCCACGCCGGTGCCGGTCACCACGGCGTAGATCCGGTCCCCGTCCCGTTCGGCGTCGGCGAGCCGCTTCAGGACGACCACCCCGGTGCCCTCACCGATCAGCACCCCGTCCGCGTCCTGATGGAAGGGGCGGATGCGCTCGGAGGGGGAGAGCGCCCCGAGCTGGTTGAAGACGCTCCACAGGGTGATGTCGTGGCAGTGGTGCACCCCGCCCGCCAGCATCAGGTCGCAGCGCCCGGAGGCCAGTTCGCGCACCGCGTGGTCGACCGCGATCAGCGAGGAGGCGCACGCCGCGTCGACCGTGTACGCGGGGCCGCGCAGATCGAGCCGGTTGGCGACCCGGGAGGCCACCAGGTTCGGCACGAGACCGATCGCGGACTCCGGCTGCTCGGGGCCGAGTTGCTCGGTGAACGCCGAACGCACCCGCTCCAACTGGTCGGCGCCGAGCTGCGGGGCGAGCTCGCTCAGCGTCCGGACCAACTGGTGTGCGGTGCGCACCCGCTGGTCCAGGCGGACCAGACCGGGCGTCAGATAGCCGCCGCGGCCCAGTACGATCCCGGCCCGCTCCCGAGCGGACGGAAGCACACCGGTGCCCCCCGCGTCCTGGAGCGAGCGGTGCGCCACCTCCAGCGCGATCAGCTGGTCCGGTTCGGTCCCCGCCACCGACGACGGCATGATCCCGAACCGGGCCACGTCGAACTCGGCCGTCCGGTCCACGAACCCGCCGCGCCGGCAGTAGATCCGGTCGCTGCGCCGGTCCCCGTCCGTGGCGCCCGGCGCGTAGAAACCGGCGTCCCAGCAGTCGTCCGGCACCTGGGTGATGGCGTCCACCCCGCCGACGATGTTGCGCCAGTACGTGTCCAGGTCGCCGGCGCCCGGGAAGAAGACGTCCATGCCGACGACGGCGACCGGTGTGCGCGCCTCCACGCCTGTCACCAGCCCGAGGCGGTGTAGACCGTGGCGTGTGTCTCCGGCAGCCCCCAGGCCAGCTCCCGCAGCAGGCTCAGCGGGCCCTCGTCCGGGTCGATCAGCTTGATCCCGCGGGCCGCGTACGAGCGCATCAGCTCGGGGGTCACCATGCCGCCGCCCGTCTCCGTCGCGGCCCAGGGCCCCCAGTGCACGGTGAACCCGCGCCGGCCGGGCCTGGTCCACCGGCGGCCCAGCTCCTCCAGGGCGTCGTTGGCCGCGGCGTAGTCGCACTGCCCGCGGTTGCCCAGGGCCGCCGCGATACTGCCGAAGAGCACCGCGAAACGGGGCCCGGAGGGCAGCGAGTCCACCGCGTCCAGCACGGCCCTGGCCCCCTGGACCTTGGTGGAGAAGACCCGGTCGAAGGAGGCGGTGGTCTTCTCCGCGATCAGCTTGTCCTCGATGACGCCGGCCGCGTGCACGACCCCGTCCAGGCGGCCGTACTCCCGGTGCACCTCCTTCACCGTGGTGCTGACGGCCTCGGTGTCCAGCACGTCCACGCAGTGGTAACGGGCCTCGCTGCCCAGCTCCCGCAATTCCCGCAGCGTGTCGCGCACCTCACGGGCCGACAGCAGGGAGTTCAGCCTGCGCTCGATCTCGGCGGGCTGCGTCAGCCCCGTCGCCAGCAGCGCGCGGCGCAACGCGTCGCGGCCCTCCGCGGACGCCGTCGCCGGGTCCTCGGCCTCCGGCGGCACCGGAGTACGGCCCATGAGGACCAGACGGCAGCGGCTGGTGGCGGCCAGCGTCCGGGCGAAGCGGGCGGTGATGCCGCGCGCGCCGCCGACCAGCAGCACCACGGCCTCCCGGTCGAGGCCGATGGCCTCCGCCTCCGACACGCCGTCCCCGGCGGGGCCCGCGCCGGTCTCGGCGAGCGCGCCCAGCCCGGTCGGGGTCAGCCGCAGCGCGCGCCGGACGGTTCCGTCGGTGAGCACGACCGGCTCCCGGTCCGTGGCAGCGGCCTCGGTGAGCAGGGCCTCGGCGACGGCCCCGGCGTCGGCACCCTCCGGCACCTCCAGCAGGGTCGCGGCGCATTCGGGGTACTCGCGGGAGACCGTGCGGAAGAAGCCGCGCAGACCGCTGACCACGCCCACGGTGCGCCGCTCCACCGCGACCAGCCGGGCGGGGGCCGCCGCGAGCACCTTCTGGAACAGCGGCAGGGCGTCGGGCAGCGGCGGGGCGTCGGCGTCCAGGGCGCCCAGGTAGAACACGGTGCCGGGGATCTCGTCGGGCACCTCGTCGGCGGCCACCGGCTCGGCGCCCGCGGCCCGCAGCCGGTCCGCCAGCGCCTCGGCCGACGCACCGCCGCCGAGCAGCAGTACCCGGGCCCCGGCCGGCACCGCGGCGGTCACCCCGGGCAGTGCCTCCTCGGTGAACTCCAGCCGCACGGGGGCGACGATCTCCGGCTCGACGGCCCCGGGCGCGGCCGGTGCGGGAGCAGCCGCGGGAGCCTCGGGTTCCGGTGCACCGGCGCCGAGCGCCTCGACGAGCAGAGCGGTGAGGGCGGCGGCGGTACGGGCGGAGCTGAGGCGGTCGAGCCCGTCGGGAGTGTCGGTGGGCAGACCGAGCCGGGTGGCGAGCTCGCCCGCTATCTCGGCGCGCTTGATGGAGTCGACGCTGAGATCGGCCTCCAGGTCGAGTTCGGGCTCGATCATGTCGACCGGGTAGCCGGTGCGGTCCGCGACGACCCCGAGGACGGTGCCGAGCACACTCTCCCGGTCCGTGGCGGGCGGGGACACCACGGCCTCCCGGCCGTCGCCCGCCGAAGGCGCCGGGGCGAGCTGCGCCGGCGGCTCGTGCGCCACGGTCTGCGCGTACACCGGGGCGCTCGGCACCGAAGGCGCCGTGTGGCCGGCGTCGGCCCCGCCCAGGTAGCGCAGCAGCACGTCGCGCTGGGCGGCGACCATGTCCCGGCTGCTGCGGAGGAACTCCGCGATCAGGGCGTCGGGGCCGGACAGGGAACCGTTGTTGTGGAGATGCTCCGACACGACCGACTCCGATATCTGGGTGGGGGGATGGAGGGCGCCCGACGGGATGGTGCCGTCGGCGCGGCGCAGCAGATGGCCGTCGACCGTCCAGCCCGCGGCGCGCGGCGCGGTGGCGGTCCCGGGATCGACGGTGTCACGGCCCCGGACGAGCCGGGCGAGGCGCACGTCGACGCCGAGGACCGCGAGCCGGGCCAGGGCGTCGAGCAGTCCGCGCAGACCGCCCCGGTGGTCGGCGGCCACCGGCACGGTGCGGTGCGGCCGGCCCTTGAGGATGGCGTCCACCAGCCGCGACATCATCCGGCCGGGGCCGACCTCGGCGAAGACCCTGGCCCCCGCCTCGTACATGGCCTCGATCTGTTCGGTGAACCGCACCGGCGCCTCGATCTGCGCCGCCAGTGACGCGCGGATGTCCTCGGGCGCGGCCGGATAGCGCGCGGCGGTCCGGTTCGCCCACACGTCGAAGGCGGGCGGATGCAGCGCGACCCGCGCCAGGTGCCCGGCGAAGGCGTCGCCCGCACCCGACAGCACCGGACTGTGGAAGGCGCAGGCCACCTGGAGCTTCTTGGCCGAGCGGCCGGCGTCCCGCAACGCGGCACAGGCCGCCTCCACCGACTCGGTCGGGCCCGAGATGACGGTCTGCCGCGGCGAGTTGTGGTTGGCCGTGACGACGTCGCCGTGCAGGCCGGCCAGCCGCAGCACCTCCTCGATCTGCTCCGCGGAGGCGTTCACGGCCGCCATCGCCCCCGGGTCGCCGCCGTCGACCGCGCCGAGGATCGCCGTGGCGCGGGCGGCGCTCGCCGTCAGCAGGTCCTCCGGGGCGAACACCCCGGCGGCGCCCAGCGCCGCCAGTTCGCCGTAGCTGTGCCCCGCCGCCATCGCGGGCCGCACCCCCAGGCTGCCGAGCAGATCGGCCGCGGCCAGCTCCACGATGCCGAGCGCGGGCTGTGCCACGGCCGTGTCGGTGATCCTGGCCAGCTGCCCGGCCCTCGTGTCCGCGTCGAAGGCGGTGGGCGGGTGGAGCGCCTCGGCCCACTCGGCACCGAGGTGGAGGTAGCGGTGCAGTTCGGGGAAGGCGACGAAGAGGTCCGCCAGCATGCCCGGCCGCTGGCTGCCCTGGCCCGGGAAGAGGAACGCCAGCGCCTCGGCGGGGGCCGCCCCCGCGTCCCCGTACAGGCCCTCCTGCTCCCGCGCCGCGACGAACACGCCGTCGTCGGGGGCGTGTTCACCGGAGACGGCCCGCTCCAGCAGGCCGGGCAGCGCTTCGAGCGAGTCGGCCACCACCGCGTACCGGACGGGTTCCTCGTTCAGCGCGGCCCGGTCGGCGCGGAGCGCGGCGTGCCGGGCGTAGTCCCGCAGCCGCCAGGGCCCGCCCCGCTCCAGCAGGTCGAGCAGGCGTCGTACGGAACGGGCGGCGGCCTCCTCGTCCCTGCCGCGGAACACGAACAGCTCGGCGGGCCAGCCGTCCAGTGTGTGGGGCGCCGGAGCCTGCTCGTGGGCGCGCAGCACCACGTGGAAGTTGGTGCCGCCGAAACCGAAGGCACTGACCCCGGCGATCCGTCCCGACGGCTCCACCGGCCACGGTCGGGCCTCGGCGTGGAAGACGAACGGGCTCGACCCCTTGTCCCAGGCCGAGTTGGGCTCGCGGACGTGCAGGGTCGGCGGCTTGATCCCGTGATGGAGGGCGAGCGCTGTCTTGATCAGACCGGCCATGCCGGCCGCGCACTTGGTGTGCCCGATCTGCGACTTGACCGAACCGATCGCGCAACTGCCGGGCAGTGCCCCGGATTCGGTGAACACCTCGGTGAGCGTGGAGAGTTCGGTACGGTCGCCGACGACGGTGCCGGTGCCGTGCGCCTCGATGAGGCCGACCTCGGCGGGGGAGACGCCCGCACCCGTGTACGCCCGCTCCAGCGCCGCGCGCTGGCCCTCGGGGCGGGGCGCGGTCAGCCCCAGCGCCCGGCCGTCGCTCGCGCTGCCCACCCCGTCGATGACGGCGTAGATCCGGTCGCCGTCGCGCTCCGCGTCGGCGAGCCGCTTCAGCGCCACGCAGCCCACGCCCTCGCCGAGCGCGATGCCGTCGGCGGAGCTGTCGAAGGTGGCCGAGCGGCCCGAGGGGGAGAGCGCGTGCACCGAGGAGAACAGCAGGAAGTCGTTGATGCCGTTGTGCAGGTCGGCGCCGCCGCACAGCACCAGGTCGCTGGTGCCGGTGACCAGTTCCTTGCAGGCCGCGTCCACCGCGGTCAGCGAGGAGGCGCAGGCGGCGTCCACCGTGTAGTTGGCGCCGCCCAGGTCGAGCCGGTTGGCGATGCGGCCCGCGATGACATTGGCCAGCATGCCCGGGAAGGAGTCCTCGGTCAGCTTCGGCAACTGTTCGTCGAGACCCGCCGGGATGCTCCCGGTGTACGAGGGGAGCACCGTGCGCAGCGTCGTCGCGTTGGACAGGTCGCTGCCCGCCTCCGCCCCGAAGATCACCGAGGTGCGCCGGTGGTCGGTGCCCGGCGCGTCGTACCCGGCGTCCACCAGTGTCCGGCGGGCCGCTTCGAGCGCCAGCAGCTGCACGGGTTCGATGCTCGCGAGCGAGGCCGGCGGAATGCCGTACACCAGCGGGTCGAAGGGGATCTCGGGCAGGAAGCCGCCCCAGCGGGACGGGGTGCGTTCGCCGTCGCCGTCCGGTGCGTAGTACAGCTCCGGGTCCCAGCGGTCCGCCGGGACCTCCGAGACGCAGTCCTCGCCGGACAGGACGTTGGCCCAGAACTCGGTCAGGTCGGCCGCGCCCGGGAACATGCCGGCCATGCCGATCACCGCGATCCGCAGCGGCGCGGGCTCCTCGGCGGGCGTGCCGGGGCCGAAACCGGTGGAGCGTTCCCGCAGCAGGCGAACCGCGCCCTCGGTCACCGAGGTGTGCAGGGCCGCGACATCGGTCGGGTCGTGCCGCAGCACCACCACCTCGCCGGCCATGAACATGCCCTCGTCCGCCTGGCGGTCCTCGTCCACCGCCAGCAGTTCGTCACCGACCCGCTCGATGCCCTTGGACGCCAGCCGCAGCCGGCCCACGTTGAACCGCTCCAGCTGCTCCCACGCCTCCCGGTCGGGCACCCCGCGCTCGCGCAGCCCCTCCTTGAGGGCCGCGAAGTCGCGGGTGATCGCGGAGTGCGCGCAGCGGGTGGCGTGCCCGGGAGCCGTCTCCAGCAGGTCGGTGCGCTCCGCGGCGATCACCTGACGCTGGTACAGCGGCTGGATCGCCCCGGCGGCCACGGCCTCCTCGGTGAACAGGTACGCCGTGCCCATCAGCACGCCGAAGCCCACCCCGGTCCGGGTCAGCGGGGTGGCCAGGGCCGCCGCCATCGCCGCCGACCGTTCGTCGTGGATGCCGCCCGCGAAGAGCACGGTCAGCTCGTCCGCGCCCCGGCCGCCGGACTCGGCCAGGAAGTCGAGCAGCACCTCGGTCTGCGCCTGCCACAACGGGAAGCTGCCGCGCGGGCCCACGTGGCCGCCGCACTCCGAGCCCTCGAAGACGAACCGGCGAGCCCCGGCCGCCAGGAACTGCCGCAGCAGCCCCGGCGACGGCACGTGCAGGAAGGTGGTGATGCCCTCGGCCTCCAGGGCGGCGGCCTGCGCGGGCCTGCCGCCCGCGATGATCGCGTGCGAGGGCCGCAGCTCACGGACCACTTCCAGTTGGGCGTCCTTCACGGCGTCGTCCGCGAAGCCCAGGATGCCGACGCCCCAGGAGGTGTCTCCGAGCAGGGCCCTGGTCTCCTCCAGCATGGCGCGGGTGCGCTCGGGTCCCGCCAACGCCAGTGCCAGGAAGGGCAGTCCGCCCTGTGCCGCCACGGCCGCGGCGAACGCGGGCCGGTCGCTGACCCGGGTCATCGGGCCCTGGGCGACGGGCAGGGCCGTGCCGAGCGTCCGGGCCCCGGGCGATCCCGCGGCCAGCGCGGAGCCGGGGGCGCCGTCGGCCAGTGCCCCGGCCACGGCGTCGCGGACCGCCCGCAGCGCCCGGGACACCCGGGTGTACCGGGCGGCGAACGATCCGGCCAGGTAGACGTCCTGCCCGACCGGCAGGAACTGGGTGCGCAGATCGTCCGAGCCGATACGGGCGGCGAACTCCTCGGGATCATCGGGGAGTCGGGGCGCTCCGGGCCCCCGGCGGCGCAGCACGCGCCGGCCGTGGTGCACCACGGTCTCGGAGCCGTCGAGCCCGCGCAGGGCGTCCGCGATCCCGGCGGGCAGCTCGGCCTCGTCGAACAGCGCCAGCTGCGTGTCGAGCACCACCCCGGCGGCGCCTCCCGCGACGGCCGCCGCCGCGCTGTGGGGTCCGATGCCCCCGCAGGCCCACACGGGGAGCCCCAGCGTCTCGTCGGCCAGGACCTGTTGCAGGAGGATGAAGGTGCTCAGCCCGCCGACACGGCCGCCGCTCTCGTGACCGCGCACCACCAGACCGTGTGCGCCGGAGCGGGCCGCCGCGCGGGCTCCGGCCAGATCGGTGACCTCCACCAGGACCCGGCGGCCGGGGAAGTCGGCGGGGCGGCGGGCGGTATCGGCCAGCAGGACGGTGCCCGCACCGGCGGGGAGCGAGTCGGGGCTGTCGCCGTCCGGCAGTACGCAGCCGGGGCGGAGCCGTACGCCGAACGGTGCCCGGGTCCACCGGTCGGTACGGGCCAGTAACTCTCCGGCCCCGCGCGCGTCCCCCGTGGGCAGCTCCAGCACACCGAGTGCGCCCGCCCGGACCGCGGCGGCAGTCAGCCGAGGGGAGGGACGGTGGAGCGGATTGACCGCGATGACCAGGTCCGGCGCCGACGGCAGAGCGGGCGCGCCGGGTAACGGCATCGACATGAAGTCTCCCGATTCGAGGGTCCGTTGGGCGTGATCGGCGGTAGTTAACTGGTGTGGACTCTGCGGGGTCAACAGGTGAAGATGTTTCATCGGCCCCTCGGTGTCTACGCGCGTTAAGCGGGTGTGAACTCCAAAAGACCCCGCGATGCGGCAATACGGACTTCCTCGCGCGGGTGTGCACCGGCCGTCACCTGCGAGTCATGGACATGACACGTGTATGACGCCTGCCCGTACGGCGCGAAACGGTTGATGTGTCGAAGATCACAGCAACCATGGCGGGTTCGGTGCCGCACGGAGCGCGGTTGCGCGATGCCGATGTCGACGCAGGACCCGGGCGACGCCTGCCGCGGGGCCGCCCGCCGGCGGGCGGCGCGAGGCCCGGTCGCGCCGCCCGGTCCCGGTGCTGCCGGGCCCTCGCCCCCGCCCGACCCGGCAAGTGGGGCCGGGAGAGGGGTTTCAGACCGGCTTGCGCCACACGGAGATGTGCTTCGCGGAGTCCTGGGTGAACGGCGCCCCGTCCCAGTCCGCGACGCGCCGCTCCGGTTCGAGCCCCGCGATCCGGGCCATCAGGTCGAGCTCCGCCGGCCATGCGTACCGGTGCCGGGAATCGTCGCGGCGGTAGCGGCCGTCGTCGCCGTCGCGGGTGAGGTGGTGCGAGACGAGGATCTGCTCGACCAGGTCGAAGGTGTCGAAGCCGAGATGCCGCTCGGAGACGTCGAACGGCACCGCGACCTGTCCCGGCGGCAGGAAACGCAACGGCGGCACACCCAGCTCGATGACGAAACGGCCGCCGGGCGCCAGATGGCGTGCGGCGTTGCGGAAGCACTCGACCTGTTCGTCCTGCGTGAGCAGGTTCGTGAGGGTGTTGTAGACGAGGTAGACCAGGGAGAACTCGCCGGGGACGACGGTGGTGGCCATGTCCCCGACAGTGACCGGCAGGGTCTCCTCGTCGGCCTTGCGCCGCAGGACCGCGGCCATGTGCTCGGACAGTTCGATCCCCACCACGGGCACACCGCGCTCCCGGAGCGGGACGCCCACCCGGCCGGTCCCGACGGCGAACTCCAGCGCCCGGCCGTCTCCGGCGAGTCCGGCGAGGAAGTCGAGGGTCGGCCCGAGCACGGCGGCCGAGGACATCTCGCGCTCCTCGGCGTCGTAACGGTCGGCGGTCGCACGGGTCCACAGCTCACTGCTCGTCACGGGCAGCCACTCTGCCGGGCGCGGCGGGCGGTGTCGACGCAATTACCTCCGTCGCCCTCGCGCCTCCCCGGCCCCGGCCCTCACGGGCGGAGCCGCGCGCCGCGCACCGGCTCTTCGCCCGCGCCTCCCGCTCACGGCAGCCGCGGCAGGCCCCCTCGGCGCAGCGCCTCGGGCAGCTCCTCCCGGTGGACGATGCCCAGCCGCTGCGTGGCACGGGTCAGGGCCACGTACAGGTCGCTGGTCCCGAACCCGGCGGGCTCCACGACCAGCACATGGTCGAATTCGAGCCCCTTGGCCTGGCGCGGGCCGAGCAGTACCACCGACCGGGTCAGATCCGGTTCGGCACCGGCCGTGATCCCGTCCAGCGGGGCCGCGATCTCCTCGTGGAGCTCCTGCGGAGCGATCACCGCGAGGCGCCCCTGTGCGGGCGTCAGCTCCGCGACCGCCCGCGCCACGGCACCCGCCAGGTCCTCCCCGGCGTCCCGCGTCCACGGCGTCTCGCCGGTGGACCGCACCGAGCCGGGCGGTTCGAAGGAAGGATCCCCGGCCCGCACGACCCCGGCGGCCAGCTCCATGATCTCGGCGGGCGTGCGGTAGTTGACCCCGAGCCGGACATGCTCGAAGCGGTCACCGACGTACGGCTCCAGGATCTTCTCCCACGAGCCGACACCGGCCTCCTCGGAGGTCTGCGCCGGGTCGCCGACCAGGGTCATCGAACGGGTCGGCGCACGGCGCATCAGCAGCCGCCACGCCATCGGCGACAGCTCCTGCGCCTCGTCGACGATGATGTGCCCGAACGCCCAGGACCGGTCCGCGGCGGCGCGCTCGGCCGCACTGCGGTGATCGGCCTCCTCGTGCCGCTCCGCCATCCGTTCGGCGTCGACGATGTCGTGGGCGGCGAGGACCTCGGACTCCTCGTCCTCGAACTCGTACGTCTCCGAGCCCCTCGACAGTTCCAGCACGCCCTGTGCGTACGCGATCCGCTCCTGCCGCTCGGCCTCGGCCGCCGCGCGTTCGGCGCTGTCGTCGACCCCGAGGAGCTCCGCCGCCTCGTCGAGCAGCGGAACGTCGGCGGGGGTCCACGCTCCGTCGCCGGGGGCCCGCCGGACGGCTTCGGCGTCCTCGTCCGGTACGTGCACGGGGTCGGCCAGATAGTCGGTGAGGAACCCCTCGGGGGTGAGGGTCGGCCACAGCTCCTCGATGGCGGAGTGCACCGCCTGGCTGGCCGCGACACCCTTGCCGAGCTGGGCGATGTCGTCGGGGCCGAGGAAGTTGGGGCCGCCGTACGGGTCGGCGCCGATCCGCTCGGCGAGCTGCGCGGTGAGGGCGTCGACGACCCGGAAGGCGAAGTACGGACGGGCGAGATTGTGCGGCAGACGGGTGTCGCGGGCCCCCTGCCGGGCCGCGCGGGCGATCTCCCGGTCGAGCACGAGGTCCCCGTCGTCGTGCGGGACGACCAGCGGTGCGCCGGGCTCGGGCAGCCGCTGTCGGTCGCGGACGGCGAGGGCGAGCGCCTGCGCCATCCGCGCCCCGCCCTTGACCGCGGCGGCACGGGGCGTGTCGGTGCCCTCGGCGCGTACCCCGGGGAAGAGTTCGGCCTGCGTGGCGAGCAGGACGCCGGTCTCGCCGAGCGCGGGCAGCACCTCGCCGATGTAGTGCAGGAAGGCGGGGTTGGGGCCCACGATCAGGACGGCGCGCCTGGCGAGCAGCTCGCGGTGCTCGTACAGCAGGAAGGCCGCCCGGTGCAGCGCCACCGCCGTCTTGCCGGTACCGGGGCCGCCCTCGACGACGAGGACCCCGCGGTGCGGGGCGCGGATGATGCGGTCCTGCTCCGCCTGGATGGTCCGCACGATGTCGCCCATGCGGCCGGTGCGGGCGGAGTTCACGGCGGCGAGCAGCACGGCGTCGCCGCTCGGGTCCTCGAAGCCGGTGCGCTTCCGGTCCCGGAGGTCGAGGATCTCGTCGTGCAGTTCGGTGACGGTGCGGCCCTCGGAAGTGATGTGTCTGCGCCGACGCAGACCCATGGGCGTATGACCGGTGGCGAGATAGAAGGGCCGGGCGACCGGCGCGCGCCAGTCGATCAGCAGTGGAGTGCGTTCGGTGTCGTCCTCGCGGATTCCGACCCGGCCGATATGGCGCGCGGTGCCGTCGCGGAAATCGATGCGGCCGAAACACAGTGAGCCGTCCACCGCGTTCAGGGCGGCCAGCAGACCCGAGCGTTCGGCGACGAGCACGTCGCGTTCGAGGCGGGCCTGCAGGCCGTTCCCGACCGGTGTCAGCGCGTCCTCGACGCCCTGCGCGGCGACACCGCGCAGAACATCGACACGGTCGTGGAGCCGGTCGACGAATTCCTGCTCCTTCTGCAATTCGACACTTTCCCGATTTGACAAAATGGCTCCCTGCCGGATACGGTGCTTCTTAAGCGGCCCCTATTGGTGGGGCTTTTTCTGTGAGCACACAGAAACGCTCAATATACCCGGGAAAATCCCCGGACCGCCATGGCGGTCCGGGGATTTTCTGTGTTGTCGGTGCCGTCGGGCCGGGTGGTGTGGGCTCGTGTGCGGGGTGGTGTCTCAGTCCCATTCGTCCTGGTTGATGAAGCGGCTGAAGCCCCGCCAGGAGTTGGGG
>NZ_JBSFFY010000028.1:0-101696 GCF_053596315.1 Streptomyces sp. NPDC001732
TGGTGCCTCGAAGTTCGACCTGGGGTTCAACTTCGTGGAGCGCACGGACCTGGACGGTGCCCCGGCGGGCATCGAGGTCACCGTCGAGTACAGCTGCGACCTCTTCGACGAGGAAACCGTCCAGCACATCGGGGAACGGCTCGTCCGGCTCCTCACCGCGGGCACCGACGACCCGCTGGCCCCGCTCAGCCGGATCGACCTCCTCGACCCGGCCGAGCGCGAACAGCTGCTGACCGGGTGGAACGACACGGACCGGGCGCTGGAGCTGCCGGCGGTGCCGGCCGGTGGCCCGGCGGCGGAGACCATCGCGGGGCTGTTCGCCGCGCAGGTGGCGAGGACGCCGGAGCACCCCGCGCTGGTGGCCGAGGACGCCTGCCTCAGCTACGCGGAACTCGACGAGCGCTCGGCGAGGCTGGCGGCGCTGCTGGTGGACCGCGGGGTCCGGCGGGGCGACACCGTCGCCGTGGCCGTCCCGCGCTCGGCCGCACTGACCGTCGCGCTCCTGGCCGCGATCAGGGCGGGCGCCGCGTACCTGCCGATCGAGCTGGACTACCCGGCCGAGCGGATCGCCTACATGCTGACCGACGCCGATCCGGCCGTCGTGATCACCACGCGCGAGGCCCGCGACGGCCTGCCCGACGGCGCCGAGGACACCATCAGGGAACTGATCGTGCTCGACGACCCGGCCACCGAGGAGCAGGCCGCCGCCCTGCCCGTCGCCGGACTGCCGGGCCCGCTGCCCGACTCCCCGGCGTACCTGATCTACACCTCCGGTTCGACCGGCCGCCCCAAGGGCGTCGTCGTGCCGCACCGGGGCATCGTGAACCGGCTGCTGTGGATGCAGGACACCTACCGGCTCGGCCCGGACGACCGGGTGCTGCAGAAGACCCCCTCCGGGTTCGACGTGTCGGTCTGGGAGCTCTTCTGGCCGCTGGTGACCGGCGCGGTGCAGGTCGCCGCCCGGCCCGGAGGGCACCGGGACCCGGGCTACCTGGCCCGGCTGATCCAGGAGGCGGGGATCACCACCGCGCACTTCGTGCCGTCCATGCTGGAGGTCTTCCTCGCCGAGCCCGAGGCCGCCCGGTGCACCGGACTGCGCCGCGTGGTGTGCAGTGGCGAGGCACTGCCGTCCGGCCTGAGCACCCGCTTCCGGGCTCTGCTGCCGGCCGAGTTGCACAACCTCTACGGGCCGACCGAGGCGTCGGTGGACGTCACCGCGTGGGACTGCGCCGCGGACTGCGCCGGCGCGGTGGTGCCGATCGGCCGGCCGGTGTGGAACACCAGGACCTATGTGCTGGACGCCGCACTCTGCCCGGCCCCGGTCGGCAGCAGCGGCGAACTGTACCTGGGCGGTGTGCAGTTGGCGCACGGCTACCGGGGCCGGGCCGACCTGACCGCGCAGCGGTTCGTGGCCGACCCCTACGGCCCGCCCGGCTCCCGGCTCTACCGCACCGGCGACCTGGCCCGGATCACCCGGGACGGCGTGCTGGAGTTCCTGGGCCGCACCGACGACCAGGTGAAGATCCGGGGCCAGCGCGTCGAGCTGGGGGAGATCGAGCATGCGCTCGCCCAGCACGCCCTGGTGGGCAGCGCGATCGTGACCGTGCACAGGGCGCCCGCCGGTGACGCCCAGCTCGCCGCCTACGTGACGGCCGCCGACCCGGAACGGCTCCCGGACCCGGCGGTGCTGCGCGACCACCTGGCCACCGTGCTGCCCGGCCACATGGTGCCCGCCCACTACACGACGATCGACGCCGTGCCCGTCACCCCCAACGGAAAGGTCGACAAGAAGGCGCTGCCCGAGCCGCAGCTGCTGGAACGCGGGCCGGGCCGCGCCCCGCGCGACGCGACCGAGACGGCGCTCTGCGAGATCTTCGCCGAGCTGCTCGGCCACGACACGGTCGCCATCGACGACAACTTCTTCGAGCTCGGCGGCCACTCGCTGCTCGCCACCCGGCTCATCAGCATGGTCCGGGACCGGCTGGGCGCCGAGATGTCGGTGGTGTCGATCTTCGAGGCACCGACGGTCGCGGCCCTGGCGGTCCGCCTCGCCGAGGCCGACGGGGCGGGACCGCTGAGCCGGCTGCTGCCGCTGCGCTCCGCAGGAACCGAGGCGCCGCTGTTCTGCGTGCACCCGCTCGGCGGGCTCAGCTGGCCCTACGCCGGTCTCGCGGAGCACCTGCCCGCGGAGGTCGGACTGTACGGCCTCCAGGCGGCCGGTCTGGGCGACGACGAGCCGCTGCCGGATTCCGTCGAGGAGATGGCGGCCGACTACGTGGCGCACATCCGCACCGTGCAGCCCGAGGGCCCCTACCGGCTGCTCGGCTGGTCGCTCGGCGGCCGGGTCGCGCACGCCATGGCCGGACAGCTGGAGGCCGCGGGCCAGGAGGTCGAGCTGCTCGCCCTGCTGGACGCCTATCCGCGCACGGAGGCGGAGCCGAGCGCCTCGTTCTCCGAACGCGACTTCCTGGAGGGCATCCTGGCGGCGATCGGCATGGAGGCGTCCGAGCTCGACGGTCCGGTGGAGTTCGACCGGGTGATGGCCGCGATGCGGTCCTCCGGCAAGGAACTCGCCGGACTGACGGAGGAGCAGCTGCGGCGCCTGCAACGGGTAATGGCCAACAGCTTCCGGGTCGAGTCCGGCTCGGTCACCGGCCGCTGCCGGGCGGACGCCGTGATGTTCGCGGCGACGGTCGACCCCGCGGGCGAGCCGGGCGACTGGCTGCGCCACCTCGACGGCGGCCTGGAGGTCCACAACGTCGCCGTCGCCCACAACGACCTGATGCGGCCGCAGCCGCTCGCAGAGATGGGGGCGGTGCTGGCGAAGAAGCTGGCCCGGACCGCCCGTGAAGACCGTGCGTGAGGCCCCCGTGGCGCTCACCCCACAGCAGACAGAGGGATTGAACATGGCAAAAACAATGGTTCTCTGCGTTCCGTTCGCCGGCGCGGGTGCCTCGGTCTTCCGCCCCTGGGTGCCCCTGAGCGAGGACCGGTTCGAGCTCGCGGCCATCCAGCTGCCGGGCCGCGAACAGCGCTTCGCCGAGGACCCCTACCAGGACGTGGCGGTGGCGGTCGAGGGCCTGATGCCCGAGGTGCTGGAGCGGGTGGCCGGCGCGGGTCCGGTCGTCCTCTTCGGGCACAGCCTCGGCGCGGTGCTGTCCTACGAGATAGCCCACCGGCTGGCCGCCACCGACGGGGTGGACCTGGCCGCACTGGTGGTCAGCGGCTCGCCCGGCCCCTGGACCCGCCGGGAGAACGGCGCGAGCGGGCTGGGCGACGAGGAGTTCCTGGAGCGGGTCAGGGAGTTCGCGGGCTACCGGCACGAGGCGCTGGAGGACCCGGAGATGCGCGAGCTGCTGCTGCCCTCGCTGCGCGCCGACGTCGAGATGCACGAGAGCTACGTGCCCCTGTCGGACACCCCGCTGCCCGCGCCGATCGTCTCGGTGCGCGGCACCACCGACACCCTGGTGACCCCCGAACAGGCCATGGAGTGGAACAAGGCCACCAGCCGGGAGTTCGACTTCGTGGAGGTCGAGGGCGGTCACATGTACCTGGTCGACAACGCCGAGGGCCTGATCCGGGTGCTCGCGGACGTCTGCCCCGGATGAGTGGAGCGGGCGAGTCCGCCGACCGCCCCCAACTGTAAGGAGTCCTGGTGCGCCTGCAAGGAAAGACCGTCATCGTGACGGGAGCCGCGCGCGGCGTCGGCCGTGCCTGCGCGCTCGCGTTCAGCCGGGAGGGCGCCGATCTGGCGCTGCTCGACGTGAGCGACGACATCGACGGCGTCCCCTACCCGCTCGGCACCGCGAGCCAGCTCGCCCACACCGCGGAGCTGTGCCGTGAGCAGGGAGCCGCCGTGCTCACGGCGCAGGCCGACCTCCGCGACCTCGCCGCCCTGCGCACGGCCGTGGACCGGACGTGCGAGCGGTTCGGCCGCGTCGACGTCCTCCTCAACAACGCGGGCATCGTGGGACCTTCGGGGAAGCCGGCCCACGAGATCACCGAGGACGAATGGCAGGTGATGATCGACATCAACCTGTCCGGCGCCTGGCGGATGACCTCCGTGGTGGGCCCCCTGCTGCTCGCGCAGCGGTCCGGCAGCGTGATCAACGTGGCCTCCACCGCCGGTCTGGTCGGCTACCGCAGCTTCGCCGGCTACACGGCGTCCAAGCACGGACTGATCGGCCTGACCAAGGCGACCGCGCTCGACTACGCGCCGCTGAAGGTACGGGTCAACGCGCTGTGCCCCGGATCGATCCGGGACGACAGCCGGGCCGAGGGGCGGATGCTCTCCGAGATCGCGAGGTCGCTCGACCTCCCGGTCGCCGAGCACGAGGAGACCTTCCTCCAGTCCCAGCCGATGAACTCGCTGATCGAGCCGGAGGACGTGGCCGGGGCCGCCCTCTGGCTGGCCTCGGACGAGTCCAGGCAGGTGACCGGATCCGTGATCACCGTCGACGGTGGCTTCACCATCCGGTGAGGCACCGCAACCATGCCAAGGGAAGCAGTCGTGTCGATCTCTGAACAGGACGCCGTCGCAGCTCTCACGCCGGCGAGGCGCACCGTCGTCCATTCCCGTGACCGGGTCCGGGAGAGCAGCCGGGAAGCCCCCGGCGCGGTGTGCCACGCGCTGTGCGTACGGTTCACCGACACCGTGCGCGCGGACGCGCGGGACGGGCTGGCCAAGCGGTTCGCCGACCTGGCCGCAGGCCTGGCCGCCACCGTGCCGGTCTTCCGCCAGGCCGCCCGGCTGTGGCAGCAGGCGGTGCCGTGCCGCTCCGACGCCCCCGACGCCGAGCGGTGGCGGGAGCGGGAACTGGGCCGGCCGCTGGTCGCGCACCGGGACGCGGCGGTCCGCGCGGTGCTGCTGACCTACGCCGACGACGTGAGCGAACTCGTCGTGGTCGCGCACCGCGGCGCCCTGGGCGCCACCGCGCTGCACGGCTTCGCCGCCGAACTGCTGGGGGGCGACCCCGCGGGCGGGGACGCGCCGCGTGCCGACGGGCGGCGCCCCGCCGCCGCCCCGGCCGCCGGGCTCACCGACGGCCACTTCGACGTCCAGCTGGACTGGGGGCTCGGCCGGCCGCAGGGCCCGGACACCACGGCGACCCGGGTGCTGCCGCTGCCCGAGGACCACCCGGCGGGCGACACCGGGAGCTGGACGACGGCACTCGGCATCGTCCTCGCCCGCTACGAGGGCCTCACCCGGCCCGTCCTCGCGGCCATGGTCACCGACGCCTCGGACGGGGACGCCGTCGAGGGAATCGCGCTGGTCCCCGTGGAGGCCGATCCGGCGACCACCCTCGGCACCGCGGACCGGCGGGTCCGCACGGTCCTGGCGGACGGCCCGGCCTGGTACACCGACGACCTCCGGCGGGAACTGGCGTCCGCGGTCGGCGAGAGCGAACCCGTCGTCGGGCTCGTCGCCCACGACCACCGCCCGGCCGCCCTCCCCGGCGCGGCCCCGGTCGCCCACCGGCCGTTCCAGCGCGCACCCTTCCCGGTGACGGTCTCGGTGACCCACGACGCCGGCGGCCGGCTGCTGCGCTGCGACTTCCCGGCCCGGAAGCTGCACGACGACATCGCCGACCAGCTGCTGCGGCACGTGTGCCGGGTGCACCGGGCGCTCGTCGAGTCGCCGGACACCCCGGTCGCGGACGTGGAACTGCTGGACGAGGACGAACTGCGGAAGGTGGCGCGGCTCGGCCGCCCCGGCCGGGCACCGTCGTTCGAGCCGGAGCGGATCGACCGGACGATCGCCGCGCTCGCGGCCTCCCGCCCGGACGCCGTCGCGGTCTCCTACGACGGCACCCGGATCGGTTACGGCGAGCTCGACCACCGGGCCGACCGGCTCGCCCACGCCCTGCGCGGAATCGGCGTGGCCGACGGCGACCGGGTCGGGGTGTGCCTGGAACGGTCCGCCGAACTCGTCGTCACCCTGCTGGCCGTGCTCAAGGCGGGCGCCACCTATGTGCCGATGGACCCGGCCTACCCGCAGGAGCGGCTGTCCTACACCACCGCCGACGCCGGCCTCACCACGGTCGTCACCGACCACCCGGAGTTCCCCGGCGGCGACGGCGTGCGCGTGATCGGCACGGCGGAGCTCGCGGAGCTGGCCCCCGCGACGTGCGACGGACCGCCGGCCTCGGCGACCGGCCCGCAGGACCCGGCGTACGTCATCTACACCTCCGGTTCGACCGGCCGCCCCAAGGGCGTCGTCGTCCCGCACGTGAACGTGCTCAGCCTGATGGCCGCCACCACCGAGGACTTCGGCCTCGGCACGGACGACACCTGGACGCTGTTCCACTCCAGCGCCTTCGACTTCTCGGTGTGGGAGATCTGGGGCTGTCTGCTCACCGGCGGCCACCTGGTCGTCGTGCCCTACTGGGTGTCGCGCTCGCCGGAGGACTTCCACCGGCTGCTGATCCAGGAGCGGGTCTCGGTGCTCAGCCAGACCCCGTCGGCCTTCGCCCACCTGCTGGACGTCGAGCGGGACGGCGGCGAAGCCGTCCCCGTACGCCTGGTGATCTTCGGCGGCGAGGGGCTCGAACCGCGCATGCTCCTGCCCTGGTTCGACCGGCACCCGGAGACCGTCTGCCGGGTGGTCAACATGTACGGCATCACCGAGACGACCGTGCACGTGACCGCGCAGACGGTCACCCGCGCCGAGGCGCTCGCCGGATCGAAGTCGGTCGGGCCCGCCCTGCCCGGCTGGTGGGTGCGGGTCGCCGACCCCGAGGGCAGGCCGCTGCCGCTCGGCGTCGCCGGAGAGATCCACGTCGGCGGGGCCGGGGTCGCGGCGCACTACCTGAACAAGCCCGAACTCACCGAACAGCGCTTCCTCGTCGACCGGCTCACCGGGGAGCGGCTGTACCGCAGCGGCGACAAGGGCAGGCTGCTGCCCGACGGCCGGCTGGAACACCTCGGCCGGCTGGACAACCAGGTCAAGCTGCGCGGCTTCCGCATCGAACTGGACGAGATCCGCGCGGTCCTGCAGGACGACCCGCTGGTCGCCTCGGCCGCCGTGGTGCTCAACAGGACCGACCCGGACGACCCGGCGACCGCCCAGCTCGACGCGTTCGTGGTGCTGGAGGAGGGCGGCGACGTCGCCGCCGTGCGACAGCGCGCCGCCAAGTACCTGCCCGAGTACATGGTGCCGTCGACGGTCACCGCGCTCGACCGGATGCCGCTGACCACCAACGGCAAGCTCGACGTCCGCAAGCTTCCCGCGCCCGCGCCCGCGGCACGGCCCGAACCGCGCGTCGTCGCTCCCGCCCCCGCCGACAAGGAGCCGAAGGACACGGCCGGGACCGGGAACGCCGCCGAAGCGGCGCCGGAGGAATCGTTCGAGGCGGTCCTGCTGGAGATCTGGCAGGACGTGCTCGGCGTCCCCGTCGGCCCGGACGACAACTTCTTCGACTCCGGCGGCAATTCGCTGCTGGCCATGCGCGTCGGCGCGGCCCTGCGCCGGCGCGGTGGCGCCACGGTCTCCATGCGCGACCTGTACCTGTTCCCGACAATCCGCCAGCTGGCCGCCGGCCGCACCGGGTGAACCGCACACCCGCGAGCACGAAGCGTCCCGTTCCGAAAGATGGAAGACACGATGGCTGAAACGCTCCTGCCCGATCTCTTTCAGCTACAGGTGGCGCGCACCCCGCACGCCGTCGCCGTCCGCTCCGGCGGGCAGGAGCTGAGCTACGCCGAACTGAACACCCGGGCGAACCGGCTGGCGCACCACCTGATCGCCCGCGGCATCGGCCCGGAGCACCTCGTCGGCGTGCGGCTGCCCCGCTCGGCCGACCTGGTGGTGGCGCTGCTCGGCGTCCTCAAGTCCGGTGCCGCCTACGTCCCCATGGACAGCGACTTCCCCGCGGAGCGGGTCGCGTTCATCGTCGAGGACACCGGACTGTCCCTGATGCTGGGGGAGACCGCCGCCCCCGCCATGGCCGACGGCGCCCCGGAGACGGTGACGGTCGCGGCGGCGCTCGACGCCGCCGAGGCGATCGGCCTGCCGCACCACGACCCGACGACGGCCGACCGGACGGCACCGCTCACCGCCGCCAACCTGGCCTACGTCATCTACACCTCCGGGTCCACCGGCCGCCCCAAGGGCGTCACCGTGCAGCACGACACCCTCGCGCGCTACCTGGACTTCGCCTGCGCGGAGTACCCGGGACTGGCCGACGGGGCGCTGCTGCACTCCCCGGTGGCCTTCGACCTCACCGTCACCGCGCTGTACGGGCCGCTGCTCCTCGGCGGCGGCCTGCGGGTCGCGGCACTGGACCGCGAACCGGACGGGGACACCACGGCCGAGCGGCCGGGCTTCGTCAAGGCGACCCCGGCGCACCTGCCGCTGCTGACCGCGCTGCCGGGTTCGCTCTCGCCCGCCCGGGAACTGGTCGTGGGCGGCGAGATGCTCCTCGGCGACGTCGTCGAGCGGTGGCGCAGCACCCACTCCGGCGCGGCGGTGATCAACGAGTACGGTCCTACTGAGGCGACCGTCGGATGCTGCACGTTCCGGATCGGGCCGGACGACGAGATCGCCCCGGGCGCCACCCCCATCGGCGTGCCGACCCCGGGCACCACCCTGTACGTGCTGGACGAGCGGCTCGAACCCGTGGCGGCCGGGACGGCCGGCGAGCTGTACATCGCCGGTGACCAGGTCGCGCGCGGCTATCTCAACCGGCCCGGCCTCACCGCGGAACGGTTCGTCGCCGACCCCTTCGGCGGCGGCCGGATGTACCGCACCGGCGACGTCGCCAGGACCCGCCCCGACGGCGTGCTCGAGTACCTGGGGCGCACCGACGACCAGGTGAAGATCAGCGGCTACCGGATCGAGCTCGGCGAGGTCAACTCGGTGGTCGGCGCGCAGCCGGGAGTGCGGCGGGCCGCCGTCGTCGCGCGCGAGGACCGGGCCGGCGACCGCTACCTGGCCGGCTACGTCGTGCCCGAGGACGGGGCGACCGTGACCCCGGCCGAACTGCGCGCCGCCCTCTCGCAGAAGCTCCCCGCGTACATGGTGCCTTCACGGATCATGGTGATCGACGAACTCCCGCTGACCACGAACGGGAAGCTCGACCAGGCCGCGCTCCCCGAACCGCCGGTGGCGGAGCAGGCGCCGGGCGCCGAGCCGGAGACCGTGGCCGAGAAGGAGATGTGCGCCCTGTTCGCCGAGACCCTCGACGTGCCGGCGGTCTACCTCGACGACGACTTCTTCGGCCGGGGCGGCAACAGCCTGCGGGCCGTCCGCCTCGCGGGCCGCGCCCGCAAGGCGGGCTGGAGCTTCGGCCTGCGCGACGTGCTGGAACTGCGCACCCCGCGGGCCCTGGCCGCCCAGGCCCGGGACACCGGTGCCACCACCGACGGAGCGGCGTCATGAGCGTGGACCGTGTGGTGATCGTCGGCGCCTCGGTCGCCGGCACCCGGGTCGCGACGGGCCTGCGGGAAGCCGGGTACACCGGGTCGATCACATTCGTCGACCCGGACCCCGACGCACCCTACGACCGGCCCCCGCTGTCCAAGCAGATCCTCTCCGGCGACTGGACCCCCGACCGCGCGTCGCTGGGGGACTTCGCCCAGTGGAACGCGGACCGGCACCCGGCCGCCGCCGTCGCCCTGGACCCGGCGCGCCGCCTGCTGCGGCTGGACTCCGGTGCCGAACTCTCCTACGACAGGTTGGTGCTGGCCTGCGGCGCCGCCCCGCGCACCCTGCCCGGCATGCCGCGCCGGGGCGTGCACGTGCTGCGCACCCTGGCCGACTCCCACCGCCTGCGGGCCGACCTGGACCGCATCGCGGACGGGCGCCTGGTGATCGTCGGCGGCGGCTTCATCGGCGCGGAGGTGGCCTCCACCGCCCGCGCCCGGGGCATCGACGTGACCCTCGTCGAGACACTGCCCGTACCGCTGTCCGGACTGCTCGGCGAGGAGGTGGCCGCCGAACTGGCCCAACTGCACACGGACAACGGTGTGCGACTGCGGTGCGGTGTCGCGGTGGCCCACCTGACCGGCGAGCCGGAGGTGACGGGGGTGGCGCTCACCGACGGCACCGTGCTGCCCGCGGACGCCGTCGTCGTGGGCGTCGGTGTGCGCCCCGCGACGGACTGGCTGGCCGGCTCGGGCATCCCGCTGGACGGGGACGGCGGGGTGCTGTGCGACGAACACTGCGCCGTCGACGCCGACCGCACGGTGTACGCGATCGGCGACGTGGCCCGGTGCCGTGACCCGCTCCTGGACCGGCACGTACGCGTCGAGCACTGGACCGACGCGGTGGAACAGGCGGACGTCGTCGTGCACAACATCCTCGAACCGGTGCCGACGGCCCACCGCCACGAACTCTTCGTCTGGTCCGACCAGTACGGCGGCAAGGTCGCCCTGCTCGGCCGTCCGGACCCCGGCTGCGAGACCACCGTGGTGCGTGCCGAGGGCCCGCGCAGGCGGTTCGCCGTCGCCTACCACCGCGGCTCCCGGCTGTGCGCCGCACTGACGGTGAACTGGCCGAAGGCCCTGATGGCGGCCCGGCGTTCGCTGGGTGCGGCGGACGGTGGCGAAGACGTCGTCGCCGCCTGGAAAATTCTGTAATCGCAGCTTGCTGAAAGGGACCTGTCGGTCCACCACGGTCTCCGGCACGATCGGATCAGCGCCGACGACAGCCGGAGACTGAATCGCACGACCAGTCACCCGCCGATCACCTCCGGTGCTGGACCCGTGCCTCTTCGCAAGGGGCGCGTCCACATGGTTGCGATGTGGGCGCGTCACCTTCGGATGCGTGAACCAGCCGCAGGTGAAAGGCCGTTCGGCCGCAAAGCAAGATCGTCCACGTCTGCGGGCAAGTGCCGGGCCCCGAATCCCGCGCCGGCAGTCTCCTCCATTCCCTGTGTGCTTCCCATTCCCCCGGAAGGGCTTCCCGGTGTTCCGAAACAGCGATGTCGAGCCGCTTGTGCTCCGACAGCGAGGCGTACCCGCGCAAGCGGGCCACCGCGCACTGCTGTTGCACGGCCTCGGCAGCAGCGAGAGCTGCTGGGACCCCTTCGTCGCGCACCGGCCCCCGGGCCTCGACCTGTGGACGGCCGGACTGCCGTGGCGGGCCGGCGGCCCGTACGCGGTGCCCGAGCGGGAGGAGAAGACCTGGATCAGGGAAGCGATCGCCCGGGTCCCGGGGGACGTCGACGTGGTGATCGCACACTCCTACGCGACGCTCCTGCTGCTCACGCTGCTCGCCGACACGGCGGCCGGGGGCGGGGACCCGCGCGAGGAGTTCGGCATCCGCGCCGTGCTGCTGGTGTCACCGTTCTTCCGGCGGAGCCCCAGGGAGTTCACCTGGGCCGAGCTGCCGGGAACGCTCGACGCGATGCGGCGCAGCGCGGAGGAGAACATCCAGCTGATGTCCCGCAACGGCCTGGACCCGGAAGTGCGGGCCGGCATGGCAGACCTGGCGTGCACCCGGCTCGGCCCCCACTGGGCGGTCCGGTACCTCGACGCCTACCTGCGCACCCCCTTCCTGGCCGTCGACCGGGTCGATCTGCCCGTGCACATCGTCGTCGGCGGCAACGACTCGATCGCGCCACCGGCCGAGAGCGAGGCCCTGGCCGGCGAGCTCGGCCACGTCTCGGTCGAGCGGATCGACGACTGCGGGCACTCACCGATGGCCGAGAGGCCGGAGCGGTTCTCGCTCGCTGTCCAGCAATTCCTCGCCACCCTGCCTGCCGGGCACACCCGGCAGCCGGTCAACTGAGTACGGGAGCACACGATGACCACCCTGTCCGACGTCGCGCTCAAGAAGCTGCTGAACGAACCGAGCTCGGTGACTCTCCGCCCGCCCTACGAGGGCGGCAACATCAACACCGCGATCGGTTTCAAGTGCGTCAACTACCTTCTTGAGGCCGCAGTCCTCGACCACTTCCGGGCCGTCGACCTGGGCGCCACCGAGCTGTTCCTGGTGCACGGCGTCAACTTCGACGTGGTGCAGCTCGACACCCGTCTGCACACGGTGCTCACCCTCGACGACGACGTGCTGCTGGAAGTCACGCCGAAGACGAAGGACACCGACGCCGCGATGGTCTTCGCGGTGACCGCGACCGTCCAGCGCGACGGCGCGCCGAAGAAGGCCGTCAGCTCCAAGATCCGGGTGCTGCTGCGCCGCGACACCAACGTCGAGGACGCGACCCCGCTCCCCGCGGAGCTGGAGCGCTTCGTCGTCGACCGGATCGCCACCGCGGAGCCCACCGCGCTCACCGCCACCGCCACCGACGACTTCGCCGGTGCCGTCCACCGCGGCGAGAACACCGACACCGACCCGGTGCTGGCCGAGATCATCGGCGACGACAACGCCGTCGGCTGGAAGTGGAAGGTTCCGTACTACTACTGCCACTTCACCGAGCGCATGCAGATGTCGGGCTACCTGCGCCAGATGGAGGAGGCGAAGCACCTCTTCGTCGCCTCGCGCGGCATCAGCATCAAGCGGATGCTCGACGAGCGCGGCTGGATCCCCGTCGTGACGCAGTGCAAGCTGCAGTTCACCGACGAGACGGTCATGGAGGAGAACCTCTACACCGTCTACACCGTGGAGTCCGTCTTCAAGGACATGCTCTACACCTCCCGCGTGGACTTCTACGTCGTGCGGGACGGCGCGCTCGTCCAGACCGCCACCGGTTCGATCACCCACGGCTACTGCCACAAGGAGTCGCCGGAGGCCGAGTGGCAGATGACCGTCTTCGACGACGAGGTCCTGCGCGCCCTGCGCGGCGAGTGACCCACGACGACCACAGTCCTGGAGGACCCATGGCCCCCAAGCCCAAGCGTCGGCCGCGCTGGTACTTCTCCCTGCGCAGCCCGTATTCCTGGTTCGCCTACCGCGACCTGATGGAATCCCACCCCGAGGTGCTCGACAACATCGACTGGCTGCCGTTCTGGGAGCCGGACGAGGAGACCTCGAAGCTGCTGGCGGAGGAGGGGGTCACCCTTCCGATCGTCGCCATGAGCCGGGCGAAGAACTTCTACATCCTGCAGGACACGCGCAGGCTCGCGACGGACCGCGGTCTGGCGGAGATCACCTGGCCCATCGACCGCGACCCGTGCTGGGAGGTGGCCCACCTCGCGTGGATCATCGCCGAGGACGAGGGCCGCGGCAAGGACTTCGTGGCCGCCGCGTACCGCGCCCGTTGGCAGGAGGGCAAGAACATCTCCGAGCCCGAGGTGATCGCGCAGATCGCGACCGAACTCGGCCTGGACGCCCAGCGCCTGTCCACCGCCACCCAGGACGCGGAACTGCGCAAGCGGGGCGCCGCCCTGCTCGCCGAGTCGGCCCACGACGGCCTGTTCGGTGTGCCGTTCTTCATCAACGGCAGGGACAAGTACTGGGGACTGGACCGGGTGGACCCCTTCGTCCGCGCCGTGCTCGGCACCGAGCAGGCCGCCGCCGCGGTCCTCGCCGCGCCGGACCCCGCCACCCACGCGGACCTGCTGCCGGCCGGCGGCGACCAGGGTCACGCCGGCGGCTGCGGCTGAGACCGGCCGGTGGCCGCGGCGCGGAACGCGGCCACCGGCCTTGCGCAAGAACCGAACACACACTGCGGCAAGCGACGAGGAGACCACTGTGGACAGCAACCCCGACGGCACCGGGCACGGCGCCGTGCGACGCCCGGCCGGCGGCAGCCACTGGGACGCCGTCGTGGTCGGTGCCGGTCTGGGCGGACTGACCACCGCCGCCTACCTGGCCACTGCGGGCCACCGGGTCCTGGTACTGGAACAGTTCTCGGTGGTGGGCGGCAACAGCCACGTCTTCCGCAGGCGCCGCAGCTACGAGTTCGACGTCGGCGTCCACTACCTCGGTGACTGCGCGCCCGGCGGTGTCATCCCGTCCGTCCTGGGCGGGGTCGGTCTGGGCGACCGGATCGACTTCCTGGAGATGGACCAGAACGGCTTCGACCTGATCCGGGTTCCCGGGGTGTCGGTGGACATGCCGGCCGGCTGGTCGGAGTACCAGCGCCGGCTGATCGCCGCCATGCCGGGCGAGGCCGAGGGTCTGCGGACCTTCACCGACATCTGCGCGGCCGTCGGCGACGAACAGCGCACCGCCCTGTTCGAGGCCCACCGGTGGTCGCCGCAGGACATCGCGGACAGCACCGTCTCCGTGCGGGAGTGGGGCAGGCGGACCCTGGACGACCTGTTCAACCACTGCGGACTGTCGCCGCAGGCCCGTACGGTACTCGCGGCGCAGGCCCCGAACTACGGGCTGACCCCGCGTCAGGCCACCGTCGCGCGGCACACCAGCGTCACCGACCACTACCTGCGCGGGGCCTACTACCCGGCCGGTGGCGGCCAGACGCTCGCGGCCGGCCTGGTCGAGGTCATCGAGGCGCACGGCGGACAGGTCCGGACCCGCAGCCGGGTGCGGCGCATCCTGGTGGAGGACCGCAAGGTCACCGGTGTCGGCCTGGACGGCGGGGAGACGATCACCACCGACCTGGTGGTGTCCAACGCGGACTACCGGCGCACGGTGCTCGACCTGGTCGGTGCCGAGCACTTCTCGAAGCCGCTCGCGAACCGCACCAGGAACGCCCGGATGGGCATGCCGTGGCTGGTGCTCTACCTCGGTCTCGACATCGACCTCAGGGACCGGCCGAACGCCAACCTGTGGTGGTACGACACCGACGACATCGACGGCTACTTCGACCGGGCGCGCGCCGGTGACGTCGATGAAGTGCCCTTCCTCTTCTGCTCCTTCGCCTCGCTCAAGGACCCGGGCAACAGCACCCTGTGCCCGCCCGGACACGCCAACCTCCAGGTCATGACGCTGTGCCCGCCCGACTACGAGTGGTGGGGCGTCGGCGACGGACCGGAGGACGGCGGCTCCTACCGGCGCAACCCGCAGTACCTGCGCCGCAAGCAGGAGCTGACCGAGGCCACCCTGCGTGCCGCGGAGAAGGCCATCGGCCCGCTGCGCGAGCACATCACCCACCTGGAGGCGGCGACCCCGCTGACCCATGAGCGGTACACCCTGTCGTCCGGCGGTACCCCGTTCGGCATGGCGGAGTGGGGCGGTACCGCCCGTCCCGGCACGGCGACCCACATCGCCGGGCTGCATGTGGTCGGCGCCAGCACGCAGGCCGGCAACGGCGTCGCGGGCGTCATGCTCGGCGGCATCTCGTGCGCCTCCCAGATTCTCGACCAGCCGCTGCTGGCCCGTGCCCGTGAGGGAGCGGTGTTCGCAGACCCGGACCTGCTTCCCGAGCGGCCGGACGACTGGGACCCGAGGGAGGTCTGCCGGGGGCTTTCCCGGCGGGCTCGTTCGGGCTCCCCGGCAGCGGCCCGGGACCTGGCCGGTACGTCCGGCTGAGAACGGGCGGTCCGCCGGTCGCACCGACGGTCCGCCGAGTACCAACCGATGAACGCACGACCCATTCCACGAACAGAGAGTGATTCACATGTCCACCACCATCACCGCTGAGAACCAGGCCCGCATCAAGGAGATCGTCTGCGACATCCTCGAGCTCGAGGAGGACGAGGTGACCGACGCCGGTCTCTTCAAGGAGGAGTACGGCGCCGACTCGCTCCGGGCCATCGAGATCCTCGCGGGCCTCGAGAAGGAGTTCAAGGTCACGATCGACCAGTCCGAGCTGGAGCGGATGGTCAACCTCGATGGCGTCTACGCCGTCGTCCAGGAGTCCATCAACGCCAAGTAGGCGGACCCCGGCCGGAAGCGGGCAGACGGAGAGCCAGCGGTACACCGCCGGCTCTCCGTCCCGGCCCGGTCCGCCGGCGCCGGTCCCCGACCCCCCTTTCCGTGGTGAACCACGCCGTACTGAGGGAGATTGATGTCTGAGAGCCTTTCTGACGCGATGCGCGACGACGCGGCGTCCCGGGTCGTACTGACCGGGTTCGGCGTGTTCTCCAGCATCGGCGTGGGTGCCGATGAATTCGCCGAGGGCCTGCGCGCCGGTCGCAGCGGCGCGAAGCCGATCACCGTGTTCGACACCGAGGGTTTCGCGCACGCCAACGGGTGCGAGATCACCGGGGCCGAGCCGGAACGCTGGATCCACAACCTGCCCGTCGAGACCCTGGGCCGGGCGACGCAGTTCTCGGTCGCCGCGGCCCGGATGGCCGTCGAGGCCGCCGGTGTCGACCTCGATTCGCTGCGCACCAAGCGCGGCATGATTTCCATCGGGACCACCGACGGGGAGTCCTACGACCTCGACCAGCTGGTCGAGACCGAGGTCAACTCCGGTCCCGAGGCCATGGAGCCGCTCGCCGCCCGCCGGGTGTCGCCGAACCGGCTGTCCATCGCCGCCGCCCAGGAACTCGGGCTGTCCAACGTCGACGCGGTGACCATCGCCACCGCCTGCTCGGCCGGCAACTACGCGATCGGCCAGGGCTTCGACGCCATCCGTTCCGGCGCGGTCGACTACGCGCTCTGCGGCGGCGCCGACGCGATGTGCCGCAAGACCTTCACCGGCTTCTACCGGCTCGGCACCATCGCCCCCGACGTCTGCCGCCCGTTCGACTCCGAGCGCAAGGGCATCCTGACCGGTGAGGGCGCCGGCGTGCTGATGCTGGAGAGCCTCGCCTCCGCGCGGGCCCGCGGGGCGCGCATCTACGCCGAGGTGCTCGGCTACGGCATGAACTGCGACGCGTACCACCAGGTCGCCCCCAACCAGGCGAGCGTCGCCCGGTGCATGGAGATCGCCCTGGAGAACGCCGGTGTGAAGGCGCAGGAGGTCGACCTGATCTCCGCCCACGGCACCGGCACCAAGGCCAACGACGTCACCGAGTCGCGGGCGATCCACGACGTGTACGGCGACACCCCGCCGCGCACCGTCTCGCTGAAGTCGATGCTCGGCCACACGATGGGCGCGGCCAGCGCGCTCGCCGCGATCGCCTGTGCCCTGTCGGCCTACCACGGCTTCATCCCCCCGACCATCAACCACCGCGAGACCGATCCCGAGTGCGAGATCGACTGCGTGCCCAACCAGTCCGTCGAGGCGGACCTGCGCATCGTGCAGAACAACGGGCTCGCCTTCGGCGGCAACAACGCGATCGTGATCCTCGGCAAGTACCAGGACGGTGAGCGGTGAGGCTGCCCATCACCGGAGTCGGCGCGGTCGCGAGCATCGGCCGGGACGCGGACGAGATCTTCGAGAGCCTGTGTGCCGGACGCGGCGGGCTCGGCCCGATGCGCGGTTTCGACCACGACCTGTACAACGGGACCCGGCTGTTCGAGATCGACGACCGGCCGGAGTCGGGCAAGGACCGCACCCTGCGGGCGACCGGCTTCCTCCTGGAGGCCGTCGGCCAGGCCGCCGAGGCGGCGGGGCTCGGCGACGACCTGTCGGACTACCCGGTGCTCGTGGGCACCGGACTGCGCGAGCTGCGGTCGGCCGAGCTGTGGTGGCGCGACGGCGTGCCCTTCGGCGCCGAGCAGCTGCACTTCGGCACCGCGCTGCGGGAGCGGTTCGGCACGGCCGACACGCACACTTTCTCCAACGCGTGCTCCGCCTCCCTGTACACACTGGCGCTGGGCGCGGACATGCTGGCGCTCGGCGAGGCGGACGCCGTGATCGTCGCGGGCGTCGACTCGATCACCGAGAGCATGTTCGGCCTGGCCGACCGGGTCCAGCCGGAACCGCCCCCCGCCCTGCGGACGCTGGACGTCAACCGCAAGGGCACGATCCTGGGCGACGGCGCCGCCGCCGTCGTGCTGCGCCGCGAGGACCTCCCGTGGTCCGGCGGCCGACTGTGGGGCAGGCTGCGCGGAGTCGGGATGACCTGCGACGCCAAGCACCCCACCGCCCCCGACCAGGAGCAGGTCGCCGAGGCGATCCGGCAGGCGCACCGGCACGCGGGCACCCGGCCGGCCGACATCGACCTGCTGATGCTGCACGGCACCGGCACCCCGCTCAACGACCTGGTCGAGGCATCGGCCTACGTCGAGGTCTTCGGCGAGGACGCGGGCGTCCCGGTGGTGACCGGCATCAAGCCGATGACCGGACACACCAGCGGCTCGGCCGGTCTGCTGAGTCTCGTCGTCGCCCTGCAGACGATGGCGACGGGCAAGGTTCCGCCGCTGGTCGGGCTGGAGGAGCCGATCGAGCAGGCCGCCGGCCTCCGGCTGGTCCGCGACGAGGAGGCCAAGCACCAGGTCTCGCTCGCACAGGTACACGGATTCGGGTTCGGCGGGATCAACGCCGTGGCGATTGTCGAGGCACCATGAGGATCTTCATCACCGGCGTAGGCGTCGCCCTTCCGGGTGCCGACTCCACGGCCGCCCTGGCGGCGGCCCGGCAGCCCGGGGACGCGGTCGAACCGGCCGCCGTCCTGGGGAAGAAGGGGCTGCGCTACAAGGACCGCGCCACCCAGCTCGGGCTGGTGGCCGGACAGCGGGTGCTGACCGACGCGGGGCTGCTGAGCGACGGCGAACTGACCACCGACAGCACCCGGGTGGCGGTTCTGGTCAGCTCCAACCTGGGCAACGTGGACACGGTCTGCCGGGTGGCGAAGACCATCGCGGACGAGGGCACCCGCGGGCTGAGCCCGATGGACACCCCGAACGCGTCCAGCAACATCATCGCCTCCGAGATCGCGATCAGGTTCAAGCTGCACGGCCCCAACCTGATGGTGTGCAACGGGCCGACCTCCGGCCTCGACGCGGTGCGCTGGGGCGCGGCCCTGCTGCGCTCGGGCCGCGCCGACCAGGCGGTCGTGGTCGGTGTGGAGCCGGACAACGAGATCGTGCGCGAGCTCGTGGGCGGCCCGGTCGCCGACGGCGGCGCGGCACTGGTGCTGGAGCGTGCCGACGTGGCCGAGGCGCGCGGCGCCACGGTCCACGCGGAGCTCGGCGGCCACGCCCGCGGAGCGCGCGTGGCCGACAACTTCGCGCGGCTCGCCGCCGGTGAACCCGACTCCCTCGTCGGCTGGTTCGCCCCGGGCGACGCGGCCGGCTCGCTGCCGTCCGGGCTGCCCGGTCACGATCTCGCCGCGACCTGGGGCGAGTTGTCCGGAGCGCTCGGTGTCGTGCAGTGCGCGGCGGCGATCGGCGGCTTCGGTTCCCGTACCGGGGGACCGGTGTTCCTGGTCGCGGGCAGCGACGACGACGACGGCAGCGCGGCACTGGTGCTGCGCCCGCCCGCCCCGACGGCCTCCGAGCCGGTCGCGGTCTGAAGGAAACCATCGGCTTCTGGTGCCCTCCCGGGCGGACCGTGCCGGTCACGGCACCCGTACCCCTCCCGGCACCAGCACACTGAGCAGGACGGAATGTGACCATGACCCTTTCGGCGAGCGCGTCTGCGACCCTGAACAGGCCGGTGATCACCGCGTGGTCCGCGGTGTCGCCCCACGGCATCGGCAAGGACGAGTTCGTGACCGGCATTCTGGCCGGCAAGGACACGTCGTCCCGGCTGGACGCCGAGGAGTGGGCCGCCCCGGACAGCCGCGCCTGTCTGGTACCCGGCTTCTCCCTGCGCGAGGTCCTCGGCAAGAAGGGCACCCGGTCGATGGACCGGGTGACCGGACTGGCCGTCACCGCCGTCCGTGACCTGCTGCGGGACTGCGAGGGCCGGCGCAGGGGCGGCGACGAGGAGACCGCCCTGGTGCTGGGCACGACCACCGGCAGCGCGCAGAGCATGATGGACTTCACCCGCGCCTCGCTGGTCGGCGAGCGCCCGTTCTACGTGGACCCCTCGCTGATGCCCAACGCGGTGATGAACTGCGCCGCCGGGCAGTGCGCGATCTGGCACAAGCTGAAGGGGCCGAACACCACCATCGCCGGCGGCCGGATCGCCGGGCTGTCCGCGCTGAGCTACGCGGGCGGGCTGCTCGGCTCCGGCCGCGCCGAGACGGTGCTGTGCGGTGCCGTCGAGGAGTTCTCGAACGCGCGGGCGTGGCTGGACCACCACCGGCGGCGCGAGGACGCGGCCGGCGCGATGCTCGGCGAGGGCTGCGCCATGTTCATGGTCGAGTCCGCGTCCGTGGCCGGACAGAACGGCCCGGCCCTGGCCGAGGTGCTGGCCGTGGAGTCCCGGGTGTTCTTCGGCACCGAACTGAGCCCGGTGCTCGACGCCTGCGTCGACGGCGTCCTGAAGCGGAGCGAGGTCAACACCGAGGACGTGTGGGCGGTCTCGGCCTCCGAACTGGCGGGCTGCGTCGGCGAGCAGGAGCGCGAGGTGCTCACCGCCCGCTTCGGCGCACGGGCACTGGACCGGGCCCCGTCCCTGGCCGGCATCGGGGACACCTCGGGAGCCTCCGCGGCGTTCCAGGTCGGGTCCCTGCTGAGCCTCGCCGGACAGGGCGAGGCGCCCGCGGGCAGCATCGCCCTCGTCTCCTCGGTGGACGACGACGGCATCGTCGCCTGTGCCGTACTGCGCCTGCTCGCCAACTGACCGAGCAATCCACGGAAGACAGGAAAGAAGAACATGTCAATCGACGCGGTGGCCCGGCTCGATCGGGAAGAGCTGCGGGCGTTGCTCGCCGAGACCATCGACACCGATGTGACCGAGGTGGGCGACGACACGGACTTCGTGGACGAGCTCGGGGTCGACTCGCTGATGGCCCTGGAGGTCGTCGTGGTGCTGGAGCGGAAGTACGGCATCAAGTTCGCCGAGGACGAGATGCGTTCGGTACGGACGCTGGGCAGCGCCTACGACGAGGTCCTCCGCAAGCTGCGGGAGCGTTCGTGATCAGTCCGGTCCTGGCCGGCCGGCGGGTGGTGCGGGAACCGGGTCCCGACGCGAGCACGGGCAAGTGGTCGGCCCGGTTCTCGGTGGAGATCACCGAGGACGAACCGGTCTTCGCCGGGCACTACCCGCACTTCCCGATCTTCCCCGGCGTCTGCGTGCTGGAGTGCGTGCGCGGCGCCGCGGAGTCCGCACCGCCGCCCGGGGCCGACCGACCGGAACTGGCCGCCGTGGAGTCCAGCCGGTTCCTGTCCGCGGTCCGCCCCGGCGACGTGCTGGAGATCGACCTGACCTGGGTGCCGCGCGGCACCGACTGGCGCTGCAACGCGAAGGTGGAGACCGCCCGCGGCCAGGCCGCGTCGGTCCGCCTCCGCTACCGGAACGGGGCGACGGCATGATCACTTCCGCCGGAATCCGCACCATGCTGCCGCATCGCTACCCGATGCTGCTGGTCGACCGGGTCCTGTCCACCGGCGCCGACGACATCCGCTCGGTCAAGGCCGTCACGCTCAACGAACCGTGGTACGCCCGGCTCGGTCCGCAGCCCTCGGAGGCGGACTTCGCCTATCCGCAGTTCCTGCTGGTCGAGTCCTGGACCCAGACCGCGGGCCTGCTGGCCACCCGGCTGGCCGGCGGGCCGGACCCCGACCAGACCATGCTGTTCGGCTCCATGCGGGACGTCGAGTTCCACCGGCAGGTGTTCCCCGGCGAGGTGGTCGAGCACCACGTCCGGCTGCAGCGCGCGGTGAACGACACGGTGATCTTCGAAGGGAGCAGCCGGGTCGGTGACGAGCCGGTGCTGACCATCGGCGCGATCACGGTGGCCTTCCGCCCCGAGGAACAGCTCGACCCCGAACCCGCCGGAGCAGCGTCCGCCTGACCGGCAGTCAACCAGGAGAAATGCCATGACAGAGAAGCGAGTGCCGGTCGCCCTGGTGAGCGGGGGATCGCGAGGGATCGGCCGGGCCGTCGTACTGCGGCTCGCGGCCGATGGATACGACGTCAGTTTCTGCTACCAGTCCAACGAGCAGGCCGCGCTGGAGCTGGAGAAGGAGGCGACCGAACTCGGCGGACGCGCACTGGCCGTACGGGCCGACGTGACCGACGCCGCCTCGGTCAAGGACTGGGTCGCCCGGACGGAGTCCGACCTCGGCCCCGTCGACGTGGCGGTCTGCTCCGCGGGCATCACCCGCGACAACCCGCTGCTGCTCATGTCCGACGAGGACTGGCACGGCGTCCTGGACACCAACCTCGACGGTGTCTACCACGTCTGCCGCGCGGTCATCTTCGAGATGATGAAGCGCAAGTCCGGCACCATCATCAACGTGTCCTCCGTCGCCGGCGTATACGGCAACGCGACGCAGTCCAACTACTCCGCCTCCAAGGCGGGGATCATCGGGTTCTCCAAGGCGCTCGCCAAGGAGGTCGGCAGGTACAACATCCGGGCCAACGTGGTGGCTCCGGGGTTCATCGAGACCGACATGACGGCCGAACTCTCCGACAAGGTCAAGAAGGACGCGGCGAAGCAGATCGCCCTGCGCCGCTTCGGCCGGGCGGAGGAGGTCGCCGACCTCGTCGCCTACCTGGCGAGCGACCGGGCCGGCTACATCACCGGCTCGGTGTTCCAGATCGACGGCGGCATCACCATCTGATAGCCGGTCGAGCACGAGCCGGAGGGCCGTACCGACGCGGCCGGTGCCCTGCGCGGACCCGAACGCGCGCAGGACACCGGGCCCCTCGTCGTTGCGGCCCGTCCGGCTGGAACGAAGGTTTTCCAGGAAGTCCCTTCCGACATGTTGTGAGGCGGATTTCCGCAACCTGCAGCGCGCCGGTACCGACGGTCGCGCACTTTTACTATGGCCACCCGGCGCCGGTGGCCATTTCGAGCCCGCAACCGAACCGGGGCCTGCCACCGGGCCACGGGAGACAGCAACGGAGGCCAAGCACGTGGCCAAGCCCATGATTGAGGCAATCGACGTAAAAAGGTCGTTCGGTGACGTCGCGGCACTGGGCGGGGTGAACCTCTCGGTTCCCGAGGGTTCGATCCACGGTCTGCTCGGCCACAACGGCGCCGGCAAGACCACCCTGGTGCACATTCTGTCCACGCTGCTGCCGCCGACCAGTGGTTCCGCGCGGATCTCCGGGTTCGACGTGGTCGCCGACCCGAAGGAAGTCCGCCGTTGCATCGGGCTGACCGGCCAGTTCGCCTCCGTCGACGAGCAGCTCAACGGACGGGAGAACCTGGCCCTGGTCGCCCGCCTGCTGGGCGCGAGCAGGCGGCAGGCGCTGGCCCACGCCGATGAACTCCTGGAGATGTTCGAGCTGACGGACGCGGCGACGCGCCCCGTGCTCCAGTACTCGGGCGGCATGCGCAGGCGGCTGGACATCGCGGCGAGCCTCGTCGGCGGCCCCCGGGTGATCTTCCTCGACGAACCGACCACCGGACTGGACCCGAACTCCCGGATCGGTGTGTGGGAGACCATCGAGCGCCTGGCCAAGGACGGCACGACCGTGCTGCTCACCACCCAGTACCTCGAAGAGGCCGACCGGCTCTGCGAGCAGATCACCGTGCTGTCCAAGGGAAGCGTGATCGCGGAGGGCAGCCCCACCGAGCTCAAGTCCGAGGTCGGCCAGCGGATGGTGACCGTGACCCTGGCGTCGGAGTCCGACGTCCGCACCGCGGTGAAGGCCCTGGAGGCCGCCGGCATCCGGGCGACCCCGCAGGAGTCGGGGACGGCGGTGACCGCCCCCGTGGCCGCCGCCGCCGACCTCGCGGTCGTCGTGCGCATCCTGAGCGACGCCGACACCGAGATCGCCGAACTCGCTTTCACCGAGCCGACCCTGGACGACGTCTACCTGACGCTGACCCACGAGGCCACCAGGAAGCCGGTGTCCGCGTGACCGTCCCGATCACTCTCACCGAAGAAGGAGCGTCCCGATGACGGTCATCGACGCCGAGACAACCCCCCGACCGACGGCGCCCACCCGGGGGAACGCGGCCGAACAGTGGGGCGGCAGCAGCCTGTTCACCCAGACCATCGCGCTCACCGGCCGCTCCATACGGCCGTATCTGCAGCCCGGCGTGCTCATCGTGACGTTCATCGAGCCGCTGGTCATGCTGCTGATGTTCGGCGGTGTGCTGAAGGTGCTCGGCGAGTCGGAGACGCCCCAGAACGGCCTCTCCTACATCGCCGGCCTGGCCCCCGCGATCATGATGATCACCTCGGTCGCCGCAGGCGCCCAGGCGGGCAACGGTCTCATCAACGACCTGCGCAACGACGTGATCACCCGGTTCCACACGATGCCGATCTCCCGGTTCAGCGTGCTGCTGGCCAGGAGCCTCGCGGACGCCGCACGGGCGCTCTACCAGCTGATCGCCGTCGCCGTACTGGCCGCGCTGATCTTCGACTTCGACCCGCCCGGCGGCGTCCTCGGCACGGCCGGATCGATCTTCCTGAGCCTGTTCGTCGGCTGGTCCATGAGCTGGATCTTCATCGCGCTGGCCGCCGTGCTGCGCAACGGCGACGTGCTCCGCATGATCACCACGCTGTGCACCTTCCCGCTGCTGTTCGCCTCCAACGCGTTCGTCGACCCGAAGTCGATGCCGGTCTGGCTGCGAGTGGTCGCCGAGGCGAACCCGATCTCCTACGCCAACGACGCGATGCGCGGCATGGTGGCCGGGCAGACCTCGCTCACGGAACTGCTCACCACCGTGGGTGTCTCCTGCGTCCTGGTGGCGGTCTGCGCCCCCATCGCGAACCGCTCCTTCCGGGTGCTGTGACCTTCGGCTACGGAGACTTACGACTGGTTCTCACCGGCCCCGGCCGGGAGGCGAGACACCTCGCCTCCCGGCCGTTTCGCGTGCTCATCCCCTGCCCCGGGTGATCGAGAAGACCACCCGGAGCACCAGAATGCAGCTGATCACCAGCATGTTGTAGCCGATCAGCTGGCTGAGGGAGACGGAGCCGATGATCGTCGGTTTGCTGTCGATGCTCAGCAGTACGGCACCGACCAGCGCGATGATGCCGCCGATGAACGACAGCAGCACGTCATGGACGAGACCGCGCAGGAAGCGCCGGTCGCGTTCGTCCGCGAGCAGCCGGATCTGCACGCCCAGTCGGCCGCCCTCCAGGGCGCTGCTGATCCGGTCCACCCGTCGGGGCAGTCGGCGCATCACGGACGTGAGCGAGATCGCCTCCTCCACCAGCGAGTCCTTGATCCGCCGGTAGCTCATCTGCTCCTGGACCCGGGAGGCGGCGAACGCCCGCGCCTGCGCGACGATGTCGAAGTCCGGCACCAGCCGCTCGACGGTCCCCTCCACGGTGGCCAGCGCCCGGAAGGTCGCCGCGATCTCCGGGGGGACGGTCAGGTCGTGCCGGGCGACGAGCAGGAACAGCTCGGAGAAGATCTCCCGGTTCGGCTTGCTGCCGGCGCCCAGGTACCGCGCCATGAACCTCCCCAACGACCGCTCCAGCATGCGCTCGTCGATCTGCTCCGGACGGTCGACGACCTCCAGCAGCGCGTCGCTGAGCGCCGTCGGGTCGTTGCGGTGGATGGCGAGCAGCAGGTCGCGCAGCGCGGAGCGCATCGTCCGGTCCAGTCGGCCCACCGAACCGAAGTCGAGCAGCCCCAGCTCGCCGGTGCTCAGCAGCAGTACGTTCCCCGGGTGCGGGTCGGCGTGGAACACCCCGCCGAGCATGATCTGTTCGAGGACGCACTCCATCAACTGCCGGGCGAGCGCCGCGCCGTCCAGGTCGCGTTCGGCCAGTGCGTCGCCGATGGAGGTGAGCGGGACCCCGTCCAGCCACTCCAGGGTCAGCACCCGCCCGGTGCTGTACTCCTCGTACACCCGCGGCATCCGCAGGGTGCTGGTGGCGCCCGGTTCCGCGGCGCCCGCGGCGATGGCGGCCATGTTGCGGGCCTCGGTCCGGAAGTCCAGCTCCTCGTGGAGCGAGACGGCGAAGCCGTTGATCAGGTCGCACAGGCCCAGGCTCTGCGCCCAGCTCGTGTGCTCCTCCAGCTTGCGGCCGATCCGGAGCAGTATGTCCAGGTCGCGTTCGACGACGAGTTCGGCGCCGGGGCGCTGGACCTTCACCGCGATCTCCTGGCCCTTCGCCAGCCGGGCCCGGTGCACCTGGGCCATCGACCCCGCGGCCAGCGGTTCCCGGTCGAAGTCGGCGAAGACCGTCTCCGGGTCGATGTTCAGTTCCTGGACCAGCACTTCCCGCACCCGTTCCCACGGTTCGGCCGTCGCCTGGTGGTGGAGCTTGGAGAACTCCTCGATGTACTCGGCGGGGAGGAGGTCGTAGCGGGTGGACAGCATCTGGCCCAGCTTCACGAACGTAGCACCGGCCTCCTCCAGCGCCACCCGCAGCTGCCGTGCGGAATGCCGGCGGCCCTCGGTGCTTCCCTTCGAACCGGCTCGGGCGAGACTGCGCAGGGACGGCGAGAGGCCGTTGCGCATGGCTATGGCGCTGAGTTCCGCGTAACGCCGGGTACGCGCCACCCGGCGGCGCATCATGCCGGGCAGCCGGACGAGGTCGGACAGCACACTGCTGGGCAGCAGGACCTCGGAGACGGCGAGGAACAGCATGGTGACCAGAACGCCGCAGCCCACCTGCACGGAGGTCATCGCGGGCCGGTGGCTGCTCGGCCCCATGACCGCGATGATCTGCATCGTCGCCAGAACACCGACGGTTCCCCCGATCGCGGCCCGGATCTTACCGATTCTTATGCCGAGCAAGCGCCTGGCGCCCATGGAGAGGCCGACCAGCGTGAACACGAAGAGGATCGGTATGAGGAACAGGAACGCTGTGTGCTGCATGGGCTGTGCCTTCCCGGACCGGAGTCCGCGTGCGGGTACGGGGTCCTTGCGCCGCCGGCGGGCCGGGGCCGCCGGGTTCCGCCGGTGCGCAGTTCTCCTGGCTGTCGGTCATTGTCCGCGGCACCGGCCTCCGTTCGCCGGTCGGTCCCGCGGGGAACCGCGGTCGCGGGCGGAGCGGCATACCCGCAAGAACGTGCAGGCCGTGTTGTACGGGAGTCCGACCGGTGTCACATTCTGTTGTGTCGTCTCCCTGGGGCAGGCCGTGCCCGGGGCGGTACCGGTGCCGGTTTCGTGAAGGCTTCGGTCATCCGCGGTCCGCAACGGGCGGGAGCAAGAACTATGTCACTTCCGGCCTCCGCGGTCGCCGTTCGGTGACCGGCCCGCGGAAGAGGGGCGGCGCCGGCGCGGCCCGGCGCCGGGGCGGGGGAAACCGGGCGGACGGGGCGAAGGAGCGGGCCGGCGCCCGGAGGAGGACACGGGGCGCCCGCGGTCCCGTTCGGAACCGGCGAAAACAGGGGAGCTGCGGTGCCTTGTCCGCAAAGGCATCCGCCCTTCCGGGAAGGCAGGAAACGCCCCTCGGCAGATGGCCTGTTGTTCCACCTACCCGGCCATGAGGTCGGAGAAACTTGTACGGCCATGGCACCAAGCTGTCGAAACCGGCCCGCTGACACGGTGAGCCCCCTGGACGCGGCCTAAGTTGACCACAACAGAGCAGGCGGAGGTTCGTCCGCCAGCAGGAAACTGCCGAGAGGTCGATGTGGCGGACACGGGGATCGGTTTGGACGCGCGCTCGGAGCTCCTCTACCGGAGACTGCTCCAGCGAGGGACGTGGCGGACGCAGGAACTGGCGCAGGCCCTGGAGTGGCCTGCGGACCAGGTGATGCAGACGCTGGACGCACTGAGGACCGAGGGGCTCGCCAGTGGCACGGGGGAGGAAGGGGACACCTTCCGCGCCGTCGAGCCGTGCATAGCCCTGCCGGCGCTGCTGGCCTCCCGGATGCGCGAGGGGCGCACGCCGCAGCCCTGCCCGGTCCAGATCGGCAGGTTCATCGCCCTGCACGAGCAGTCGGAGCGCCTCGGTGACGCCGGCTCCGGCGAGAACCGGAACGACGTCTCCGTCACGATCGAGCGCATGGTCGCCAAGGTCGAGCGCGAGGTCATGTTCCTCGTGCCCGGCTACAGCGAGGGCGGTTTCGAGTTCTCCCGCCCCGTCGTGGACATGGTGCTGCGACGCGGTGCGCGGTTCCGGTCCGTATGGGCGTCCTCGGTGCTCCAGACCCCGGCCGCCATGGCACACGCCCAGTGGCTGACGCAGGAGGGCGCGGCGCTGCGCTCGGTGGGCACGGTTCCGCCGCGCGCGATGATCCTGGACAACGCTGTCGCGGTGGTCGTGGACGAGGCCGAAGGGGTGCGCGTCGTGCGGTCCCCCGCAGAGCTGGAGCGGCTGTGCGCCATCGCCGAGCGGTTCTGGGACCGCGGGGCGACCGTCCGGCAGACGGGCCGGCAGCCCGTCGCCGCGACGCGCAGGCCCCGGTCGGAGGTCGTCCTGCGGCTGCTGGCCGAAGGCTTCACCGACGACGCGATCGCCCGTCGGCTGGGGTGCAGCGTCCGCACCGTGCGCAACGACGTGGCGTCCGCCATGACGGCACTTGACGCGCGTAGCAGGTTCCAGGCCGGGGCCCGCGCCATGCAGGTCGGCCTCATCTGAACAACCGGTGTCCCGCGCCGGGAACACGCCCCGGCCGGAGGCCGCCGACGGGATCCTCGGACGTTCCGCCGTCCGTCCCCGGCCGGTCTCTCCCCGCGCGGGGCACCGGTGGGTGCCGCGGGCGCGCGACGGCGCGGAGACGCGCCGTCGCGCCCGGCGGCCGTCCCCTTCCCCGCCCGGCCGATGGATGCCACCGGCTCCCTGCCCCCTCCCGCGCCCCGTTCCCACGCCCCGTTCCCACGCCCCGTGCCGGCTTCGTCGCGGGGCGCCTTCTGCCCCGGATCGGTGTCTCTTTGTGTAATTCCGTATCCGTTGCGTGAAGGTCAGGCGTAGGCTCGGGCATATGCGTACTGCGGATTCCTGGGGATCTTTGGAGACGTGCATGCCGTTCGAGGGAGGGACGCGATGTTGGGGAGGGGCGCGATGAGCGACAGCAGTGCGGCGCTCCCGTGGCTGGTGATACGGCAGGACGACAACGGCAACCGCTACCGCGTCGGCAGGTATGCCACGCAGGGCGAGGCCCAGCAGATGGCCGACAGGCTCGACGAGCACGGACACAAGCAGCTCTACTGGGTGGAGCGGGTGGGCCAGAGCGCCCGGCCGTAGACCGTCCCGCCGAACCGCCGCCGCCCCACGGGTGGCGGCGGTTCGACGTCCCGCCCCGGCGCGGGTGTTGTGTTCCGGCGCGCGGCCGGTCACGCGGCGACGGGTTCGCCCGCCGGCCGCACCACCCCGCACCCCGTCCGTGCGTTGTGCCCCCTTAAGGTCCTGTCCGCCAGGTAATGCACGAGCGAAGGCGGAATGATGTCGGGCCTGATCGACACGGTGGCATGGGTGCGGGTGGAGAACGGCAGGATTCTCTGCGCGCGTTCGCGGGGGAAGGACGCCTTCTACATCCCCGGTGGGAAGCGGGAGGGGCAGGAGACCGACCTGGAGACCCTGCTCCGCGAGGTCGAGGAGGAGTTGGCCGTGACCATCCTCCCGGCCACGGTGTCGCACCTGGGGACGTACGAGGCGCAGGCGCACGGCCAGCCGGACGGTGTGATGGTGCGCATGAGCTGCTACGTCGGCGACTACCGCGGGACGCTGGCCGTCAGCAACGAGATCGAGGAGATGGCCTGGTTCTCCTACGCGGACCGGCCCCTCGTCCCGCCGGTCGACCAGCTTCTCTTCGACGACCTCAAGGCGTCGGGCGCGCTGGTCTGAGCCGTCCCGGCCGTCGCCGCCCGCGTGGATCCGGACCGGGGCCGGATCCACGCCCCTTCCGCGGTGTTGCGAATCCGGATGTCGGACGCATGTCAATTGCGTGTGCCGTATAGATTTCCGGCGCCCCGGAAGAGGCGGCCGGGCGAATTTCTTGAACGTAGGTGCATTAATCGCGGCGCGGGGCGGAGAAGCACCGGGTCAATCATCCCCGTGAACGGTGACAGCAGTCGTCGCCGAGGTGTTTTTCTGCCGTACTTCCACGGAACGCGGTATTGCGTAACCCGTTATCGAGGACGCCGGGACGCGGCGGGGCCGCGCCATTGGTCGAGACCCCGAAAAATGCATGCCTCCGGGGTAAGTTGAGCCTTGTTCATTGGTTGGGATCCGGGGAAATTGAAAACGGAACTGCTGGCAGATGGCGAAGCCGCACGGTCATGAGGACGTGCGAAGGTACCGCCACGGTTGCAACCCACTCCCCGGGGGTGGCGAGGTCGCTCACGGTCCAGGACCCGGGGGCCCCCTCGACGCCCGCCGTCACCGTCGCGGGGCCGGGGGCGCCGGGACGGGTCTCGACGGCGGTCAGGTCCCCCGCGATACCGGTGCCGACGGCCTTCAGGACCGCTTCCTTCCGGGTCCAGCAGCGCAGGAAGGCCCGGTGGCGGGCCCGGCCCGGCGGGAAGGAGCGGACGTGGCGCCGCTCGGCGGGGGTGAGGGCGATCCGCCCCAGTTCCTCGGTGTCCATCTCCCGCACGCCCTCCACGTCGACCCCGACCGGGACCTGGGCGATCGCGAACAGGCAGTAGCCCTCGGAGTGCGAGAGGCTGATCCGGAAAGGGGTCCGGGGGCGGTCGACGACCGGCGGGCCGTGTCGGCGGTCGCCGCATTCCGGGCAAGTGGCCCGCCCAAACCTGATCTCGTGCGGACTGACCTGAAGTAGTCGGGACAATATGCTCCGCGCTCCCGCCCGGCCGGCGGCGAACTGGGCGGCCTGAAGGGGGTGGGCGATACGGCTCAGGCGCTCGCGCTCGGCGGCGTCGAGCAGGGTGAGGGCATCAGGATCGGGCCATTTGTTCGCGACGCGCCACCCGTGTACGAGGGCTTCGGACACGGCGGGGGCGAGAGGCTCGTTCACGGGCCGAGCCTAGGTCGTGTACCGGTCCTGTGAGGGAACGGTGGCCTCTATGGGACAGTTGTGAACGCGGTGTGTAGTCTTCTGCATGCATACCGCAGCGTAAGTGGAATGCAAGTCATGCGATTTCGGGCCCCGGGTGCAGCTTGCTGACATTTTCGGGGGGAGGGGTCTTGAGGTGGCCGGAGAAGGGGGATGGTGCGGACCCTCTCGGTCCGCTTGGACTGGACCGCCGTTGACTGGTTCATGCCTGGCGATCTAATGTCGGGTCAAGTTGATCGTGGCGTATATGTGTTGCTCGGGTTTGCGTTAATTGGCTTCTGATTCAACCTTATATGGGTTGAAGGCTCTTCCTCGAGGCGGATTAAAATCTGGCGAGGTCAACTGCCATCCCGGGACAGCGCAGTAGGGGACGGGTGGCCGAAAATGAGTACGGTGGCGGATGCTCCGGAGGGCCTGGAATGCGCGGATAATGTCGAGCGGGCACTCCTGCAGGCCCGCGCTCTGATCGAGTCCTCGGTGTCCTTGCACCGTCAGAGACCCGGTGGTGCCTCGCTGGTGGTGCGGGCCGACGACCGGTCGATCGGTGAGGCGATCAGACAGCTGATGGCGGGTGCGCGCTACTCGGCCCACGTGGCCGTGACGGGAGGCCGGGCCCACTCGGTCGCCGTCTGCTCCGCGCTCGCGGCCTCCGTCGCGGACCTGCCGTCGGCGGACCGGGGCGGCCGGAGCCGGCTCGCCGTCCGGCTACTGGCCGCGGGCGGCGCACTGCACATGTCGCCGAACTTCTGCGAGGCGTTCGGAGAGACGAATCTTGAGATCCGCATCACGAAGGGCGAGCTGCGCGAGGCGCTGATCGTCGACGGCCGCACCGCTCTTGTGCAGTCGGGGGCCGAGTCGGGGACCAGGCACGCCGCGATCATCACCGATCCGGCGGCCGTCGGCGCGCTCGACCTGCTCTTCGCCGGGACGTGGACGAGCGCCCGCCCCCTCGCCGACGAACTCCGCCTGGACCGCAGCCTGCGCACCACTCTCGCGCGCCGGATCCTGGAGAAGCTCCGCGAGGGACACACCGACGATGTAGCCGCACGCGAGATAGACGTGTCCTTGCGCACGTACCGTCGACACGTCGCGGAGATCATGCGTGAACTCGGAGCGAACTCCCGCTTCCAGGCGGGCGTGCGCGCTGTGGAACTGGGGCTGCTGGAACGGTGCTGAAGCACCGTGTGACGCAGTGACTCCTGAATGCTGAATCAATCGGGGGCAACGGGGATGAGCAGGACATCGGAGACGTGGCCGATACAGGCCGGGAACAGAGCGAAGGAGCAGGAACGGGACGAGGCGGGAAGAGAGCGGCCCGTACCGGGGCACGAGATACCCGGAGCGGGACCGGGCAGAGTCCCGGGGAGCGAACCGCACGCCGACGCCATAGAGCGGGCCCTGCTGGAGGTCCGGGCGATGATCGAGATGACGGTCGAGCAGCACCGGGACCGCGTCTCGTGGGATCAGCTGATCACCGCCGTGGACGACAACAGGGAAGCGATCGTCGCCGAGGCGCGCAAGTTGGTGCACCAGACGCGCACGAGCATCGACGTGGTGCTGGCCGCGGGGCCGAGTTGCGGCGCCGAATCCAAACGCGCGCTGCACGAACTGCTCCGCGCGGTGCCGGAGGCGGTCCGGATCCGGCTGTTGTGCACACCGGTCATGATCGACGAGGACTTCGTCCGGGCCCAGCGTGCCCGGGAACAGCCGGCCGAGGTCCGGGTGGCGCGGGTACCTCCCCTCCAGGGACTCATCGTCGACGGGACGGTCGGGCTGGTCGCGGCCGAGTCGCCCACCGGTCGCAGGGCTTCGCTCATTCGTGTCCCCGATGTCATCCGCACGCTCAACACTCTCTATGAGGGGATCTGGCGCAACGCCGTTCCCGCCGACGGGCACATTGCCTTCGGGGACCACTCGCGCGCCGAACTCGCGCGGCAGATCCTGGGAGCGCTGCGGGCCGGCGTGACCGACGAGGTGGCCGCGCGCGAACTCACGGTCTCCGTGCGCACCTACCGCCGGTACGTCGCCGAGATCATGTCGCTGCTCGGGGCCAGCTCCCGGTTCCAGGCCGGTGTGCGAGCGGCGGAACTGGGATTACTCGGTTCCATCGACACGCCCTAGTACGCCTCCCGGCAGGTCTTGCCGGACACGGCACCGGTGTCACTCCCGGCGGGCTCCGGCCCGTCGGGCAGACATTGCGGGCACGACAACAGTGCCCCTTCCGGCGGGCTTTCCCCGCCGGTCACGGCCCGGAACCCGGCCGGCCACGCGGCGCGTGCCCTTCGGTGCGTGTCGTGCGGCCGGCCGTCCTGCCCGTGCGCGGGGAGCGCCGTCCGGCGTCGTACGGCGGGTGCTGCCGTGCCGGCGCCCACGCGCAAGCGACGCGCGGTGACGCCTATGTGCTGGCAGCTTCCTGTAGTTCCCGTTGTCGGAGCGGAACCCCGGCATTAGAACAGGCTTGTTGATTCGGATCCGCCCCATGCCGCGGACCGTTTGATGTACCGCCGACGCGAGGTGCGAAGAAGGATGAAGTCCGGCATCGACAGTGGATGGTTCCGCAGATACGAAGCGGTGGCCCCACGCAGGCGGGTGCTGATCCTGCCGCACGCGGGGGGCTCCGCCGCGTACTTCCACCTCTGGGGACAGAAGTTCGGCCGGGACACCGAGGTGCTCGTGGCCCACTACCCCGGACGCCACGTCCGGATCGCCGAACCCTTCATGCTCCGGATGGAGGAACTGGCGGACGCGGTCACCGAGGCCCTGCTGCCCCACCTGGACCTGCCGCTGTCACTCTTCGGCCACAGCATGGGCGCCTCGCTGGCCTACGAGGTGGCGCTCCGGCTCGAAGCACGGCACTCGGTGCGCCTCGACGGACTCCACGTGTCGAGCCGGAAGGCACCGCACCGTCTCACCCCCACCTCGCTGTACCGGGAGGACGACGACGCGCTGGTCGCCGAGGTCCGAAGGCTCGGCGGCACGGAGGGGGTCCCGCTGGACGACCCGGAGCTGCGCGCCCTGGTGCTGCCCGCGATCCGCGCCGACTTCACGGTCGTGGGCACCTACGGGCCGCGGTCCGTCGTCCCGGTGGGCTGCCCGGTCCACGGCTACATCGGCGACCGGGACCCCTCGATCACCGAGACCGAGATGTCGGCCTGGGCCGACGTCGCGCCCCACGGGTACACCCAACAGGTGTTCCCCGGCGGGCACTTCTACCTCGTCGAGCAGCGTGACGCGCTGATCCGGGCCGTCAGCACATCTCCGGCCGGTGCGCGGTGACCATGTACCTGTCCCAGTCGTCCCCGCCCCCCGCGCTGTCCTCGCCCCTGGACCACGACAGCGGCGTCGCCGTCCTGGACAAGGCATCGTTGTTGCTGAGTGTGTTGGAGGACGGTCCCGCCTCGGTGCCGCGGATCGTGCGGCTCACCGGTCTGACCCGGCCCACCGCGTACCGGCTGGCACTGGCGCTGCAGCGGCTGCGCCTGGTGACACGTGACGGACGGGGCCGCTTCCTGCTGGGGCCCCGGCTGCGGGAGATGGCGGTCGTGGAGCACGGCGACCGCATGCTGTCGCTGGCCGGTTCCGTACTGCTGGGACTGCGCGACCGGACCGGGGCCAGCGCCCGGCTCTACCGCCGGTGCGACGACCGCCTGCTGTGCGTGGCCGCCGCGGAGTCCCTGACGATGCCGACGGACACGGTGCCGGTGGGCACGGCCTTCCCGATGCGCTCCGGATCGGTCGCCCAGGTGCTGCTGGCCTGGGAGGACCCGGACGTGCTGTACCGGGGGCTCGTGGGCGCCCGTTTCACCGCCACCGTGCTCGCCGGGGTGCGCCGCCGGGGCTGGGCGCAGAGCTTCGGGGAACGGAGCCAGGGCTTCGCCGAGCTGACCGCCCCGGTGCGCGGGCCGGGCGGCCGGGTCGTCGCCGCGCTCTGTCTGTCCGGCCCGGTCGGGCTGATCACCGAGGAGCCGGCCCGGGAGTACGGCAGCGCGGTCATCGACGCGGCGCTGCGCCTCGGCGAGGCGTCGGACACGTGATTCCTGCCTCTTGCGGGCGGGTGGTCTGCTGAATGAGTCTCGGACAAGGCACTGGATCCGAGCTGGAGTTCAGGATTCTGGGGCCCACCGAGATGTGGGCATCGGGGGTACGCGTACCGCTGACCGCCGCCAAGCAGCGCACGGTCCTCGCGGCCCTCCTCATCTCGCCCGGCCGGTACGTCTCCGACCTGTGGCTCAGCGAACTGCTGTGGGACGCCGCGCCCCCCGCCACCCGGTCGGCCCAGCTCTACACGTACATCTCGCGGCTGCGCCGGATCTGCGGACCCGGGCTGCGACTGGTGCGCAAGCACCGGGGATACCACCTGGTGCTGGGCGACGCCTGGTTCGACTGGGAGGTGTTCCGGCAACTCGCCGAGCAGGGGCGCGAGGACCTGCTGAACAACCGCTACGCGGAGGCCTCCGCCTGCCTGGGGACGGCGCTGGAACTGTGGAGCGGCCCCGCGCTGTCGGACGTGACCGAGTTCCTGGCCCGTGCCGAACTCCCCGCCCTGGAGGAGTCCCGGCTGACCGTGGTCGAGAACCGCATCGAGGCCGAACTCGAACTGGGGCGGCACAGCCGGGTGTTGCCCGAACTGACCCGGCTGGTGGCGGAGCACCCCACCAGGGAGTCGTTGCGCGGGCACCTGATGGCCGCCCTGTACCGCTGCGGCCGGCAGATGGACGCGCTGCGGGTGTACGAGCAGGGCCGCCAGGTCCTCCAGCAGGAACTGGGGGTGGACCCGGGCCCGTCGCTGCGCGAACTGCACCGGGCGGTACTGCTGGAGGAGCTGGCCGCGCCCGCCGCCGCCGAATCGCTCACGGTCGCCAGCAACACGGCACCGAGCCCCTGGACCGGACTGGTACCGGCCATGCTGCCGATGGACACCACCGACTTCGTCGGGCGCGGCGCCGAACTGACCGAAGTACTGGAGGGGTTGCGCGGTTCCGGCAGCTCCCACCGCGGTGTCGTGCTGACCGGTGCGGCCGGGGCCGGGAAGTCCGTCCTGGCCGTGCGCGCCGGACACGCCTGCCGGGACGACTTCCGGCAGGGGCAGCTCTACATCGACCTGCGCCGGGAGGACGGCAGCGCCAAGAACCCGCTGGACGTGCTGGGTTCGTTCCTGCGGGCGCTGATCCCGGTACGGGGCGACCTGCCCGAGACCCTGGACGAGCGGGCCCAGCTGTACCGCAGTGTGCTGGCGCGGCGCCGGGTCCTGGTCGTGCTCGACAACGCGGTGGACGACCGGCAGGTGCGACCGCTGCTGGCCAGCGGCGAGAGCTGCCGGATGCTGATCACCAGCCGCAGCGCGATGGCCTCGCTGGAGGGGGTGCGGGCGGTACCGGTCGGGCGGCTCGACGACGCGGCGGCCCGGCAGCTGATCGTGTCGGTCGTCGGCCCGGACCGGCTCGACGCCGAACCCGAGGCGGCCCGGCGCCTGGTGGAGCTGTGCGACGGCCTGCCCCTGGCCCTGCGGATCTGCGCGGCCCGGCTCGCGGCCCGGCCGCAGTGGCCGGTGGCCCGGCTGGTGGCCCGGCTGGACCCGGGTCAGGGGGGTCACGACGAGTGGTCCGAGGGCAGCCTCGACCTGCGGGCCGCGCTCCGCACGAGCATCCTCCAGCTCGAACCGAGCCTGCGCCCGGTGCTGCGCGCACTGGCCGGCGCGGAACCCGGTTTCTTCACCGCGGAACAGGCGGCGAAACGCCTGCAGTGGTCCGAGGAGCGGACCCAGACGGCGCTGGACGCGCTGGTGGAGGCGTGGCTGCTGGAGATCGACGCCGGACGGGGGCCGGGGGCGTACTGCGAGTACCGCTGCTCCCCCCTGGTCAGACTGCTCGCCCGCTGAGCGCGACGATCCGGAGCGGGGCCGGGGCCGGTGACCCGGGGCGGTGACCGGGCGGCGGGGCGGTGACCGGGGGCGGCGGGGCGCCGCCGCTCCGTCGTCCTGCCCGCGGGCCGCCCCTGGGCCCTTGCCCCCTGCGGTGCACCGCGTCCGACGCCGCGCGAAGCCCCGCGTCCGCGGCCCGAGTCCGCCGCCGCTCGACGCCCCCGCGCCGAATCCGCCGGGAATCCCGGGCAGCCCTTCGAGCGCCGGGCGGGCCGTGGCCGCGAGCCGTCCGGCGCTCGAAGGGCGCGGCCTCGGCTATCCCTCGGTCTTGGGCGGCAGGGCGCTGTGCATGCCGTCGATGAACGCGGCGAGCAGACTGGCCCAGCGCATGCCCTGGTCGTCGGCGAGGGAACGGTCCCCCAGAACCGTGGCGCGCTCGGCGAGCCACGGCTCCAGGCAGGAGGTGTTCACCGCTCTTGCGTACATTTGTGCGTCGGCCCAGTCCGGGTCCTCCCGTCGAGGCCGGGCCGGGCTTTCCCCCTCGGCCACCATCGTCGGATCCGGTGCCGTGTCATGACTCATGGTCCCCTCCTTCTCGGGCCGGTTCCCCCGCAAGGCTGAGGACAAGGATTGGCGAGATATCTATCCCTCCTCTATATTCCTGGCCCCTGAATCGCATGGAGTGATCACCCAGTGGTCGCCTCGCAGCTTCCTGTAGGAGGCATTGCCGCAGTAGGCAGGGGCGGATTCGATGAGCGTCGGGTGAAGCGCTTTCCCCTCGCGCTGGAGCCGCACCCGCCGGTGGTCGCCCCCTTCGAGAGCCACCGGGGCACGGGGGTCCGGAGCTTTTTCGGCAGGTCCGGGCCCTCCGGCCGATTCGCCCCGCCCCGCGGCGGGCTGCCCGGCGAGGGGCCGGATGTCTCACCGGCCGGGGCGCACCAGCCGGTGCTCGTAGGCAAAGATCACCACGTGCACCCGGTCGCGCAGGCCGAGTTTCGACAGCAGCCGGCCGACATGGGTCTTCACCGTGCCCTCGGAGAGGAACAGCTCCTTCGCGACAGCCGCGTTGGAGGCGCCGCGGGCGATCAGCAGCAGCACCTCGCGCTCGCGGTCGGTGAGCGCGGCCAGCGGATCGGGGCCGGACACCGGCGTCGGCAGGTCCGGCGCCACCTCGGCCAGCAGCCGCCGGGTGGTGGTCGGGGAGATCACCGCGTCGCCGCGGTGCACGGTACGGATCGCGGACAGCAGGTCCTCGGCGGGCGCGTCCTTGACCAGGAAGCCGCTCGCCCCGGCCTGCAACGCCGCGAAGGCGTGCTCGTCGACGTCGAACGTGGTCAGCACGACGACCTTCGGCGGGTCGGGCCTCCGCAGCAGCCGCCGGGTCGCCTCCACCCCGTCCATCCGGGGCATCCGCACATCCATCAGCACGACGTCGGCGGCGGTGACCTCCAGCAGCTCCAGGGCCTGCGCACCGTCCCCGGCCTCGCCGACGACCGTCATGTCGTCCTGCGCCTCGACGACCATGACGAACCCGGCCCGCACCATCGCCTGGTCGTCGACGAAGAAGACCCGGATCGTCATGCGGCCCCCTGCTCCTTCCCGGCGAGCGGGGCCCGGCAGGGCAGCCGGGCGCTCACCAGGAAACCTCCTCCCGGCGCCGCACCCGTGGTGACGGAGCCGCCGGCGACGGCCATCCGCTCCCGCATCCCGACCAGCCCGTGGCCCGCCCCGTCGCCGGGGCCGGGACCGCGCCCGTTGTCGCGCACCTCGATCTCCACCCTGCCGTCCGACCACTGGAACCGTATCCCGCAACGGACTTCGGCACCCGCGTGTTTCAGGGTGTTCGTCAGGGCTTCCTGCACCAGCCGGTACGCGGCCAGCTCGGCGGCGGGGCCGAGCCGGCCGGGCACACCGGTCTCGGTGAAGTCGACGGGCAGGCCCGATTCCCGCACCCGGTCCAGCAGTTCGGGCAGACGGGAGAGATCGGGCTGCGGCCCAAAACCGTCGTCGCCCTCGCCGCCGCGCAGTACGCCCAGCAGCCCGCGCAGATCCGTCAGGGCCTGGCGTCCCGCCTCCTCGACGGTGCGGAGCACCTCCACCGCGCGTTCCGGCCGGGCGCGTGCCGCGTACCGGCCGCCCTGCGCCTGGCTGACGACGACGGAGAGGGAGTGCGCGACGAGATCGTGCATCTCCCGGGCGATCCTGGCGCGTTCGTCCAGCGCGGCCCGGTGGGCCCGCTCCTCGCGCTCGGCCTCCGCGCGGGCCGCCCGGTGCTCCAGCTCGCCGACGTAGGCCAGTTGGACGCGGCGGAACAGGCCGAGGCTGAAGGCCACCAGCACGATCGCCAGGAGGAAACCGGCCAGGAACGCGGGCGGCAGCTGCAGCCGCGCGGACAGGGCGGCCCGCAGCGCGACCGCGCCCGAGCCCGCCATGCCCACCGCAAGCGCCACCTGCGGGGCCCGCCGGCCGCCGTGCGCGCAGTACGCGAACAGCGACAGGGGAAAGGCGAGCAGCGAGGGCAGCAGCGGGAGACCGCCGGGCAGCACGGTGGCCTGCGCCGCGCAGGCCACGCTCGTCACCACGAAGGACCGGGCGGGCGCGGAGCGCCGCCAGGCCCCCGCCGCGTGGCCGACGACCACCGCGGGGGCGAGCAGGAAGGTCCACATCCCCGGCAGGGCCAGCCACAGCAGCAGCAGCGTCCAGCCACCGACGGGAACGGCGACGGCCAGGGTGATCAGTACGTCCGACCGGGCCGGGCGGCGGGCCGGGGACATCACGCGCCGCACAGTCGGCACCCGGCCCGGCTGCGGCGCCGGTACGCGCGGGTGGCGCCGAGCAGCGCGAGCCCGAACAGGGCCCAGCCGCCGTACACCACCAGGATCACCCAGGAGTTCGCGCTGCCGGGGTCGAAGGGCAGGTCCGGGCCGCCGAGCAGATGGTTGACCGAGGCGAACACCGGGATCAGCCCCTGGAGCAGCAGGGCCGCCGACAGGCCCCAGCCGCACAGGAGGAGCAGCATGCGGGGCACCCGGCGACGGGCCGGGAACGGCCCCCGGGGCGGACGGACGCGGCCCCACGGGCCCACCAGGGCCAGGGACAGCGCCCCGCCCCCGACCAGCAGCACGGTCTCCATGACCGGGAATCCCTCGGTGTAGTGGCCGGGACGGCCGATACCGCCCCCCGCCCACCAGTAGTACTTCACGGCCGGGTAGACGAAGGCCAGCCCGAACGCCGTGTACCCGAGCCGGGCCGCCGGCCGGTCCCGCTCGCCGGGGCGCAGCCCGCACAGCTCGCAGCCCTCCCCGGTGCGGCGCTGGAAGGCGAGGACGGAACGGGCCAGCAGCAGCGTCGCGGCGAGGGCGACGGCACGGGTCAGGAAGCCCGGCAGGTCCACGGTCGCGAAGTCCCCGGCGGGAATCCCGGTGACCCGGAAGAACGAGCGGAACGCGTCGAAGACGATGCCGACGGACGACCACAGCAGCAGGACGCAGGCGGTCCAGCCGAGGAACAGCAGAGCCGGGCGGGCGCCCCGGCCGGGATGCTCCGCGGTGGTGGCGAGCGCCGTGACGAGGGAGGCCACCGCACCCGCCCAGGCGGCCCACGACGGCACGATGCCCAGCGAGCCGATGTAGTCCGCCGCGCCCGGCAGATGCGGCTCCGCGGCCTTCGCCGCGAGCACCCCCGCAGCCGCCGTCGGCACCGGCCACAGCCGGGCGCGCCGGAGGACGGCGGTTTCGGGAACCGCCCCCGCGGCCGGTGGAACGACGCCCTCGGGCATCCCGTACTCCTCTCCCAGTGGTTGCGCGACCGGACTCTGCGGAGCATGCGGTCGTGAACCACCCTGGCGGTCGTGCCCCGGCCGCCGCGTCTGTCCCGGGTCCTGCGCGGATGCGACCTTCGGACGACGGGTGGCCCCCTCGGGGAGGAGGTGGCAGCAAGTTGCCATGTGCCGTCGGTGCGTGTGCCTTTGTCGCCTCGGGACGGGGAGGTTTGGCAGGAAGGTGACACCGGTGGCGTCAAGTGGCCTTCTGTGTTGCCCGGTTCCGAAGCGAAACCGGATGCTCGAACGATGAACTCGCACACTTATGCGCCCCGAACCGCCGATGCCCGCCAGGTGGATGCGGTGAGGGCATGACCGTCACGGCGCCGCCCGGATCCGAGCTGCTCGGTCACATGGCCCTCGGAGAGCCGGAGTTCGAGACCAGGATCACCGAGTCACTGCTCGCCGCCGAGAAGCGGCTGCTGGACTGCGTGTCCAGCGCACCCGATCCGAGGGTCGCCGCACTCACGGCCCACCTCGCCGCGGCGGGCGGCAAGCGGCTGCGGCCGTTGCTGGTGCTGCTCGGTGCAGAGTTCGGCGAGTCGTTCCGTGACGGGGTCACCGAGGCCGCCGTCATCGCCGAACTCGTCCACATCTCCTCGCTCTACCACGACGACGTGATGGACGGGGCGACGATGCGCCACGGCGTCCAGAGCGTCAACGCGCGCTGGGGCGAACGGCTCGCGGTGGCCGGCGGGAACTGGCTGCTCGCCCGCGCGGCCCGGCTCGCGTCCGGGCTGGGGGCGGAGGTCGTGCGCTTCAACGCCGAGGTCGCGAGCGCGCTGGTCGCGGGGCAGCTGGGGGAGTTGATGGGGCCCGCTCCGGACGAGGACCCCGTCGCGCACTTCTTCCAGGTGACCGAGGGCAAGACCGCCGCGCTGTTCTCCATGGCCACGGCGATCGGCGCACTCCAGGCCGGGGCCCCGGAGGAGTACTGCCGGGCCCTCACGGAATACGGCAAGCAGCTCGGCGTCGCCTTCCAGATATCCGACGACCTGCTCGACCTGGCCGCCCCCGCCGCGCGCACCGGCAAGGAGCAGGGCAAGGACCTGATGGCGGGCGTGCCCAGCCTGCCGGTGCTCCTCGCCCGGGAGGACATGAGTCCGGAGGGGGCCGAGCTGCGGGAACTGCTGGCGGGCGGCCCGGTCGAGGGGGACGGGGACAGGCGCCGCGCGCTGGAACTCTTCCAGGCGTCCCCGGCGCCCGCGCGGGCACGGGACCTGCTGCACGGGCGGCTGGACGCGGCCCGTGCGGAGCTGGCCCTGCTGCCGCAGTGCCCGGCCCGGCGCGCGCTCGACGCACTGTGCGGCTACGTGGCCCTGCGCACCGGCTGAACGGGGCGGCGGGCGCGCCGGAGTGCGACGGGGTGCCATGGGCGATCGGGGTCGGATGCGGTGACGGGGTGTACGGAGGTGCCGACGGGCGGGTGGTCGACCGGGGCGAGCAGCACCATCTCGGCGGCGCGCGCCGGACGACCCGTGCGCCCCCGCCCCGGTGCTCACCCGTCCGTGCGCGCGGTCGTACACCCGTACGCCCCACGTGTCGGTCCCGGCGATAGTTCACCCCGAATATCGGGTATGTGCTGATTAGTCCTCGCAGACGGGGTGCTCTTCTCTGCTGGTCTTGGGGAGTGATCGGCGTGATCGACACCGCAGGCGACAGTGCCGAGTGGACCTTCCCGGCTGTGCCGGGCGCCGTTCGATCCGCGCGGCACGCGGTCCATGAGGTGCTGAGCGCCTGGGGGCTCGACGCCGGTGTCGGTGATGTGACGGTCCTGCTGGTCAGCGAGTTGGTGACCAACTCCATGCGGTATACATCGGGTCCCATCGGCGTACGGTTGCTGAGGCCGCACCCCGACGGCGGCGGGCCCGCCGCCCGGCCCGGACTGCTGGTGGAGGTCTCCGATCCGCTTCCGGATCCACCCACCGAACGTCCGGCGGGTCCCGACGACGAGGGAGGCAGGGGACTGCAGCTCGTGGCCTGTACGGCACGGCGCTGGGGGACCAGGCGGGGAAAGACCGGCAAGACGGTGTGGTTCGAGTTGGCCCTGCCTGGTTAGGAGTGGGGTGGAGGCACAGCGATCATCGGGGTCCGAAGGAACCTGGACGAAAGGGACTGAGACCGTGCTGTGATCGTGAACGCCGTGTCGGAAGAGGCCGTAGTGCTGAATACTGCGGGCAGGACCGGTCCGGTGTGTGAGCTGGAGGGGACGGTCGCGTGAGAGAAATACCTGGGACGGCGGGCGATGTCATGTGGCAGACCAGCCCGCCCGGCTCGATCTACGACTACATCAGGGTCGCCTCCTTCTCGATCGGCCCCGACGGTCTGATCGAGCAGTGGAGCCGCCGGGCCGCCGGCCTCTTCGGCATTGCCGCGGACAAGGCGGTGGGCATGGACCCGGTGGAGGCGTTCCTGCCCGCCGGGCTGCACACCGACGGCCGGCGCCGGATCGACGAGATCCTCGACGGCCGGGAGTGGACGGGCCTGGTCCCCTTCCGGATGCCGGACGAGGACATCGTGCACGGCCTCGCCGAGATCTATGTGATGCCGAGCGAGACGGAGCACGGGGAACGGGCCGCGATCTGCATCGTCGTGGACGTCCGGGCCCTGCGCCGCATCGAGACGGACCTCGCCGCGTCACAGGCCATATTCGGCCAGTCCCCCTTCGGTTTCGTGCTGTTCGGCACCGACCTCACGGTGATACGGGCCAACCAGCGCTTCGCCGCCGTCTTCGGCGGCCGGGCCGACGAGCACCGGGGCCGCACCGTCGAGGACTACCTCTCCCGCCCCGAGGCCGACCGGCTCACCGCCACCCTCGAACGCGTCCTGGAGACCGGCACGTCCGTCACCGACCTCCAGATCGTCGGCACCGCGCCCGGTGAACCCGGCAGCCGGTACTGGTCCGTGAACCTCTACCGGGTGCACAGCGCCTCCGGCCGTCCCGTCGGCGTCGCCGGACTGGCCACCGACGTGACCCGCAGGCACATCGCCGCCCGCGAGGCCGCCAGCGCCCGCCGCAACCTCGCCCTGCTCAACGAGGCCAGCGCCCGCATCGGCAACTCCCTCGACCTGGAGACCACCGCCCGCGAACTCCTCGACGTGGCCGTGCCCGGCTTCTGCGACCTCGCCTCCGTCGACCTGTACCAGGGGATGCTGACCGGCGACGACGCCCCGCCCGGCAGCTGGGACTCGCTCCGTCAGGAATCCGTCGGCGGCTCCGCGGAACTGCGCCGCGTCGCCCAGGCCAGCGCCGTGGCGGACGTCCTGCCGGAGACCGACGCCGCCGACGGGCCCGCTCTCGGCTCCGTGCACCGCTTCGCGTTCAACTCGCCCTGCGCCGTGGCCCTGCGCACCGGCCGCGTCGAGGACGTACCCGGCGACGACCGCGGCTTCGTGCAGTCCACGCTCGCCGTGCCGATGGTCGCCCACGACACCGTGGTCGGCCTCGTGCGGTTCTCCCGCACGAAGGGCAGCGAACCCTTCGGCGAACGGGACCGCGCACTGGCCACCGAACTCGCCGCCCGCGCCGCGGTCTGCATCGACAACGCCCGCCTCTACCGGCGCGAGCACGAACGCGCGCTGATCCTCCAGCGCAGTCTGCTGCCCCCCGGCGACCCGGTGGCCGCCGGACTCGACATCGCCTGCCGCTACCTCCCCGGGAACACGGCCACCGAGGTGGGCGGCGACTGGTTCGACGTCATCGAACTCCCCGGCCACCGCACCGCCCTCGTCGTCGGCGACGTCATGGGCCGCGGGCTGCGGGCCGCCGTGGCGATGGGTGAACTGCGCACCGCCGTACGGACCTTGGCCCTGCTGGACCTGGAACCCGCCGAGGTGCTCTCCGCACTCGACGAGGTCGCCCGCGGACTGGGCACCTCCGGCGGCAGCGGTCCGTCCCGGGGCGGCTCCCGGTGGCCCTCCCGGGCCGCCCACAAGTCCCGCGAGGCGGACCCCTCCGAGGTCTACCTGGCGACCTGTGTGTACGCGGTCTACGACCCGGTCACCCGGCGGTGCACCTTCGCCAACGCCGGTCACCTCCCGCCCGCCGTGGCCGAACCGGGCGAACCCGCCCTGCTGCTCGACGTCCCGCCCGGGATGCCGCTCGGCGTCGGCGGCGAACCCTTCGAGGAGGTCGAGGTCGAGCTGAAGGAGGGCTCCCTGCTCGCCCTCTACACCGACGGCCTCGTGGCGTCCCGCCACCACCCGCTCGACGAGGGGCTGGACGCCCTGCGCGGAGCGCTCGTGGAACCCGAACGACCCGTCGAGGACGTCTGCGACCACGTGCTGAGCACCCTCGACACCCGGCACGGCGAGGACGACATCGCCCTGTTGGTGGCCCGCATCCAGGGTCTGTCGGACGAGGCGGTCGGCGACTGGCGGCTGCCCCGCGAGCCCCGGTCCGTCGGCCGCGCCCGCGAACTGGCCCGGGGCCAGCTCCTCGCCTGGGACCTGGACGACCTGGTCGACACCACCGAACTGCTGGTCAGCGAGCTGGTCACCAACGCCCTGCGGTACGGCGAGGGCGAGATCCGGCTCCGGCTGCTGCGCGACCGCACCCTGGTGTGCGAGGTGTGGGACGCGGGCTTCGTCCAGCCGCGCCGACGACGGGCACGCGACACGGACGAGGGCGGGCGCGGCCTCCAGCTGGTCGGGCTGATGAGCGTGGCCTGGGGGTCACGGCGGACACCGCGCGGCAAGACCGTCTGGTTCGAACTGGCCCTGCCCGACGGGGAACCACCCGCCGAACTCTCGGTGGAGCAGCTGCTGAGCATGTACTGAGCCGGGCGCGCAGGACGGGTACGGGTGCGCGTCGCGGGGACGCGCGGCCGTACCCAGGACGGGACCGCCCGTGCCGTCCGGATCAGAAGCGGCCCCCGCCGCCCAGCCGCTCCCGCGTGCTCCCGCCGCCGAAGCTGCCGGGCCCGCCGAACCCGCCGACCCCTCCGCCACGACCCCCTCCCTCGCCGCCCCCGCCTCCGCCTCCCTCGCGTCCGTCGCCGAGGATGATCCCGCCGAGCACCGCGCCGCCGATCCCGGCACCCGCTCCCCGCGCCCCGCCCGCCCCGTCGACACCGCCGTACGACCGCACGTCCTGTTCGGCCAGGCTCAGCGCCTCCCCGGCCAGCGCGTCCGCCTGCCGGGCCTCCGCCAGCGCCCCCTGCGGATCATCCGCACCGGCCAGCTCGCGGGACCGGCCGAGCCGACGCTGTGCCTCCGCCAGACGGGTCCTGGCCGCACTGCCCACCGCCCCGCGGTTCGTGGCGACGAAGTCGGCGGCAGCGGCGGTCGCCGAACGCGCGGTGAGCGTCGTCCGGTCGAGCAGGGAACGGACCCGCTCCTCGTCCTTCTCCCGCGCACGGGCCCCGGCCGACGCCTCGTCGAGCGCCGCGTCCGCCTCCTCCACCCTGCGCAGCGCGTCGAGCGGGTCGTGGGGCCCGGCCCGCACCTCCTCCCGCACCCCGTCGAGCACCGACCGGGCGCGGGCGATCCGGCCCCGCGGATCCCCGGCCGGCCCGCCCCCGCCGGTGCCTTCGGGCAGCCCGCCCGTCTCGGCCGGGCCGGTGTCCGTCCCGGTGAGGGCCGCGGCCAGCAGCCCGTCCGCCTCCGCGAGTTCCCGGCCCCGCCGGTCCACCGCGTCGACGAGGGTGGCCGCCTGGTCCACGGCACCTTCGGCGGCCCGGAGGTACACGGCCGCCGCGGAACCGTCCTCCTCGTCCACCGACTGCCGGGCCCGGTTCAGCCCGGCCGTGGCGAACAGCAGCCGCTCCCTGGCCTGCTCGACGTCACCGGCGACGGGCGCGTACGCCGACGCCGCGTACCGCTCGCGCATCGCGGCCAGGGCCGCCTCGGCCGTGGCGACGCGTCCGGTGAGCGCGCGGAACGCCTCCTCGACCGTGGCCAGGGCCTGCGGGGTGTCGCGCTCCAGGGCGCGCAGCCGGTCGAAGTCCCCGGACACGGCGTCGAGCAGGGCGCCCGCGTCCGCGCAGTGACGGACGATCTCGTCCAGCATCCGGCGCCGGTCCGCGTCGCCCTCGAAAACGGCGTCGTCCAACTGCTGCCGCAACCGGAAAGCGGCCGACAGCTCGCCCTTCGCCCGGTCCACCGCCGCCGTGAAGGGCTCGGTGGCCTCCTCGCCGAACCGGGCGGTGGCGAAGCCCAGCTCCTCCTCGCTGGTGCGCACCGCGTCGTCGGCCGCCACCAGGGCCTCCTTCGTCCGTGCGTCGAGTCGCGCCAGCGGGAGGGGCGGCGGCTGCGGCGGCCCGCCCCGGCCCCAGCCCCGCGCGGCGGGCGTGGTGCGGGTCGTGGCGCGCCGCCTGCGCCGGGCGTACGCGTAACCGGCGACCGCCACCGCCCCGCCGAGGACGACCACCGGCAGGACCAGGTCCTTGGTGCTCGTCCTCCCGGATTCGTCGAGGGCGAGGGCCGAAACGGGCACGGCCCCGCCCGCGGGCGCCGCGTACCGCCGGTCGGGTGCGGCCCCGGCCCGGTCCCGGTGGCTCCCTGGAGCCACCGCCCGGTCGGCGATCCGCCCGGCCCGGGGCAGCGCGACGGGACTGTCGGCGCGCGCGGCCGGCAGCACGGGGAGGACCAGCCAGCACACCGCCGACAGCACGGCGAGAAGGGCCCGGACCGGCAGGGACACCCGGGTACGGCCCACGAGCGGCATCACCTTTGCGAGGCTATGTCCGCCCTTCGCACCCCGCGACCCGGCGACCGGACCGCCGGGACGCCGTACGGTGCGCCCCGGAGCCGTCCAGACTGTGACGGCACACCGACACACGAGGGGGAACGGACGTGCTGACGAGGGCGGGGCGCGGGACGGCGGCCGTACGGAGAGGGGCGGCCCGGTTCCGCCGGCCCCGGCCGTGGCGGATCGCGCTGGGCGCGGTCCTGGTGATCGTGGTGCCGGTCCTCGCCGCGGGCACCGCCCTGCGGCTCGGCTACACGGGCGACCCCGGCGACGGCACCCGCACCCGCGGCCGCGAACGGTTCGGGGTCGCGCTCTACGTCGACTTCGCCGCCCGGGACGGAGACTGGGCGGCGTACCGCGAGGACTGGAACTGAACCCCGGGGCCGTACCGGAAGGGCCGGGACCGGGCCCTTCCGGCGACGGACACCCGGCGGCGCACCGGGCCGGGGCCGGGCCCCGAGCACTCCGCCCCCGCCCGGCGCGCCGCGTCGGTGGGCGGTTCAGATGGAGAACCGCTCCTTGGCGAGCAGCGGCCGGACCCGCGACCGGAACCCGCCGGTGCGGAACGGCCGTTGCAGCAGCCCGGGGCGGAGCGCCTGGGCCAGCGCCGCGGCGATCATGCCCTGGTCGAGGGCGAGCAGGTAGTCGCTGACCCGGCCGGTGCCGACGTTGACGGAGTCCCGGAAGCCGTATCCGGGGTGGTAGGCGCCGAAGTCGCGGTCGAGGGCGCGCAGGTTGGCGATCGCCTCGTCGTGGGCATAGGGCAGGGCGAGGAAGGAGGCGTGCGGGGTGACCACGCCGTTGGTGAACGCGGAGGCGGGCGGCAGCGGCGCGCCGTCCTCGGTGTACGTGCGGTCGGTGTTGGAGGCGTAGCCGTCCACCTGCATGCCGAGCGCGTCGACGCCGTACTCCTGGTAGCCGCCCTCGGGAACGTTGGCGGGGGAGAAGCCCCAGTACCCGTACTTCGCCTCCTCCAGGCCGTGCTCGATCTGGCCGCGGACGTAGCGGTGGTGCGTCAGCCCCCAGGAGTCCGGCGACCACTCCGGCTCCGGCACGAACAGCGGCACCATCAGCGCCTCGAACATCGACCCGCCCCAGGTGGGCACGACCTTCCGGCCGCGGTGGGTGTAGTGGCCCTGCCAGACGCGGACGCCGTCCATGGCGACGTAGCTGCCGCCGGGGTGCTGCTCCTGGCCGTGCTCGGGGAGCATCGTGCGCAGCAGGTGCCAGTAGTGGTCGGTGGGCAGCGAGCCGTCCGCGATGCCCAGGTAACTGGCCATCCGGGGCTCGGTGTTGAGCGCGCCGTAGTGGTGGCTGGTGGGTTCGCCGGTGTCGGTCCAGAAGCCGCCGCGCAGCTGGCCGGGACCGGCGACGGGGTCGGCGGGGTCGTACGGCGTGTAGTAGTAGGACCAGTCGGCGGTCGCCAGGATGCGGGCGACGCGGGGGCGCAGCGCGGGCGAGGCGTCGGCGGCGATCCGCAGGCCGGTGACGAGCCAGGCGTTGTCGACCGAGGAGAGGAACGGGCGCACCGGGGCGCCGCTCTCGGGCCAGTGGGTGATGACCGAACCGTCGTGCGCGTCGTACCAGTTGAGCCAGAAGCCGTGGTGGCGCTCCAGCTTCTCGACGGCCCGCACGGTGTGTTCCAGCCTGCGCCGCATGGTGGCGTCGTCGATCACGCCGAGTCCGGCCGCGGCGACGGTCGACCACAGTCCGCAGCCGATGTTGGTGGGGGAGGTCTGACGCGACTGCACGGGGCGCGCGCCGCTGACGTCGATCTTGTCGACGGCGAGGCCGAAGTCGGTCGTCATGGCCTCGATCGAGCGGTACGTGTCCCGGAACCAGCGCAGCAGCAGCGGCGCGTTCGAGCCGGACACGGGCCGGGCGGCGGCACCTGCCGGGGACGCGGACACGGCCCCGAGCGACAGGGCTGCGGCCCCTGTGCCCGCAGCGGTGAGAAATGTGCGACGGTCCATCGGAACCCCTCGAAGAAGAGCCGTCGGCGCTCTGGCCGGCGGGCGGATTTCGTTCGTCGGTCGTGATCGCGGGTGCGGGGCGCCCGGTGCGGGCGCCGCACGTGAACGGGGCTGGACACGGGCGGCGCCGCACGCGGGCGCGGGGCCCGTCCGGTGCGTGTGCGGTCCGGACGGGGCCCGGCGGTACGGGAACCGGCGGTCCGTCAGGTGCCATCGGTTCCCGTACGGGCGGGAGCCGTCAGGTGGCTCCCGGTCGGGGGGAGCCGAGGGTGCTCGGCTCGGGGGGAGCCGGGATCGGCCGGCTCGGGGAGCCGAAGAGGCTCCTGGGCCGGCGTCAGCCGGCGGTGCGCGGCAGTGCGCGGGTGCGGCCCATGTCGCCCAGCCAGACGGCGGACGGCTTGGGCAGCCGCTCGAAGGTCTCCGGGTCCCAGCCGATCAGGCCGAAGGTGGGCTTGTAGGAGCCCCACTCGTAGTTGTCGAGCGCGCTCCAGGCCAGATAGCCCCGGACGTTCAGGCCGTCCTCCAGGGCGTGGGCGACCTCGTTCAGCGCGCCGGTGTAGTAGTCGACCCGGCGTTCGTCGTCGTCGGTCGCGATGCCGTTCTCGGTCACGATCAGCGCAATGCCGTTGCCGGCCACCTCGGCGGTGTGGCGCAGCGCGTGACCGACCGCGGCGGGGTAGTACTCCCACTGCGTGAGGGTGCGCTCGGCGCCCTCGGGCGTCGGTATCGGGCCCTCGGGACCGATCTTGGTCCGGGTGTAGGACTGCACGCCGATCCAGTCGTCGCCGCGGGCGGCCTCGATGAAGACGTCCTCGCGGGGGTGGCGGTAGGCCGCGGTGACCTCCTCGGCGCCGGGCAGGGCCTGGTAGACCTGGTTGGCGATGGTCCAGCCGACCTTGATGTCCGGGGAGATCGCCCGGACCGCCCGCACGGCCGCGTGGTGCGCGGCGACGACGGCCTCGGTGGTCTCGTCGTCGGGGGTCGGCAGGCCGGCGGGCGGGAAGCTGTTGTCGCCCCGCTTGGCCTGGCCCGCCATCACGGCGATCATGTTCGGCTCGTTGATGGTGCAGACGTACTCGACGCCCTCGGAGATCACCGGCGCGCAGGCCGCGACGTAGCGGGCGAAGAGTTCGGTGGCGCCCTCGGCGGTCCAGCCGCCGCGCGCCTCGAACCACTGCGGCACGGTGAAGTGGTGCAGGGTGACCATGGGACGCAGACCGCGCTCGATCGCGCCCTCGACCATGCGGCGGTAGTGGGCGAGTTCGGCCCGGGAGAAGGTGCCCTCGACGGGCTCGATGCGGGCCCACTCGATGGAGAACCGGTAGTCGGTGAAGCCCAGCCGGGCCAGCACGTCCATGTCCTCGTGCCAGCGGTGGTAGCTGTCGCAGGCGTCCAGGCTGGGCTCCTGGATGTGGGTGCCCGGGGTGTGCTCCTTGACCCACCAGTCGCTGTTGGTGTTGTTGCCCTCGATCTGGTGCGCGGCGGTGGAGGCGCCCCACAGGAAGCCTTCGGGGAACGGGACCTGGGTGTGAGTCATCGCAGACTGTCTTTCTGGTGCGTGAAGGGGTGTGACCGGGCGGATGCGGGGCGCGCGGTCTCGTACGTTTCGGGTGGGGCGGCCGGGAGGGGCCCGGCCGCCCGGGGCGGGGCTACTTCATGCCCGCCGTGGCGATGCCCTGGGTGAAGTGCCGCTGGAGCGCGATGAAGACGACCAGGACCGGCAGCACGATCAGGAAGGACCCGGCCATCAGCATGCCGTTGGACCCGCCCGCCTTGTTGGGGTCGGTGGCGAAGGTGGCCAGCGCGACCGGAAGCGTGTACTTGTCGGGGTCGTTGGTCGCGATGAGCGGCCAGACGAAGTTGTTCCAGGAGCCGAGGAAGGTGAAGATCGAGAGCGTCGCCAGCGCGGGCTTCACCAGCGGCATCACGATGCGCCAGAAGATGTACCACTCGCCGGCGCCGTCCATCCGGGCCGCCTCCAGCAGCTCGTCCGGGATCGACTGCATGAACTGCCGCATCAGGAAGACCCCGAAGGCACCGGCCGCGAAGGGCAGCACCAGACCGGCGTACGAGTCGATCAGCTGCAACTTGCTCATCAGCACGAACAGCGGCAGCAGCATCAGGTTGCCGGGCACCATCAGCGCGCCCAGGACCAGACCGAAGATCTTGTTGCGGCCGGCGAAGTTCAGCTTGGCCAGGGCGTAGCCGAGCATCGAGCAGAACACCAGGTTCGAGACGGTGACCAGCACCGCCACGATCACCGAGTTCATGAAGTACAGCGGCAGGTCGAGCTTGTCGAGCAGGTCCCGGAAGTTCTCCAGGGTCCACTCGGTCGGGAGCCACACGGGCGGGCTGGCCGACAGGTCCGTCTGCGTCTTGAAGGCGGAGACCGCCATCCACAGGAACGGCGCCGACATGACCAGCAGGCCGAGGGAGAGCAGGACGTAGACGAGGACGCGCTTGGCGCCGGTGCCGGACCGCTGCCGGTCCCCGGACTTCTTCACGGGCGCCGTCGGGACGGCGCCGGGTGCACGGGTGGCGCTCATTTCGTGTTGTCCTTCAGCAGTCGGAGCTGCAGCACCGTGATGCCCATGATCACTACGAAGAGGACATACGCCATGGCGCTCGCATAGCCCATGTGGAAGAAGTTGAAGCCCTCGCGGTACATGTTCAGCGAGACGGTGAGCGTGGAGTCCGAGGGGCCGCCCTGGGTCATCACGAACGGCTCCTCGAAGACGTTGAGGTAACCGATGGTCGTGATCACCGTGGCGTAGAGCAGCGTGGGCCGCAGCAGCGGCACCGTGATGCCCCTGAACTCCTGCCAGGTGCCGGCCCCGTCCAGCCGGGCGGCCTCCCGCACCTCGGTGGGGATGGCCTGGAGGCCGGCGATGAAGAGCACCATGACCGTGCCGAGGTTGCGCCAGACCGCCATCGCGATCATCGAGGGCATGGCGAGCGTCTCGGACCCCAGGAAGTCGGGCGAGTCGAGGCCCACTTCCGAGAGGAGCCCGGCGACCAGCCCGTCGCTCGGATCGAGCACGAACCGCCAGACGACGGCGACCGCGACGATGGTCGTGACCACCGGGGCGTAGAAGCCGACGCGGAAGAAGGTCCGCGCCCGGTCGATGCCGTTGTTCAGCAGCACGGCCACGACCAGACCGAGGCCGATCGTCAGCGGCACGCCGACCACCACGAAGTACGCCGTGTTGAACAGCGACTTGAGGAACTTCTCGTCGCCGAACAGCTTGACGTAGTTGTCGAAGCCGATGAACTCCGCGTCCATCGGGTGCGTGACGTTGCGCAGCCCGAAGTCGGTGAAGCTCATCACCAGCGTCGCGATGATCGGGAACGCCATGAAGACGAGGAAGAGCACGAGGAACGGGGTGGAGAACAGCCAGCCGGCCAGGTTCTGCACGCCCATCGAGCGCTTCCCGCCGCCCCGGCGGCCGTCGGCCCCGCCGGCCGGGGACTTCGAGGTCCCCGGGCCGGCCTGCGCCTTGGCCGACTCCTCGGCCCTTGAGGTCATGGTGCGCATGACTCCTACTTCACGAGGCCTTCGATTTCGGACTGCGCGGTCTTGAGCGCGTCCTCGGCGGACGCCTTGCCCTGGGTCACCTTCGCGATGGCCTGGTCGACCTTGTCCGTGATCTCCGTCCAGTTGGACAGCGACGGCGAGGACTTGGCGGTGTCCATCTGCTTCTTGAAGACCTGGAGGTTGGCGTCGTCGGCCAGGTCGCCGGAGGTCCAGGCGGCGGTGTTGGCGGGCAGGTCCTTGGTGCGCTCGTACCAGTCGGCCTGGCCCTTGGTGTCGGTCAGGTACTTGATGAACTCCTTGGCGGCGGCCTTGTGCTCGCTGTCCTTGGAGATCACCAGGGAGGAGCCGCCGGCCATGGAGACGGACGCCTTGTCGGCGGGCACGTTGGCCACCGCCCACTTGCCCTTGATCTGCGGCTGGCCCTCGTTGAGCAGGGTGACGTGCCAGGGGCCGCCGAAGAACATCGGGACGCGGCCGTTGCCGAAGTCCTTCACCACGTCGTAGCCGGGCTGCACCGACTTGTTGGAGAGCCCCTTGTCGAAGTACGAGCCGTACTCCTTGAGCGCCTTGACGGCCTCGGGGCTGTCGATGACGGCCTCGCCCTTGTCGTTGACGATCTCGCCGCCGGCCGAGTAGAGGAAGGAGTAGAAGTTCTGCACCGTGTCCAGGCCGCTGGGCTGGATGGACAGGCCCCACTTGGTCCCGGCCTTCTTCTGGTAGGCCGTGGCGAGGTCCTGCATCTCCTTCCAGTCGGTCGGCGCCTCGGTGACGCCGGCCTTCTCGGCCAGGTCGGTGCGGTAGTAGAGGACGCGGGTGTCGACGTACCACGGCACGCCGTACGCCTTCCCGTCGACCTCGCCCTGGCTCCAGCCGGAGGGGAAGTAGTCCTTCTTGTCGAAGGTCTTGGTGTCGACCGGCTCCAGCACCCCCAGCTCGGCGAACTCTCCCATGTAGCTGCCGCCCATCTGCGCCACGTCCGGCAGGGTGCCGGCGGCGGCCGCGGAGACCAGCTTCTGGTGGGCGACGTCCCAGCCGACCGGGGTGACCTTCACGGTCACGTTCGGGTGGGCCTTCGTGTACTCCTTGGCCACATCCGTGAGCTTCTCGCCCTCGGCCCCCATGGCCCAGACGGTGATCGTCTGCTTCTCGTCCGCGGCGACGTCGTCGCCACCGGAGCTGCCGCACGCGGTGATACCGAAGGTGAGCGCGACTGCGGTGGCGATACCGGCCGTGGCGGTTCTGGCGGTGCGGGACATGGAGGGCTCCTCCTTGAGCAATCCTGATGTATGCGCTGCCTGTAAGCGCATACATCACTCTGCGGCAGAGATTCGGGAATCCGCAAGAGGGTGTTGGGTCACACTCGTGCAACGTGCTGGACACCTGAATGTTCAACTTGGCACGGTAAGCATGCCATTTGCGAAATAGCGGATGTTGTGACCGATTCCGCATGATCGCCGACGGCGCCCCGAGGCCCGCGCGGACGGGGCGCTACTGTCGCGACCATGGCTTCGTTCGAACATGACTTCCCCTTCGATCCGACCCACGGGCACACGCTCGACGACCTGCTGCGCATGTCCGCCCCCGCCGACGCCCCGGACGACTTCGCCGACTTCTGGCGGGGCCGGTACGAGGAGGCCCGCAAGGTCGACACCGAGCCGGAGCTCGGCCCGCTGGAGGCCGAGCGCGACGGCGTGCGGATCCACGGCGTGACCTTCACCTCGGTGGGCGGGGCGCGGCTCGGCGGCTGGGTGGCGCTGCCCGACACGGGGACCGCGGAACACGGCTTCGTGATCGGGCACGGCTACGGCGGTCGTCAGGCGCCGGGCCCCGACGTGCCGCTGCCGCTGCCCCGGTCCGCGGCGATCCTGCCGTGCGTGCGGGGCATGGTCTCGCGCGGTCTGCTGCCGGGCGTCCCGACCGTCTCCAGCGCGCATGTGCTGCACGGCATCGAGTCGCGCGACACCTATGTCATCGGCGACTGCGTGGCGGACCTGTGGTGCGCGGCCTCGGCCCTGCACGAGCTGGTGCCGGAGCTGGCACCCGGCACGGGCGCCCCGCTGCTCGGGTACCTGGGGGAGAGCTTCGGCGGCGGGCTCGGCGCGCTGGCGATGCCCTGGGACGACCGTTTCGGGGCGGCCCAGCTGACCGTGCCGACCTTCGGGAACCACCCGCTCCGGCTCACCCTGCGGTGCACCGGCAGCGGCGAGGCGGTGCGCGGGTACCACCGGGACCACCCCGAGGTCACCGAGGTCCTGCGGTACTTCGACGCCGCCACGGCCGCGACGTGGCTGGAGCAGCCCACGCTGGTGGCCGCGGCGCTCTTCGACCCGTCGGTGCCGCCGCCGGGGCAGTTCGCCGTGCACAACGCGCTGGCCGGCGAGCACGAGCTCCAGGTACTGAGCGCGGGCCACTTCGAGCACGAGGGCCTGGCGGCGGAGACGGCGGAGCTCAGGGCGGCCCGCCGGTGGTTCTTCGGGGAGCGGCTGGGCCGCTGACCCGGGCGGTGCGGCCGGTGACCGGTGGCCGGGGTGGTGCGGCCGGTGAGCGGCGTGGCGTGGCCGGGTCGGCCGCGCCGCAGCCGTGGGGCGCACGGCGCCCGGGGGCGCCCCCGGAGGTGCCGGGGCGCGGTCGCGGCTGACGCGGGGCGGCCCCGAGGAGCGCCGGGCGCGGTCGCGGTCGCGGCCGGATCGGGGCGCTCCCGGAGGTGTCAGCCGCAGCCGCAGCTGGCGCGGCGGACCGGGGTGACCGGGAGCATCAGCGACACCGGCTCCCGGCTGCTGTCGCCCAGCCGCTGCACCAGCAACTCGACTGCCTGCTCGCCGAGTTGACGGATCGGCTGGCGCACGGTCGTCAGCGAGGGCCGGACGATCCGGCTCAGCGGGATCCCGTCGAAGCCGGTCACCGCGATGTCCTCGGGCACCCGCACCCCGCGTCGCTCCAGGGCGCGCAGTGCGCCCACCGCCATCTGGTCGTTGGCGAAGAGCATTCCCTGCGGCCGTTCGCCGGGCCGGTCCAGCAGCGTCTCGGCGGCCCGTGCGCCCTCCGCCTGCGTCATCATCTCGGCCCGCAGGTCGGGGGCGTCCGGCACCGGGAGACCGGCGTCGCCGCACGCCTGCCGGAAGCCGAGGAACCGGGCCTCGGCGTCCGGCGACTCGACCTCGCCGCCGACGAAGGCCAGCCTGCGCAGCCCGTGGTCCTCGATCAGGTGGCGGGTCAGCTCGCGCTCGCCGTCCGCGTTCGCGACGACGAGGTGGTCGAGGTGGTCGATCTCGCGGGGCCCGGCGAGCATCACCACCGGGAGCCGGCGCGAGATGACTTCGAGGTCCTCGGTCGGCACGGTCCGCGCCAGCACGGCGAAGCCGTCGACCCGGCCCGCGACCTTCGCCACGAGGCTCTCGGGCCCGCCCTCCAGGGAGGCGGCGATCAGCAGCGCGTAACCGTGCCGACGGGCGGCCCGCTCCATGCCGCGGATGATCTGGTCCGAGTAGAGCATCACCGCGTCGTCGGCGTCGCTGTCCGCCTCGGCGTCGGCCTCCGCGTCGGGGTCCGCGTAGTCGGGGAAGCAGAGGCCGAGCACGCCGGTGGTCCGGCTGGCCAGCCCCCGGGCGTTCCCGCTGGGTACGTAACCGAGCTGGCGGGCGGCTTCGAGGACCCGCTCACGGGTCTGGGCGCGTACCGAGTCGGGGGTGCGGTAGACCCGCGAGACCGTGGCAATGGAGACGCCGGACCGTTCGGCGACGTCGTACACCGTTGGGGCGCTCACTCGACCGACCGTCCGCTTCTTGTTCCGTACCGAAGCACCTGCTGTTGCATGTACCGACCCTCTTTTGAAAGCGCATTCACCCTAGATCGCGGGTTGCGCGCCGGGCAAGACGGCCCGAGGCCGGACGGGCGGGGCGGCGCGGGGCGGGAAGGGCGGCCCGGCCCCGGTACGAGGGTGGCTCGGCCCCGGGCCGCAGATGACCCCGCCCCGATCCGCGGGCGGTGCCGCTCCCCACTCCTCCGCACGGGTGAGGTTGCGGGGGTGTGGCGCCGTGTCTGCGCCGCCTCTCGCGCGGGGGCGCATTCAGTGGAGGGGCGGAATCAGTGTGATCAACTGCATATGCCACCAAGAATGCACAATTCGGCCCACTCGGGTGCGGGTGAGCCGGGCCGGCCCCGGAGGTATCAGCCATGTCCCACGTCGGCGTCCCGCGCGGGACGGCCCGCAAGCGCCGCTCGCTCGCGCTCCTCACGACGGGTGTGCTGACGCTCCCCGTGCTGGCGGGCTGCACCTCCGGCGACAGCGGTACGGCCGCCGGCACCGTCCCCCAGGACGTCGCGGTCGCGGGCCGGGACATGGTGGCCGAGGGCGGTACCGTCCACTGGGCGATCGACGCCGTGCCCACCACGCTCAACGCCTTCCAGGCCGACGCCGACGGTGCCACCACCCGGATCACCGGCGCCCTGCTGCCGAGCCTCTTCCCGCTGGACGCCAAGGGCCGGCCGCAGCTCGACCCGGACTACCTGGAGTCCGCGAAGGTGATCGAGCGCGAGCCCCGGCAGGTGGTGCTCTACCGCCTCAACCAGCAGGCGGTGTGGAGCGACGGCCGGGAGATCGGGGCGCCCGACTTCGTCGCCCAGTGGCGGGCGCTGAGCGGCAGGAACTCGGCGTTCTGGACCGCCCGCAACGCGGGCTACGAGCGGATCGAGAAGATCGAGCGCGGCGCCGACGACCTGGAGGTGCGGGTCACCTTCGCCAAGCCGTACGCGGACTGGCGCTCGCTGTTCTCCCCGCTGTACCCCAAGGAGGTGACCGGTTCCCCGGGCGCCTTCAACGACAAGGCCCGCACCACGCTCAAGACCACCGCGGGACCGTTCCGGCTGCGCGGCGTGGACAGGGCGAAGGGCGAGGTCACCCTGGTCCGCAATCCGCGCTGGTGGGGCAGCCCGGCCAAGCTGGACTCGCTGGTCTTCAGGGCCGTCCGGCCGCAGGACCGGGCCGAGGCCCTGGTCGGGGGCAAGGTGGACGTCGCCGACATCGACGCCGCGACGGCGCACCGGATCACCCGGGCGGCAGGCGAGCGGGGTGCGGCCGGGCCGCTCGCCCACCCCCCCGGCTCCCAGGACGGCCCGGCCGCGGCGCTGCGCTCCTGGGCCGTGGCGCACGGCTCCGACGCGAAGGCGGCGGCCGCCGCACGGGCGGCCAGGGAGAAGAGCCGGGCCGCCGCCGAGGCGTACGCCGCCGAGCAGCGCGGGCTGGGCGCCTACGTGGTCCGCAAGTCCCTGGAGCCCGCCTACACCCAGCTCGCGCTGAACGGCGAGTCCGGGCCGCTCGCCGACGCCCGGGTGCGCCGCGCGGTCGCCCGTGCCCTGAACCGCCAGGAACTCGTCGACACCGTGCTCAAACCGCTCGGCCTGCCCGCCGAGCCGCTCGGCAGCCACCTCGCCCTGGCCGGACAGCCGGGATACGAGGACGGCAGCGGCGCGCTCGGCGGCCACGACACCGCGGAGGCACAGGCACTGCTGGCCGACGCGGGCTGGACGCGGGAGGGCGCGGCCGACACGTCGGACGGGACCAAGGCGGGCAGCGAGGCCGACAAGAAGCAGAAGAAGGCGGAGAAGACGGAGAAGGCGGAGAAGACGGAGAAGACGGAGAAGGAGAAGCCCGCGGGGGAGACCAAGGAGAAGGCGGAGAAGGCGGGGGCCGCCGAGGGGAAGAACGCCACCGGGCGCGAGTCCGCCACGGGCGACGGCCTGTACATCGTCGGCGACGACGACAAGCCCGGCGACGGCGACCCGGTCGGCGGCCCCACCCACGTACTGGCCCCGGCCCCCGTCGCCGCGTTCCACAGCTCGGCCCTGCTGCGGCAGGCCGGGTACCCGGCGCGTACCGGGGCGTCCGAGGACACCCCCACGGAGATCGCCGCGCAGGACCGGCGGCCGGGCGGTGCCACCGGCGCGTACGCCCCCGCGGGCACCGCCGCCCCCGCCCGTGCGGCCGACGCGCCCAACGGCCCGCACAACGGCCCGCTCGGCAAGGACGGCGAGCCGCTGACGCTGCGCTTCGTCCTGCCCTCCGGCCCGGGTTCGGAACAGCTGCGCGGCGTCGGGGACAAGATCTCGGCGATGCTCGACGCGATCGGCGTCCGCACGGAGATCACCAAGGTTCCCGACGACAGCTACTTCCGGGACCACGTCGCGTCCGGCGACTACGACCTGGCGCTGTACTCCTGGCCCGCCACCGCCTACCCGGCGACCGACGACCGCCCGATCTACGCCAAGCCGGTCCCCGCCACCGACGGCTCGCTGCTGGTCGAGCAGAACTACACCCGCGTCGGCACGGACCACATCGACCAGCTCTTCGACCAGGCGGTCTCGGAACTGGACGAGGGGACCGCCCAGGGCCTGATGAAGCAGGCCGACGCCCGGATCTGGGCCGCCGCCGGGTCGATTCCGCTCTACCAGCGCCCGCAGCTCGTGGCGACCGACAGGAAGCTGCTGAACGTCGGCGCCTTCGGCTTCGGCGCCCCCCATTACCAGGACATCGGTTTCAAGAAACCGTAGGCCGCCGGCGCCCCGGCCGCGTCGAAGAAGTAGCAGGTCAGGGGCGGTTCCCCAAAGCTCAGAACTGGCTCAAATTCCTTGCCCGCCGGCGCGTCCGGCGGGCAAGGTCGTATCCACCCCTCGACCCGGGTGACCGCTCGCTCCCCCCACCTCTGAGGCCCCCCCACCCCGGAGCCCCTACTCCGGGCCCTCAGAGCCTCCGTCCCGGGGCCCCACCCCCGAGATGCGCCGATGCCCCGCCCGCTTCCGCCGCCGGGCGACCGTGGCCGGACCGGTCGATGACGATCGCCGGAACAACCGGTCACGGAGGCGGAAACGCGAAGCGGCCGCAGGCCGGCGCCGGACGGACCGGGGGAGCGGGCGCATTCCGGGCACCGCCGCGGACGACTCCGCAGCCCGCCCGCCGTCCGCCGTTTCCGCAGCCCGTCCGCCGTTTCCGCAGCCCGCCCGCCGCCTGCCGCCCGCTGTTTTCGCAGCCCTCCGCCGCCTGTCGTCCGCCGCTCGCGCATGCGCCGACAGGCAGCTCCGTGCCGTGCAACCACCGGCCCGTCGGCCGTGCGCCCGCGTTCCCTTTCGAGGGGCCGCGCACCCGTCCCGGAGGCCGGGCGGCGCTTGCCCGGGAAGCCGCGGCGGCGTCAGCCCCGTACCATGGACAAGCCGTGGCGCGTCCGCCCGGCGGGCGTACGAGGAACCCGAGACCGACTGAGACGCCTGATCCCACGATCCGAGAGAAGCGCAAGCCACCCATGCCCACGCGCCACGACATCCGTAACGTAGCCATCGTCGCCCACGTCGACCACGGCAAGACGACCATCGTCGATGCCATGCTCAAGCAGGCCGGGGCGTTCGCCGCCCACCAGCTGGAGTCCGTCGACGACCGCGTCATGGACTCGAACGACCTGGAGCGTGAGAAGGGCATCACGATCCTCGCCAAGAACACGGCGGTGAAGTACCACCCCAAGGACGGCGGGGCGCCCATCACGATCAACATCATCGACACCCCCGGCCACGCCGACTTCGGCGGCGAGGTCGAGCGCGGTCTGTCGATGGTCGACGCGGTCGTGCTGCTGGTGGACGCCTCCGAGGGCCCGCTGCCGCAGACCCGCTTCGTGCTCCGCAAGGCCCTCCAGGCCCGGATGCCGGTCATCCTCTGCATCAACAAGACGGACCGCCCGGACTCCCGCATCGACGAGGTCGTCAACGAGACGTACGACCTCTTCCTCGACCTGGACGCCGACGAGGACCAGATCGAGTTCCCGATCGTCTACGCCTGCGGCCGTGACGGCATCGCGTCCCTCACCAAGCCCGAGGACGGCACCGTCCCGGCCGACTCCACCAACCTGGAGCCGTTCTTCTCCACCATCCTGGAGCACGTCCCGGCCCCGACGTACGAGGAGGACGCGCCGCTCCAGGCCCACGTCACCAACCTCGACGCCGACAACTTCCTCGGCCGCATCGCGCTGCTCCGCGTCGAGCAGGGCGAGCTGCGCAAGGGCCAGTCGGTCGCGTGGATCAAGCGCGACGGCACGGTCGCCAACGTCCGCATCTCCGAGCTGATGATGACCGAGGCGCTCACCCGCAAGCCGGCCGAGGTGGCGGGCCCCGGTGACATCTGCGCCGTGGCCGGCATCCCGGACATCATGATCGGCGAGACGCTGGCCGACCCGGAGAACCCGGTCGCGCTGCCGCTGATCACGGTCGACGAGCCCGCGATCTCCATGACCATCGGTACGAACACCTCGCCGCTGGTCGGCCGTGGCGGCACCGGCAAGGGCGCGGACGCCAAGGCCGCCGTCAAGGACCGCAAGGTCACCGCCCGTCAGGTCAAGGACCGCCTGGACCGCGAGCTCGTCGGCAACGTCTCGCTCCGCGTCCTGGACACCGAGCGCCCCGACGCCTGGGAGGTGCAGGGCCGCGGCGAGCTGGCGCTGGCCATCCTGGTCGAGCAGATGCGCCGCGAGGGCTTCGAGCTGACCATCGGCAAGCCGCAGGTGGTCACCAAGCAGGTCGAGGGCAAGACGTACGAGCCGGTCGAGCGCATGACCATCGACGTGCCCGAGGAGCACATGGGCGCCGTCACGCAGCTCATGGGCGTCCGCAAGGGCCGCATGGACAACATGTCGAACCACGGCTCCGGCTGGGTCCGCATGGAGTTCGTCGTGCCCTCCCGCGGCCTCATCGGCTTCCGCACGGAGTTCCTGACGCAGACCCGCGGCACGGGCATCGCCCACTCCATCCACGAGGGCCACGAGCCGTGGTTCGGCACCCTGACGACCCGTAACAACGGCTCGCTGGTCGCCGACCGGGCGGGCGCGGTCACCGCCTTCGCGATGACCAACCTCCAGGAGCGCGGCGTGCTCTTCACCGACCCGGGCACCGAGGTCTACGAGGGCATGATCGTCGGTGAGAACTCGCGCTCCGACGACATGGACGTGAACATCACCAAGGAGAAGAAGCTCACCAACATGCGCTCCTCCTCCGCCGACACCTTCGAGGCGATCGTGCCGCCGCGCAAGCTCTCCTTGGAGCAGTCCCTGGAGTTCTGCCGCGACGACGAGTGCGTCGAGGTGACCCCGGAGGCCGTGCGCATCCGCAAGGTCGTCCTCGACCAGAAGGAGCGCGGCCGCGCCGCCTCGCGCGCCAAGCGCTGACGCGACGTCGGGTGCGGGCGACGCCCCGTACGCCGACGGGCGTCCCGCACCACCACGAGGGCCCGGCATTCCGTCAACTGACGGGAGGCCGGGCCCTCGTGCGATGTTCTGAGGGGGGGTCCGTGCGGACGCGGAGGTTGTGCGGGATCATTCGGGGGCACGGTACGGAGGGTGCCGGGGCGCCGCCGAAGGTGTGGTTGTGTGCATCCGCGACGGAGGAGGGGCGGACGAGTGTCGTCCGGCAGCCCGATCATGCCCTTGTCCAGTGGTTTTCCCCGGCGATCCGTCCGGATATCGATCGTCGCTCTCCGAAAGCTGCGTTAACGGTCCGTTTCGAGCGTGTCTGTCTGGGATCACTTTGTCCGGATTTCGGGCAATCGAGGTTTCTCGATGTTGTCAAAACGAGACCCCTTAAGTGTGGTTTACGGCCCGGTCGTACTTAATAGTTGGCTCCATTGAGCTCGGGTCAATGGGTCACGCACTGTGGGGAGTGCCGACTCACGAGCACACTAGGGGCACTGAAACGATCACCGTCAGGGGTGTCGGTGTATCACTCCAGTGCCCTTCTTGTAGTCAAAAGTGGACTCATGAGGAGGAAACCCATGCGTGGTGCCAAGAGCGCCAAGTGGGTCGCAGGCGCGGCCATCATCGCCCTGGCCGCGACCGCCTGTGGTGGTGGCGACAAGGACAGCGACAGTGGCATGAAGTCGGGCAAGGCGGACCCGAACGGGATCCTGACCGCCCAGCTCGGCGAGCCGCAGAACCCGCTGCAGCCGGCGAACGCCAAGGAGAGCCAGGGCAGCCGTGTCCTGCGCACCATCTTCTCCGGCCTGGTCGACTACGAGCCCGGCACCGGCAAGCTCGAGTACATCAACGCCGAGTCCGTGACGCCCAACGCCGACTCGTCGGTGTGGACCGTCAAGCTCAAGCCGGGCTGGAAGTTCCACGACGGCACCACGGTCACCGCCAAGTCCTACGTGGACTCCTGGAACTGGTCGGCCAACGTCAAGAACAACCAGACCAACTCCAGCTGGTTCCAGGACATCAAGGGCTACGAGGACGTCCACCCGGAGAAGGGTGACCCGAAGGCCGACAAGATGTCCGGTCTGAAGGTCGTCGACGAGAACACCTTCACCATCGCCCTGACCGGCCCGGTCTCGTACTTCGCGTACAAGCTCGGCTACGACGTCTGGGCGCCGCTGCCCGAGTCCTTCTTCAAGGACCCGAAGGCCGCCGGCCAGAAGCCGATCGGCAACGGCCCCTACAAGTTCGTCTCGTGGGACCACAAGAAGCTGATCAAGGTCCGGAAGTTCGAGGACTACCAGGGCCCGAACAAGGCCAAGAACGGTGGTATCGACTTCAAGAACTACACCACCGCCGAGGCCGCCTACTCGGACCTGCGCTCGGACAACCTCGACTGGATCGAGCAGGTCCCGACGACCGCGCTCACCAGCTACAAGCAGGACCTCGGCGACCGTGCCATCGACGCCGAGTACTCCGCGGTGCAGTCGATCGTCCCGGCGTTCTACACAAAGCAGTTCAAGAACATCGACCCCAAGGTCATCCAGGGTCTGTCGATGGCCATCGACCGTGACACGATCACCAAGACCGTGCTGCACGGCACCCGTACCCCGGCCGACTCGTACGTCGCCCGCGGCGTGCTCGGCTACAAGCCCGGTGCCCTCGGCGACATCGTGAAGTTCGACCCGGCCAAGGCCAAGAAGCTCATCGAAGAGGGCGGCGGCGTCCCGGGCAACAAGATCTCGATCCAGTTCAACGCCGACCAGTCCCACAAGCCGTGGATCGACGCGGTCTGCAACAGCATCCGCAAGTCCACCGGCGTCGAGTGCGTCGGCGACTCCAAGCCGGACTTCCAGGCGGACCTGAACGCCCGCGACAACAAGCAGGTCAAGTCCATGTACCGCGGTGGCTGGGTGCTCGACTACCCGGTCAACTCGAACTTCATGCGCGACCTGTACGGCACCACCGCCGCCGGTAACACCTCGGGTTACTCCAACAAGGAGTTCGACGCCCTCACCGCGAAGGCCGACAAGGCCAAGACGCTGGACGAGACGGTCAAGATGTACCAGGACGCCGAGCAGCTCCTGAAGAACAACATGCCGTCCATCCCGCTGTGGTTCTACAAGAACAACTCGGGTCAGTCCAACAACGTCTTCGGCAAGATCGTTTACGGCCAGGACGGCGACCCCATCTTCACCGACGTCCAGGTGAAGGCCAAGAAGTAACCATCGGGATCCGAAGGCCGGCTCCGCCCTCCCCGACCAGGGGACGGCGGAGCCGGCCCACGGGCGTAGGCCCCGGGGCTCTCCCCCACACCCCCGCGGCGGAGACACCTCTGAGTAGGCCATCGCCGACCCCTCACGGCATGGAGGCATGATGGGGCGTTACGTCGCAAGGCGACTGCTCCAGATGATCCCGGTATTCATCGGGACCACTCTGATTATTTTCCTCATGGTCCACATCCTTCCCGGCGATCCGATCCGGGCGATGTGGGGAGACAAGGCGGCCGACCCCGCACAGGTCGCGTCGCTACGCCATGAGTTCGGGCTCGACCAGCCCCTGTGGAAGCAGTACGTCGACTACATGGCGAATCTCTTCCAGGGCGACTTCGGCAAGACCTTCGGTGGTCGCGAAGTCATCGACGAGATGTCCGAGTCCTTCCCGGTGACCCTGCGGCTGACCGCCGTAGCCATGATCATCGAGATCATCGTCGGCATCGGGCTCGGTGCCTGGGCAGGTCTGCGGGCCGGCAAGGCCGCCGACACCGGCGTGCTGGTCTTCACCCTGATCGTCATCTCGATCCCGGTGTTCGTGCTCGGCTTCCTCGCCCGCTTCGTCCTCGCGGACCAGCTCGGCTGGGTGGCCCCGAACGTCCAGGACTCCACGGACTACGCGCAGTTGTTCCTGCCAGGCTTCGTGCTCGCCATGCTCTCCATGGCGTACGTGGCACGGCTGACCCGCACGACCTTCGCGGAGAACCTGCGCGCCGACTACATGCGCACCGCCATGGCCAAGGGCCTGCCGCGGCGCCGCATCGTCGGTGTCCACCTGCTGCGCAACTCGCTGATCCCGGTCGTCACCTTCCTGGGTACGGACGTCGGCGGCTTCATCGGCGGCGCGGTCGTCACCGAGGGCATCTTCAACGTCCAGGGTGTCGGAAACCTTCTCTTCAAGGCGCTGCAGCAGCGCGAGGGCTCGACGATCGTCGGTGTCGTCACGGTCTTCGTCCTCGTCATCCTTGTGATCAACCTGATCGTCGACCTGCTGTACGCGGTCCTGGACCCGAGGATCCGGTATGCCTGACGCGACCAAGACCAAGACCGAAGCAGCGGTGGACGCCACCGCCGCTCCCTCGGCCGCCGAGGGCGCCACCAAGGAGCAGGGCAAGCCGCGCAGCCTCTGGGGCGACGCGTGGTTCGACCTGCGCCACCGCCCGATGTTCTGGATCTCCTCGATCCTCCTGCTGATCCTGCTGGTGGTCGCCGCGTTCCCGGGGCTGTTCACCGGTGCCGACCCGCGCGACGGCGACCTGACCAACCACTTCCTGACCAAGCCGGAGCTGGGCCACTTCTTCCAGCCCGACTGGTTCGGTTACGACGGCCAGGGCCGCTCGATCTACGCGCGTGTCGTCTACGGCACCCGCGCCTCGATCCTGGTCGGCGTCGGCGTCACCGCCACGGTCACCCTGGTCGGCGGCCTGATGGGCATGCTCGCCGGTTACTTCGGCGGCTGGCTCGACTCGATCATCTCCCGGGTCACCGACATCTTCTTCGGCATCCCCTTCCTGCTCGGTGCGATGGTCGTCCTGAACGCCTTCACCGACCGCAAGGTGTACGTGGTGATCCTGGCCCTCGCCTTCCTGGGCTGGACCTCGATCTGCCGTGTGATGCGGTCCTCCGTGATCACCGCCAAGCAGGCGGACTACGTGACGGCGGCCCGCGCGCTCGGCGCCGGCACCTCGCGGATCCTCTTCCGGCACGTACTGCCCAACGCGCTCGCCCCGACGATCGTCGTGGCCACCATCGCGCTCGGCGGATACATCTCGGCCGAGGCGACGCTCTCGTTCCTCGGACTCGGGCTCGCGGACCCGACGATCTCGTGGGGCATCGACATCGCGGAGGGCAGCCAGGCCATCCGTGACAACCCGCATGCGCTGCTGTTCCCGGCAGGAATGCTCAGCCTCACGGTCTTCGCGTTCATCATGCTCGGCGACGCGGTCCGCGACGCCCTCGACCCGAAGCTGCGCTGAGGAGGGCGTACGACGTGACCATCATGGACAAGACAGCAGACACCCCGGCGCCCCGCGCCGGAGGGTCGGACGACGCCCCGCTCCTCGAAGTGCGCGACCTGCACGTGGAGTTCCACACCCGGGACGGGGTCGCCAAGGCCGTCAACGGTGTGAACTACAGCGTGAACTCGGGCGAGACCCTGGCCGTGCTCGGCGAGTCCGGTTCCGGCAAGTCCGTGACCGCCCAGGCGATCATGGGCATCCTCGACATGCCGCCCGGCAAGATCCCGCAGGGCCAGATCCTGTACCGCGGCCAGGACATGCTCACCATGAGCTACGAGGAGCGGCGGAAGATCCGCGGCCAGAAGATCGCGATGATCTTCCAGGACGCGCTCTCCTCCCTCAACCCCGTGCTCTCGGTCGGCTACCAGCTCGGCGAGATGTTCCGGGTCCACCAGGGGCTCTCCAAGAAGCAGGCGAAGCTCAAGGCCATCGAGCTGATGGACCGGGTCAAGATCCCTGCCGCCAAGCAGCGGGTCACCGACTACCCGCACCAGTTCTCCGGCGGCATGCGCCAGCGCATCATGATCGCCATGGCGCTGGCCCTGGAGCCGGACCTGATCATCGCGGACGAGCCGACCACCGCGCTCGACGTGACGGTCCAGGCCCAGGTCATGGACCTGCTCAGTGAGCTGCAGACCGAGTTCAACATGGGCCTGATCCTGATCACCCACGACCTCGGCGTCGTCGCCGACGTCGCGGACAAGATCGCGGTCATGTACGCGGGCCGGATCGTCGAGACGGCGCCGGTGCACGAGCTGTACAAGCGGCCCGCGCACCCGTACACCCGCGGTCTGCTCGACTCGATCCCGCGGCTCGACCAGAAGGGCCAGGAGCTCTACGCGATCAAGGGCCTGCCGCCCAACCTGCTCAAGATTCCGTCCGGCTGTGCCTTCAACCCGCGCTGCCCCAAGGCGGAGGACATCTGCCGCACGGAGATTCCGGCCCTGGTGCCGGTCTCCGAGCAGGACGGCACCGAACTGCCCGGTCGCGGCAGCGCCTGCCACTTCTGGAAGGAGACGATCCATGGCTGAGCTCGACAAGACGGACGGTTCCATGGACGCCACCCCGAACGTCACCGAGGTCGTGGCGGTCGACGCCGCCGACGAGACGGCCGCGGTCGCCGCGATCGAGGCCCCGGTGGAGCGCGGCGAGCCGATCCTCCAGGTGCGCAATCTGGTCAAGCACTTCCCGCTGAGCCAGGGCATCCTGTTCAAGCGCCAGGTCGGTGCGGTCAAGGCCGTGGACGGGGTCTCCTTCGACCTCTACCAGGGCGAGACGCTCGGCATCGTCGGCGAGTCCGGCTGTGGCAAGTCCACGGTCGCGCGCCTGCTGATGGCGCTGGAGACGGCCACGTCCGGCGAGGTCTTCTACAAGGGCCAGGACATCACCCGGCTGTCCGGGCGGGCGCTGAAGGCGGTCCGCCGGAACATCCAGATGGTGTTCCAGGACCCGTACACCTCGCTGAACCCGCGCATGACGGTCGGCGACATCATCGGCGAGCCCTTCGACATCCACCCCGAGGTGGCCCCGAAGGGCGACCGGCGGGGCAAGGTCCAGGAGCTGCTGGACGTCGTCGGCCTCAACCCGGAGTACATCAACCGGTACCCGCACCAGTTCTCCGGCGGTCAGCGCCAGCGCATCGGCATCGCCCGCGGCCTCGCGCTCAACCCGGAGATCATCATCTGCGACGAGCCGGTCTCCGCGCTCGACGTGTCGGTGCAGGCGCAGGTCATCAACCTGATGGAGAAGCTCCAGGACGAGTTCAACCTGTCCTACGTCTTCATCGCGCACGACCTGTCGATCGTCCGGCACATCTCCGACCGGGTCGGTGTCATGTACCTCGGCAAGATGGCCGAGATCGGTACCGACGCCGAGATCTACGACCACCCGACGCACCCCTACACCCAGGCGCTGCTGTCGGCGGTCCCGGTCCCGGACCCGGACGCCCGCGAGGGCCGCGAGCGGATCATCCTCACCGGTGACGTCCCGTCGCCGGCGAACCCGCCGTCCGGCTGCCGCTTCCGCACCCGCTGCTGGAAGGCCCAGGACAAGTGCTCCACGGAGATGCCGTTGCTGGCCGTCCCCGAGCGCTTCAAGGGCTCGGACAGCCCCGCGGCGCACGAGTCGGCCTGCCACTTCGCCGAGGAGAAGGACGTCGTCGGCGCGGCTTCGTAGCAGAGCCCGAGTGACGCGGAAGCGCCCGGAACCGATCGGTTCCGGGCGCTTCTCCCTTTTCCCGGGACCGGGCGCGCAGGTGGCTCGGGTCAATGGGCTCACGTGCCCGGTCCCGCGGGGCCGGGGAGCCCTGGGGGACGGGACCGGTCGGGTCCGTGTCCGAGGGCTCCCCGGGGCCGGGCCAGGGGTATCAGGCCCCGGCCTCGGGGTCTTCGGCGGCCCTGTCTTCGGCGGTCTTGTCGAGCTTCGGCCCGGCCGCGGCGTCACGCGCCTTCGGGACGGCCGCGACGGACCGGGCGTCCTCGGGGTGGTGGCAGGCCGTCAGATGGCCCTCCCGGCTGCCCTCCACCCGCACCAGCGGCGGCGCCTCGCTCGCGCACTTGTCCGTCGCCTTCCAGCAACGGGTGCGGAAGCGGCAGCCCGACGGCGGGTTGACCGGGGACGGGACGTCGCCGGTCAGGCGGATGCGCTCCCGGCCCGGCGTGTCCTCGACGGTCACCTCGGGCACGGCGGAGAGCAGCGCCCTGGTGTAGGGGTGACGCGGATTGCCGTACAGGTCCTCGCGGTCGGCGATCTCCACGATCCTGCCGAGGTACATGACCGCGACGCGCTGCGAGAAGTGCCGCACGATGGCCAGGTCGTGGGCGATGAACAGGAACGCGATGCCGAGTTCCCGCTGCAGCTTCTGCAGCAGGTTCACGACCTGGGCCTGGATCGACACGTCCAGCGCCGAGACCGGCTCGTCGGCCACGATCAGCTTCGGTTCCAGGGCGAGCGCGCGGGCCACCCCGATGCGCTGGCGCTGACCGCCGGAGAACTCGTGCGGGAAGCGGTTGTAGTGCTCCGGGTTGAGCCCGACGGTCTCCAGCAGCTCCCGCACGCGCGCCTCGCGCCCGCCCGCGGGGTTGATGTCGTTGATCTCCATCGGCGCGGTGATGATCTTGCCGACGGTCTGCCGCGGGTTCAGCGAGGCGTACGGGTCCTGGAAGATCATCTGGATCTCGGAGCGGACCGGGGCCAGCTCCTTGCGCGAGGCGTGGGTGATGTCCCGCCCGCGGTAGGAGATCTTCCCGGCGGTGGGCTCCAGCAGCCGGGTGATCAGCCGGCCCGTCGTCGACTTGCCGCAGCCGGACTCGCCGACCAGGCCGAGGCTCTCGCCCTCGGAGACGGTGAAGTCCAGCCCGTCGACGGCCTGGACCGCGCCGACCGTCCGCCGGATCGGGAAGCCGCCCTTGATCGGGAAGTGCTTGGTGAGTCCGGAGACGTCCAGGAGGGGATCTTTGCTGCTCATGGTGGGGAAGTCCCGTCTCTTGTACGTCAGTTGGGCCGGGTGCCGGCGAAGTCCGCGAAGAACTCGGCGCGCTGCTCGGCGGTGAGGTGGCAGGCGGCACCGCGTCCGGCGGTGAGCTCCAGCGGCGGCTGCTCGCTCGCGCAGAGCCCGCCGCCGACCTGCTCGGTGAACGAGCAGCGAGGGTGGAAGCGGCAGCCGCTCGGCGGGTTGAGGAGGCTCGGCGGGGAGCCGGGGATCGGCGACAGCGGCACGTCGACCGGGCCGTCCAGACTCGGCATGGAACCCAGCAGACCCCAGGTGTACGGGTGCTGGGGCGACCGCAGCACCTCCTTCTTCGCACCGCGCTCGACGCAGCGCCCGCCGTACATCACCAGCACGTCGTCCGCGATGTCGGCGATGACGCCGAGGTCGTGGGTGATGAAGACGATCGAGGTGCCGGTCTCCTGCTGGAGGTCCTTGAGCAGGTCCATGATCTGGGCCTGCACGGTGACGTCCAGCGCGGTCGTGGGCTCGTCCGCGATCAGCAGCGACGGGTCGCAGACCAGCGCCATGGCGATCATCGCGCGCTGGCGCATGCCGCCGGAGAACTGGTGCGGATAGTCGTCCACCCGCAGGTCGGGCTGGGGGATGCCCACCTTGGTGAGCATCTCGACGGCCCGCGCCCTGGCCTCTCGCTTGGAGGCGCCGGTGTGCTTGCGGAACGTCTCGCCGATCTGCCGGCCGATGGTGTGGTACGGCGACAGCGAGGCCAGCGAGTCCTGGAAGATCATGGCCATCTTGTTGCCGCGCAGCCGCTCCAGCTCCCGCTCCGAGGCGGTCAGCAGGTCCTGCCCGTCGAGCAGGATCTCGCCCTCGATCTCGGTGTGGTCGGGGTGGTGCAGCCCCAGGATCGTCAGGTTGGTGACGGACTTGCCGGAGCCGGACTCGCCCACGATGCCGAGGGTCTTGCCCTTCTCCAGGTCGAAGGACAGCCCGTCGACGGCCTTGACCATGCCGTCTTCGGTGGAGAAGTGCACGCGCAGATCGCGTACGGAGAGGAAGGGGGTGCTCACGGGGTCTCTCCCTAGGCGAGGCGGACGCGCGGGTCGATGAGGGCGTAGACGGCGTCGACGATGATGTTGAAGACGACGATCGCGCCTGCCGCGACCAGGACGACACCGAGCAGCAGGGGCAGGTCGTTGTCGGCGACCGCCTTGATGGAGAGCGCGCCGATGCCGTGCAGACCGAAGGTCTTCTCGGTGATGATCGCGCCGCCGAGCAGGACGCCGAGGTCGAGGCCGAAGATGGTGACGATCGGGCCCATGGCCCCGCGCCAGGCGAATCTGAAGAACACCGTCCGCCGGGACAGGCCCTTGGCGCGTGCGGTGCGCACGTAGTCCTCGCTCAGCGTCTCGACGAGCTGGGAGCGGGCCATGCGGGTGTAGTTGGCGGTGAAGATCAGCGCCAGTACCAGCCAGGGCAGCAGCAGCCCGGAGAACCAGCCGGCGGGGTCCTCGGTGAAGGGGACCTCCTTGGGGCGGCTCAGGATGTGCCACTGGTCCGCGAGGTAGTACATGGCGACCACGCCGACGATGTAGATCTGCATCGAGGAGCCGATCAGCGACGCCGAGGAGGCGACCTTGTCCAGCGCCTTGCCCTGCTTGACCGCGGCGATCATGCCGGTGCCCACACCGAAGATCACGAAGACGAAGGCGCTGCCGATGGAGAGGGAGAGCGTCGTCGGGAAGCGGTCGATGATCGTGCCGAGGACCGGCTCGCGGTTGTGGAACGAGTAACCGAGGCAGGGAGCCGGGCAGTTGCCGAAGGACTGGTACTCCCGGCCCACGAACACACCCTGCAGCCAGTGCCAGAACTGCACCGGCAGCGAGTCGTCGATGCCCAGGTTGTGCTTGACCAGCGCCAGCGTCTCGGGGGTGCACACCTTGCCGCAGGCGGCACGGGCGGGGTCGCGGGGCGCTATGTAGAAGAGGACGAAGGTGATGACACTGATGATCAGCAGGATGACCAGTGCGCCGATTGCCCGGCGGATGAGGAAGCGGAACATGGCGATGGATTTCCCTGGCAGACGCCGACGAGGGGGAGAGGGGCGGGCGGGGCGCCACGGGGGCGCCCCGCCTCGGGAGTGTCGGCGTCAGGCCTTCACGAACAGCTTGTAGAAGACGGCCGAGGAGAACAGCGGGTGGAACATGGCGCCGCCCACCTTCTCGCCGCGGAGGTAGAAGCGGCGCTGGAACGTCTCGGGGATGATCGGCGCCTCCTCCGTCATCATCCGCTTGTCCAGCGCGGCCCAGGCCTTGCCGGCCTCCGCGGGGTCGGCGATGAGGTTGTTCTTCTTGATGGCCTCGTTGACCCAGTCGACGTTCAGCTGCGAGATGTTGTTCGCGCCGTTGGCGATCGTGCTGCCGTCGAAGAGCGGCTGCATCAGGGTGTAGCCGGTCGGCCAGTCCGGGGACCAGCCGAACCACATCACGTCGAAGCTGTTGTCGATCTGCTGGATCTGGTCGTAGTAGCTGGTGGAGTCCAGCTGCTTCATGACCGGGTCGAAACCGGCCGCCTTGAGGGCGTTCTCGATGACGACCTTGGTCTTGTCGTAGGTGTTGCTCTGCGGGAAGGCGTAGACGACCTTCTGGCCTTCCTTGCCGGCTTCCTTCAGCAGCTTCTTCGCCGCCTCCGGGTCGCCCATCGGCTTCTTCAGCTTGCCGTAGACGTCGTCCTTGGCGTAGCCGAGGATGTCGGGGCTGAGGATGGAGGTCGCGTAGTCACCGGCCGAGGGACCACCGTAGATCTTGCGGATCTGCTCCAGCGGCCAGGCGTGGATGAGCGCCTGACGCACCTTCACGTCGGTGATCCGCTTGGTGTTGATCGCGTAGTAGTAGATGCCGGTCAGCAGGCCGTTGAAGGTCCGCTTCTTCAGCTCGGGGTCGGTGAGGACCTTCTGGATGCGCTCGGCCGGGACGCCGCTGTACGCCATGACCGCGTACTGGTCGTCGCCGTCGTTGGCGATCAGGCGGTCGGTGGCCTGGAGGGACTCGGGGCCGAACTCGTAGACGAAGCTGTCCGGGTACGCGTTGCGGATCGAGTCCGTGTTGGGGTCCCAGTGCGGGTTGCGCACCAGCGTCATCGACTTGTCGACGGCGTGCGCCTTGATCCGGTACGGGCCGCAGCTGACCGGGTCCTTGTCGTACTTCTCCTTGGTGTCGCCCTTGACCGGGACGGCGGCGTAGGAGTTCATCGCCAGGGTGAAGTTGAGGTCCAGGCGGGGCTCGGCCAGCTTGAAGGTGATCGTCTTCGCCTTGGCGTCGGTGACGACCGAGTCGAGGTGCTTGCCGCCGTACGGGCCCTTGTACTTCGAGCGGAAGTCGCCCGGCCCGACCAGCGCGTTCTGGACGTAGCCCGCACCCTCGGTGGTGAAGCTGGCGAAGCCGCGCTCGATGCCGTGGCGGACGTCCTCGATGGTGAGCTCGCTGCCGTCCTCCCACTTCAGACCGTCCTTCAGGGTGAAGGTCCAGGTCTTGCCGCCGTCGGACATGGTGCCCGCGTCGGTGGCGAGGTCGCCGACCAGCTTCATCGAGCCGTCCGAGGCGATCTTGTAGCCGGTCAGGCCGCGGATGAAGAGGTCACCGACCGCGGAGTTCCACGAGAAGTAGATGCGCTGCGGGTCCAGGTGCGAGAAGTCGTCCGGGGCGATGCCGCGGATCGTGCCGCCCTTCTTCGCGCCCGGGATCTCGGGGGCGGGACCGGTGGAGTCGGCCTTCGTGCCGACGACGACCGCGCCGGTGTACTTGTCGGCACCGCCGTGCCCGGCGCCCTTGTCGCCCTTCTTGGCCGTGCTGCCGCTGCTGCACGCGGAGAGGAGCATCGAACCGCCGGCCGCGACCGACGTGGCGATGACGAAGTTTCTGCGGGAAAGGGACATGGCTTCCTGCTCTGGTCGATGGAGAGAAACGTTCGATCCGGTGGGCCCCGTCGCCCGGCCGGAGGAAGTGCGGTTCAGCGCTTGGTCTTCGGGTCCAGTGCGTCACGCACCGAGTCGCCCAGCAGGTTGAAGGCGATGACGAAGATCACCATCGCGGCGCCGGGGAAGAGCATGAAGGTGATGTCGCTCTGGTAGACCTCGGAACCGCGCTGGATCATCACGCCCCAGTCGGGTGTCGGGGAGGTCAGTCCGACACCGAGGAAGGCGAGGCCGGCCTCCGCGGTGACGTACAGGGGCAGCGCGAGCGTCGCCTGGATGAGGATCGGCGTCCAGAGGTTGGGCAGCAGTTCCTTGAAGATGATGCGCGCCGGAGACGCTCCCGTGACCTTGGCGGCCTCGACGAACTCCCGCTCGCGCAGGGCGAGTACCTCGCCGCGCAGCAGTCGGGCGATGGAGGCCCAGCCGAATGCGGTCATGACCGTGATGAGGCTGACGACGGTCAGCCAGACCGGGGTGTTCTCCTCCGGGGAGACCAGGATCGAGATCATCACCGGCCAGAAGCCGATGAAGAAGAGCGTGGAGGGGAAGGCCAGCAGGATGTCGATGACCCGGCCCACGAAGTAGTCGGTCTTCCCGCCCAGGTAGCCGGCGGTGATGCCGACGGCGATGCCGATCACCGTCACCAGCAGGGTGGTTGCGGCGGCGATGAGCAGGGAGTTGCGGATCCCGTAGAGCAGGAAGGTGAAGACGTCCCGGCCGAGTCCGGGCTCGATGCCGAACCAGAAGTCGCCGCTGATACCGCCGTTGGGCAGCATCGGGGAGCCGAAGTCGTCCAGCAGGCCGGGTTCGTTCTGCCCGTACGTCGTGTACGGGTCCTTGCCGTACAGCTTCGCGATCAGCGGTGCGCAGATGCCGACCACGAAGAAGAAAATGACTACGTAGGCCGAAATCACGCCGGTACGATCGCGCTTGAAGCGCCGCCAGGCCATCTTGCCCGGGGACCGGCCGTCGCCGCCCTTGGACGCGGCCGGGGCGGGTATCGCCTGCTTCGCATCCTCCGCCTCAACGGGGGCGGCTGCTTGCGGGGTTGGAATCGTCATGGTGCTCCTGGCCCGGAGGGTCGAAGGACTCCGCAGGGCAACACCTACGGGCTACCCGGACTTTTTCAACGCAATTCATGCAGGGTCAATGAATGTCCGAGGCCCTTGGGATGCTCTTTAAGAACTTTGCCAATTCATTGCCTTGAATAGGGCGTGGCTTTGCTTCCACTTTGCTTTTTCGAAGACATGTTCGCGACTTAGCGGCCGAATTCCGGCAATGAGTCCGATATGCGGGCGGGGTTGTCTCGGAATCCGTACATCCGGTCGGGCGGGTTCGCGGACGATGCGCATTCGATGCGCGGCCGTTATCTCTCCGCCGCACGGCGGGTGCGGCGGGGCGGACCGGAGCCGGTCGCGCGGTGCCACTCGGGTGGGGTCCGATGCGCCCGAATGGGTGGAGCAAATGTGCACTATGTCCCTTGTGCGGTGATATTTGACCCCAAGTGAGACGGAGCACGAAGAGGAGGCACTCCATGCGCGGAGCCACACAGGCCAGGTGGGCCGCATGTGCGGTGGTCGTCGCCCTGGCGGCGACGGCATGCGGCGGAGGGGGCAGCAGCAGTGGCGGCGGTGGGGCCGACGGAATCGTGAGCTCCTCCTGGGGTGACCCGCAGAACCCGCTCGAACCGGCGAACACCAACGAGGTGCAGGGCGGCAAGGTCCTCGACATGATCTTCCGGGGACTCAAGAGGTACGACCCGAAGACCGGCGCGGCCGACAACATGCTCGCCGAGAAGATCGAGACCAAGGACAACCAGAACTTCACGATCACCGTGAAGGACGGATGGACCTTCAGCAACGGCGAGAAGGTCACCGCGAAGTCGTTCGTGGACGCCTGGAACTACGGCGCCCTGCTGAAGAACAATCAGAAGAACGCCTATTTCTTCGGCTACATCGACGGCTACGACAAGGTCCACCCCGACTCCGGCGCCGCCACCGCGACGACGCTCTCCGGCCTGAAGACCGTCAACGACCGGACCTTCACGGTCAAGCTGTCGCAGAAGTTCTCCCTCTGGCCGGACACCCTCGGCTACCCGGCCTTCGCCCCGCTGCCCAGGGCGTTCTTCACCGACCACGCCGCCTGGGTGTCCAAGCCGATCGGCAACGGCCCGTACCAGGTCGACAAGTACACCAAGGGCTCCTCGATGAGCCTGCGCAAGTGGGACGAGTACCCCGGCGCCGACAAGGCGCAGAACGGCGGCATCGACCTCAAGGTCTACACCGACAACAACACCGCCTACACGGACCTGACGGCCGGCAACCTCGACCTCGTCGACGACGTGCCCGCCTCGCAGCTGAAGAACGTCAAGGCGGACCTCGGCGACCGCTACATCAACACCCCGGCCGGCATCATCCAGACCCTCGCCTTCCCCTTCTACGACAAGAAGTGGAACACCCCCGGCGGCATCAAGGTCCGCCAGGGCCTGTCGATGGCGATCAACCGGCAGCAGATCACCGACCAGATCTTCCAGAAGACCCGCACCCCCGCCTCCGACTGGACCTCCCCGGTCCTCGGCGCGAAGGGCGGCTTCAAGGAGGGGCTGTGCGGCGCGCCCTGCGAGTACGACGCGGCGAAGGCCAAGAAGCTGGTCCAGGAGGGCGGTGGCATCCCCGGCGGCCAGCTCAAGATCTCGTACAACGCCGACACCGGCTCCCACAAGGAGTGGGTCGACGCCATCTGCAACAGCATCAACAAGGCGATGGGCAACAACAAGGCGTGCGTAGGCGGCCCCATCGGCACCTTCGCCGACTTCCGCAGCCAGGCCTCCCAGCAGAAGCTGACCGGTGCCTGGCGGGCCGGCTGGCAGATGGACTACCCGCTCATCCAGAACTTCCTCCAGCCGCTGTACTACACCGACGCCTCGTCCAACGACGGCAAGTGGAGCAACAAGGAGTTCGACGGCCTGATCGACAAGGCCAACGCCGAGACGGACAAGGCCAAGGCCATCTCGACCTTCCAGGACGCCGAGAAGGTCCTGGCCGACCAGATGCCCGTCATCCCGCTCTGGTACCAGAACGGCAGCGCCGGCTACTCGGACCGGATCTCCGACGTCTCGCTGAACCAGTTCAGCGTCCCGGTGTACGAGCAGATCAAGGTCAAGTGACGCGTCGAGGCCGGGTGGCCGGTGCCCAGAACGCGCCGGCCACCCGGCCTCACCGTCCCCCGACGCGTCACCCCCGAGCCCCTGACCCCCGCGACCTCCGGAGCCCTTCATGGGACGTTATGTGATCCGGCGGCTGCTGCAGATGATCCCGGTCTTCTTCGGCACCACGCTGCTGATCTTCCTCATGGTGAACGTGATGGGCGACCCCATCGCGGGTCTCTGCGGCGAGCGCCAGTGCGACCCGGCGACCGCGGCCCAACTCCGTTCGGAATTCGGCCTCGACAAGCCCGTGTGGCAGCAATACCTCACCTACATGGGCAATGTCTTCACCGGAGACTTCGGCACCGCTTTCAACGGGCAGAAGGTCACCGAGCTGATGGGCACCGCCTTCCCCATCACGATCCGGCTCACCGTCGTGGCGATCGTCTTCGAGATCGTCATCGGCATCAGCCTCGGCGTCGTCACCGGGCTGCGCCGCGGCCGGCCCGTCGACACCACCGTGCTCGTCCTGACCCTGGTCGTCATCTCCGTACCGACCTTCGTCACCGGCCTGCTGCTCCAGCTCCTGCTCGGCGTCGAATGGGGCGTCATCAAACCCTCCGTCTCGCCCGAGGCCCCCCTCAACGAACTGCTGATCCCCGGGCTCGTCCTCGCCTCGGTCTCCCTGGCCTACGTCACCCGGCTCACCCGCACCTCGATCGCCGAGAACGCCCGCGCCGACTACGTCCGCACCGCCGTCGCCAAGGGCCTGCCCCGGCGCCGCGTCGTCGTCCGGCATCTGCTGCGCAACTCGCTGATCCCGGTCGTCACCTTCATCGGCACCGACGTGGGCGCCCTGATGGGCGGGGCGATCGTCACGGAGCGGATCTTCAACATCCACGGCGTCGGCTACCAGCTCTACCAGGGCATCCTGCGCCAGAACTCCCAGACCGTCGTCGGCTTCGTCACGATCCTGGTCCTCGTCTTCCTGGCGGCGAACCTGATCGTCGACCTCCTGTACGCCGTACTCGACCCGAGGATCCGCTATGCCTGAGCAGACACCGGACGAGGCGATCTCGTCCGCCGGAGCGGGAGGTGTGATGGATCTCGCCCTGGAGGAGGGCACGACCCTCGAAAGGACGCCGGGCGGACCCGGGGGCACCGGCCCCGCCGCGAAGCCTCGCAGCCTCTGGTCCGACGCCTGGCGGGACCTGCGCAGCAACCCGGTCTTCATCATCTCCGCCCTGGTCATCCTCTTCCTGGTGATCATCTCGATCTGGCCCTCGCTGATCGCCGACCAGGACCCCCTCGACTGCGACCTGGGCAAGGCCCAGGAGGGCTCCCAGCCCGGCCACCCCTTCGGCTTCGACGGGCAGGGCTGCGACGTCTACACCCGGACCGTCTACGGGGCCAGGAACTCGGTCACCGTGGGCGTCTGCGCCACCCTCGGCGTCACCCTGCTCGGCGGGGTGCTCGGCGGCCTGGCCGGCTTCTTCGGCGGCTGGTGGGACTCGGTCCTCTCCCGCGTCACCGACGTCTTCTTCGGCATCCCCGTGGTCCTCGGCGGCCTGGTCTTCCTCTCCGTGGTCACCAGCTCCACCGTCTGGCCGGTGATCGGCTTCATCGTGCTGCTGGGCTGGCCGCAGATCGCCCGCATCTCCCGCGGCTCCGTGATCACCGCCAAACAGAACGACTACGTGCAGGCGGCGCGGGCGCTCGGCGCCTCCAACACCCGGATGCTGCTGCGCCACATCGCCCCGAACGCCATCGCCCCGGTGATCGTCGTCGCGACCATCGCACTCGGTACGTACATCTCACTGGAGGCGACTCTCTCGTTCCTCGGCGTCGGCCTGAAACCGCCGGCCGTCTCCTGGGGCATCGACATCTCCGCCGCCTCCCAGTACATCCGCAACGCCCCGCACATGCTGCTCTGGCCCGCCGGAGCCCTGGCGATCACCGTGCTCGCCTTCATCATGCTCGGCGACGCGGTGCGCGACGCCCTCGACCCCAAGCTGCGCTGAGGAGCCCGCTGCCATGTTGCTCGAAGTGCGCGATCTGCACGTGGAGTTCCACACCCGCGACGGCGTGGCCAAGGCCGTCAACGGGGTCGACTACTCGGTGGCGGAGGGCGAGACGCTGGCCGTCCTCGGCGAGTCCGGCTCCGGAAAGTCCGTCACCGCCCAGGCGATCATGGGCATCCTCGACATGCCCCCGGGGAGGATCGGCGGCGGCGAGATCCTCTTCAAGGGCCGCGACCTGCTGACGATGAAGCAGGACGAGCGCCGGAGGATCCGCGGCCAGGAAATGGCCATGATCTTCCAGGACGCGCTCTCCTCCCTCAACCCCGTGCTCAGCGTGGGCCAGCAGCTCGGCGAGATGTTCGAGGTGCACCGCGGGATGTCCCGCAAGGACTCCCGGGCGAAGGCCGTCGAGCTGATGGACCGGGTCCGCATCCCGGCCGCGAAGGAACGCGTGGGGAACTACCCGCACCAGTTCTCCGGCGGCATGCGCCAGCGCATCATGATCGCCATGGCGATGGCGCTGGAGCCCTCGCTGATCATCGCGGACGAACCCACCACCGCCCTCGACGTGACCGTCCAGGCCCAGGTGATGGACCTGCTCGCCGAGCTCCAGCGCGAGCTGAACATGGGCCTGATCCTGATCACCCACGACCTGGGCGTGGTCGCGGACGTCGCCGACAAGATCGCCGTGATGTACGCGGGCCGCATCGTCGAGTCCGCCCCCGTCCACGAGATCTACCGGGCGCCCGCCCACCCGTACACCAGGGGCCTGCTCCGGTCGATCCCGCGCCTGGACCAGAAGGGGCGGGAGCTGTACGCGATCAAGGGCCTGCCGCCCAACCTGCTGCACATCCCGCCCGGGTGCGCCTTCAACCCGCGCTGCCCGATGGCCCAGGACATCTGCCGGGACGAGGTGCCGCCGCTGTTCGAGGTGGCCGAGCACCGCAGGAGCGCCTGCTACTTCTGGAAGGAGACGCTCGATGCACGCTGAAGCGCGCGAAGGCGGCGAGCCGATCCTGGAGGTCCGCGACCTGGTCAAGCACTACCCGCTGACCCAGGGCATCCTGATCAAGAAGCAGATCGGCGCGGTCAAGGCGGTCGACGGGGTCTCCTTCGACCTGGCCGCGGGCGAGACGCTCGGCATCGTGGGGGAGTCCGGCTGCGGCAAGTCGACCGTGGCCAAGATGCTGGTGCACCTGGAACGGCCGACGGCCGGCGCGATCAGGTACAAGGGCGAGGACGTCACCAAGCTGTCGGGGCGCGCCCTGAAGGCCGTGCGCCGCAACATCCAGATGGTGTTCCAGGACCCGTACACCTCCCTCAACCCGCGCATGACCGTCGGCGACATCGTCGGGGAGCCGTACGAGATCCACCCCGAGGTGGCCCCGAAGGGCGAGCGGCGCAGGAAGGTCCAGGAACTGCTGGACGTCGTCGGGCTCAACCCGGAGTACATCAACCGCTATCCGCACCAGTTCTCCGGCGGCCAGCGCCAGCGCATCGGCATCGCCCGGGGGCTGGCCCTGAACCCCGAGATCATCGTGGCGGACGAGCCCGTCTCCGCCCTCGACGTCTCCGTCCAGGCGCAGGTCGTCAACCTGCTGGACCGGCTCCAGGCGGAGTTCGGGCTCGCCTACGTCTTCATCGCGCACGACCTGTCGATCGTCCGGCACATCTCCGACCGGGTCGGGGTGATGTACCTGGGCCGGATCGTGGAGATCGGCTCCGACGAGCAGATCTACGAGCACCCCACGCACCCGTACACCCAGGCGCTGCTGTCCGCCGTCCCGGTGCCGGACCCGGCGGCCCGCGAGCACCGGGAGCGGATCATCCTGCACGGCGACGTCCCCTCGCCGGCCAACCCGCCCTCCGGCTGCCGCTTCCGCACCCGGTGCTGGAAGGCGCAGGAGCGGTGCGAGCTGGAGGTGCCGCTGCTGGCGGTCCCGGCCGTCTTCCGGCTGACGGATTCTCCGGCCGAGCACGACTCCGCCTGCCATTTCGCGGAGGAGAAGCAGGTGGTGCCGCCGGAGGGACTGCTGGAGACGCCGGACGAGACGGGTGCGGAGGGCGCGCCGGGTGCGCCGGACGTTGCGGACGGGGAGGGTGCTGCGGACGGGGACGAAGCCGAGGACAAGGGCGGTGGCGGTGGGGCTCCGCCGTCCGGGAGCAGCCGGGTCCTCTGACCCGGGGCGCGTCGACCCGGCGGCAACCCGGCCGTCCCGCGTCCGACACACGAACCGGCCGGCATGGTCGGCGTACGGCCGGGCGGGTGCCGTGGACCGGCCGGGAGCCCGCACGACCTCCCGGCCGGTTGCCCGTTCGCGCACCACGCGGACGAACCCCTTGTTCGAAAGCGCACCGACGGTGGAGGATCGCTCGCGTGATACTCACTCGGGGGGCAAGGGTCACCGGCGCCGTTCTCTGCGCGGTGCTCGCGGCGATCGTCGCGGGCTGGATCGTACGGGACGTCGGGGCCGTCGACGAGCCCGTGCGGCTGTGGCAGCACTGGGCCGGTTACTACGACGCACAGCTTCGGGTGCCGCCCGCCACCTCGGCCTACGACGTGGTGCTGCTCCTCGTGTACCTCGCCGCGGCCGTCGCCGCCCTGCGTTCGTCGGTGGCCGCCCACGCACTGGTCGCGGCCGGAGCGGTCACGATCGCCATGCGGCTCCCCGGGCTCTGGATCATCGGCGACACGGGGCCGACCGCCCGGTACACCGACGACCTCCGCACCCGCGCCCTGCTCAGCGCCTTCGTGGCGCTCGCCGCGGGCATCGCACTGATCATCACCGCCGGGGCCGGCCGCAGGGCGCCGAGCGACCCCTCCGAGCGTCTCCCGGCCCGTCCGGGGCAGGGTGCGGGCGTGATCGCCTTCCTGGCCCTCGGCGCGGCGGGGGCGGTCATGACCGCCTGGGAGATCCGCCAGGCGGTGCGGTTCTCCGACGCCCCCTTCGACATCTACCCCGACTGGTACATCGGCGGGGACCGGATTCCGCACGGGCTGACCGACCCGCCGCCCGGCTGGTTCACGGTGCTCCTGGTGCTGTGCTGCCTGTTCGCGGCGGTGAGCGCGCTGTCCCGGGCCGCGCACGCGCGGCCGTTCGGCCTGATCGCCGCCGGGCTGCTGCTGTTCGGCGGGGTGCTGGGCGTGGCCCGCTCCGTGCACCACGACATGCTGACGCGTTTCGGCGGGATGCTCGTGGAGGAGCAACTCCTCGTGCTGACCTCGTTCTTCGAGCTGGCGGTCGGCGCCGTGGCGCTGCTGGCGATGTCCCTGCCGGGCCCCGCCGACGTCCCCGGCCCGCCCCAGCCGGGCTACGGACCGGGGTACGGGCAGGGGTACGGCCATCCGCAGCCCGGCGCCTTCGGCCCGCCGCCGCCGTCCCAGCCGCCGCCCGGCTGGTGACGGACCGCCGTCCGGAAGCACCCCTTCCGCCCGGCCGGTGAGGCCGGGCCGGTGAGGCCGGGCCGACCGCCCCGGAAGTACGTGACGGCCGGGGCGGTACGTGATGGCCGGGGCGGTTGGCCCGGGGGCCGGGGCGGCCTACCCGTTCAGGCCCAACGACCGCTTCAGGAAGTCGACCTGGAGCAGCAGCAGGTTCTCCGCCACCTGTTCCTGCGGCGTCATGTGCGTCACCCCGCTGAGCGGCAGCACCTCGTGCGGGCGTCCGGCCGAGAGCAGCGCCGACGAGAGCCTGAGCGAGTGCGCGACCACCACGTTGTCGTCCGCCAGACCGTGGACGATCATCATCGGCCGCACCTGGTCGGCGGCCTCCGAGAGCCCCTCGTCCGTGATCACCGAGTTGCGCGCGTACACCTCGGGCTGCTTCGCCGGGTCGCCGAGGTAACGCTCGGTGTAGTGGGTGTCGTAGAGCCGCTGGTCGGTCACCGGCGCGCCCACCACCGCCGCGTGGAACACATCGGGCCGACGCAGCACGGCCAGGGCCGCCAGGTACCCGCCGAACGACCAGCCGCGGATCGCCACCTTGCCGCGGTCCAGCGGGAACCGGTCGGCCAGCGCGTGCAGCGCCTCGATCTGGTCGTCCACCACCGTCCGGGCCATGTTGTCCTTGATGGCCTTCTCCCAGGCCGGTGAACGCCCCGGCGTGCCCCGGCCGTCCGCGACCACGACCGCGAAGCCCTGGTTCGCGAACCACTGCGAGGTCAGATGCGGATTGTGGGCGGCGAGCACCCGGCGGCCGTGCGGCCCGCCGTACGGGTCCATCAGGACCGGAAGCGGGCCGTCCGACTCGTCGTACCCCTCGGGGAGCAGCACGGCGCACGGAATTCGCCGTGCGCCCCCCTCCGTGAGGTGGGCGCGAGCGGAGAGAACCGGCCGCTCGGCGTGGTCCGCCACCGTGGCGACCGACTTGCCGTCCCGGAACACCTCGGCACGGGCGCCCGGCCGGTCGGGCACCTGGGAGACCAGCACCGTCACCCCGCCCGCGCGCACCGCCGAATGCACTCCGGCCCCTTCGGAAACCCGCTCCACACCCAGCTCGTTGACCCGGTAGACGTGGGTCTCGCCGATCTCCGGCACCGCGGCCTCCGCACCGGCCGACGCCGACACCAGGATGTCGGACTCCCCGATGTCCAGGACCGCCCGGAGCTGCAACTGCGCCCCGGTCAGCAGCCGGTCGCCCACCGCGAGCACCCGGGCCCCGCCCTCGTCGGCGATCCGCACGAGCCGTCCGTCCGGCGTCCAGGCCGGCACCCCGGGGAAGATTTCCAGCCACACCGGGTCCTCGTCGACGTGCACCGTCCGCGTCGCACCGGTCTCCGTGTCCACCGCCAGGAAGAGCTGGCTCTGCTGGTCCCGGGCCTGGACGAGCAGCAGCGGCGCACCGTCCGACGACCAGTGCACCTGGGCCAGGTAGGGGTGGCGGGCCCGGTCCCAGACCACTTCGGTGCGGGCGCCGTCCAGGCCCACGACGAAGAGCCGCACCTCGGCGTTGGGCGTTCCGGCCGCCGGGTAGGCGACCTCGGCGGGCCTGCGGTCGGGGTGCGCGGGGTCGGCGATCCACCACCGTTGCACGGGGCTGTCGTCGACCCGGGCGACCAGCAGCCGGTCCGAGTCGGGCGACCACCAGAAGCCCCGCGACCGCTGCATCTCCTCGGCCGCGACGAACTCCGCGAGGCCGTACGAGACGTTCTCCCCGTCCGGTTCGGCGAGCGCCCGGTCCCCGTCGCCCTCCGCGCCCACGACGCGCAGCTCACCCTTGGACACGTATGCGACGTGTCGTCCGTCCGGTGACGGTCGAGGGTCGATCACCGGGCCCGGAACCGGCAGTGCGCGGGCCGTTCCCGCCCTCAGTTCGGCGACGTACACCTTCCCGGAGAGTGCGAAAGCGGCCAACTCGGCCGCCGCGTCGACCGCGTAGCCGACGATCCCGGAGGAGCCCTCGCGGCTGCGTTCGCGCCGGGCCCGCTCCTGCGCCGACAGCCGTTCCGTCGAACCGCCCAGCAGGGCAACGGGGTCGGCGACCACGCGTTCCTGCGGCGTACCGCCCTTCGGCAGGTCCATGACCCACAGCCGGCCCGACCGGTCCGTACCCGATTCCGAGCGGATGAAGACCACCCGCTCCCCGTCGGGGGAGACGGTGAAGGCGCGGGGTGCGCCGAGGCTGAAACGCATCGTTCTGGCGTGTTGGCGGGGGAACGAGATCTTCTGCGAAGTCATGGGTCGAACCTAGCCCCCGACCGTCCGGTCGTGCGCCCCTCGTGCTGCTGTGCTCCGAACAATGCGTTGGCACGGATAGTTATGATCCGTAGCGCTCGGTGGGTATGAACCTGCTGGCTCCGTGTGCTGCCCGTCCCGACCGTATTGATGGAACTGATGGAGGTGAACCGCCGTGGCACTCTCGATTTCGGCGGTGGTGCTGCTGGCGATCGTCGTCTTCCTGCTGATCCGGAAAGCCGGACTGAAGGGCGGACATGCGGTGGTCTGCGCGCTGCTCGGTTTCTATCTCGCAAGCTCGTCGATCGCTCCCACCATTTCGGAGCTGACCACGAACGTGGCGGGCATGATCGGCGGCATCAAGTTCTGAGCCCTTCCCGTGGGTGGACGGCCGGTTCCGAGCCCTGTCCGCGGGTGGACGGCCGGTGCGTCGTCGGTGGGTGTCCGGTGTGCGGTGGGTGCGCGTACGGTGCGCGGGCGGTGATCGGTCCGCCCGGCTCGTAGGGTGTTCCCCATGACGGACCATCCCGCCCGGCGTCTGCTCCTGGTGCACGCGCACCCCGACGACGAGTCGATCAACAACGGCGCCACCATGGCCAAGTACGCGGCCGAAGGCGCCCAGGTCACCCTGGTGACCTGCACACTCGGCGAGGAGGGCGAGATCATCCCGCCCGCCCTCGCCCATCTCGCCTCCGACCGGGACGATGCCCTGGGCCCGTACCGGCAGGGCGAACTCGCCGCGGCGATGAAGGAGCTGGGGGTCACCGACCACCGGCTCCTCGGTGGCCCCGGCCGCTTCCGCGACTCCGGAATGATGGGCGCCGAGCAGAACCACCGCCCCGGCGCCTTCTGGTCGGCCGACGTGGACGACGCCGCCGCACACCTGGTGGAGGTGATCCGCGAGGCGCGCCCGCAGGTCCTCGTCACCTACGACCCCGACGGCGGCTACGGCCACCCCGACCACATCCAGGCGCACCGGGTCGCGATGCGCGCCGCGGACCTCGCCGCCGATCCCGCGTACCGCGCCGGGTCCGGCGCCCCGCACGCCATCGCCAAGATCTACTGGAACCGGGTGCCGCGCTCGGTCGCCGAGGAGGGCTTCGCCCGCCTGCGGGCCACGGCGCCGGACGCCTTCCCGGGAATCGCCGCCCTCGACGACGTGCCGGGCGTGGTCGACGACGCGTCGGTCACCACGCGGATCGACGGCTCGGCCCACGCCGCGGCCAAGAGCGCGGCGATGGCGGCGCACGCCACGCAGATCGCCGTGGACGGCCCGTTCTTCGCCCTCTCCAACGACCTGGGCCAGCCCGTCTTCACCACCGAGTACTACGAGTTGGTGCGCGGTGAGTCCGGAGCCCCCCGGGGCGCCCGGGAGGACGATCTGTTCGCGGGTGTGGCGGGAGCGGAGCGATGAGCGGCGGGCAGCAGCGCGCGCCGCGCTCCGGGAGCTCCGCGGCCACCGGCCTCGCCGCCCCCGTCAACGCCGGGCGGATCGCCGTCTACGTGGGCCTCGCCCTGCTCGGCGCGCTCGTCGGGATCACCGGGGCGCTCGTCCAGGCCGCCTGGTTCCCCGCCGGACTGCTGCTCGCACTGCTGGCCGCCGCCGGTCTCTTCTACGGCGGGCGCCGGGTCTTCGACACCCAGACCGGCGCCTTCGCACCCGCCGCGGGCTGGCTGATTTCGATCGTTGTTCTGCTCGGTGGGCGGCCGGAGGGCGACTATGTCTTCGGCGACGAACTGGGCCTGATCCTCTTCATGCTCGGCGGAATGGTCGTCGCTGTGATCTGTGCCACCATGTCGCGGTCGCTTCTGCGGGGCGCCGACAGCGGCCGACCCGGCAAGTAATGTGCCACGTCCGATCCCGTAATGCCCCTTGTCCTTCCGGCGGCCACCCGGCCGTTTCCCCCGGTCGCGGGGTGTCTGCCGGTGGCGGCCAGTATGGTGGTTCGCGCGCCGAGCCGTCCCCTGGCCTGCGGCATGGGGGAAGTACGGGCGGCGGAGCCAATCGGGAGAACCTGCTTTGAGTCGTGAAACTGACAGTTCGTCCTCCGGGCCCCAGGGGCGCGGAGGAGCCGCGTACCCTTCGGGGACTCCGCCGTACGGATCCCGCCAGTATCCGTCGCCGCACCCTTCGCAGGACGCACCGGAGGGGGCCCCGGAGCCTGCGGACCCGCCTCGGTCCGACGAACCGAAGACCGAGACGACGCTGACGACGCGCATCCGGATCAACATCCCGGGGTCGCGCCCCATCCCGCCCGTCGTCATGCGTACGCCCGTGGGCGACGCCGACACGGAGGGCGTCGAGCGCACGGGCAGTGTTCCGCGCCCCGCCCAGCCCGCGTCGGACGGCGCCCCGGACACGTCCGAGACCGCACCGGGCGCCGAGGCGCGGACGGGTGCCGCGACGGCCGAACAGGCCGCCGAGAAGTCGGCCAAGGAGCAGAGCAGCAGCGACTGGTTCGCTCCGCGCAAGCCCCTCACCAGTACCTCGAATCCCGCGCCCTCCGGCGGCGGCACGCTCGGCGGCAACGCACCCCTCGGCGGCACGCTCGGCGGCAACGCACCCCTCGGCGGTCCGGTCGGGGGCGGCGGCACCCTCGGCGGCAACGCGCCTCTCGGTGGCCCCTCCGGCGGCGGCCCGGCCAACGGCGCGGACCGTCCCGCGCCCACCCCGCCCCGCCCCGACCTGCCGTACTTCTCGGACGGTCCGCAGCACACGGGCGGCCAGGGCGTCCCCCGCCTCGACGGCGACGACTTCGGCTCCGACGCTCCCACGGGCGGCCCGCACGCCACGCCGAACCTCGGCGTGCGTACGCAGCCTCCCGCCGGTCCCACCACGGGGCCGGTCGCCGGTACGTCGTCCCTCACCCCGGACCTCGACGGCCCGGCCGCCCCCGGCGCCGGTGGCGGTGTGCCGCCGCGGATGTCGGACGACACGGCGGTGCTGACGCCGCAGTTCGCGGCCCCGGCCCCGGCAGGGCCCGACGGCAACGTCTCCGGTGACACGCTCACCAGCGGCATCCCCGTCGTTCCGCCGGAGCGCCGGCCCGCCTCCCTGTTCCCGTCCCCGCCCGGTCTCGGCGATCGGATCGGTTCGGCGTCCGGCGGCCCGAGCGACCCGATGGGCACCGGCCCCGCCGGTCCCGGCGGTCCCGCCGCGCCCACCCGTCCCGAACCGGCCTCCTCGTCGTCCTCGTCCGCGCCCGCGAAGAAGGGCCGCTCCAAGCTGGTCCTCCTCGGCGTGGGCGTCGTCGGCCTGGTCGGTGTCGCGTACGGCGCCGGACTGCTGATGAACCACTCCGAAGTCCCCAAGGGCACCACCGTCCTCGGCGTCGACATCGGCGGCGGCACGAAGGAGGACGGTGTCGCGAAGCTGAACGCGGCCCTCGGCAAGCGCGCCGAGGCCCCTCTCCAGCTGTCCGTGGCCGGCAAGAAGACCGAACTCGTGCCGGACAAGGCGGGGCTCGCCCTGGACAGCCAGGAGACCGTGCGCTCCGCGGCGGGCAGCGACTACAACCCGGTCTCCGTCATCGGCTCCCTGTTCGGCAGCAAGCGCACCGTCGACCCGGTGATCCCGGTCGACGAGGAGAAGCTCGGCGTCGCGCTGACGGACCTGGCGGGCGTCTCCGGCTCGGCCAGCGACGGCACGATCAAGTTCGAGCCGGGCAAGGTCACCGCCGTACCCGGCAAGGCGGGCAAGGCACTGGACGTCAATCAGTCGATGATCTCGGTCCGCGACGCGTACCGCACCCAGGTGCAGACCGGCCGGTCGAACGTCGTTGAACTGCCCGTCACCACGCGCGAGCCCACCATCGGCCAGGCCGAACTGGACCGGGCGATGAAGGAGTTCGCGAAGCCCGCGATGTCCGACGTGGTCACGATCAAGGCAGGGCCGGAGGAGATCCAGTTCGGCCCCCTCAAGTCGCTGCCGCAGATCCTCTCGATGGTGCCGGTGGACGGGAAGCTGGTCCCGCACTACGACAAGAAGGCCATCGACAGCCTGTGCGGGGGCGTATTCGACGGTGTCATGATCACCAAGGGTGACGGCAAGAAGCACCAGCTGAACGCCGACGACGTGGCGGCGGCCATGCAGGGCGTACTGCTCGGCAAGACGACCGCCGAGCGGACCGCAGTCATCGACCTCGGTGGCAACGGCTGACCGCCCGATACACCGAACCGCACCACCCGCCCGCCCCCGTCCGGACCCACCGGCCGGGGGCGGCGCCGTTGCCAGGTACGCTCCCACGCCTGTCGGAACGGTCCGTACGCCTGTCGGAAACGCCTCGTACGCCTGTCGGAACGGCCCGTACGCCCGCCGGAACGGGCCCGTACGCCCGCCGGAACGGCCCCACCTCCGTAAAACGCCCGCCGGAACGGCCCCACCTCCGTAAAACGCCCGCCGGAACGGCCCACGCCCGACAACACCCCGCGCCACCCCACCTACCCCACCCACCCCGTCTCGTTCTGTCGCGCAGTCACACCCCGGGCGTGACATCTGTCATCCCGTTTCCACGACCGGCGGCCCTGCCGCACGCACCCCGCCCTCCGCCACGCTGGGCGCATGACAACGACAGCAGCCGAGGCCACCGGGGCGAGGACCGCCGCGGTCCGCTTCGATCAGGTCAGCAAGGCGTACGGCGAGGTGCGCGCCGTCGACGGACTCACCCTCGAACTGCACCCCGGGGAGACCGTCGCGCTCCTCGGCCCGAACGGTGCCGGGAAGTCCTCCACCCTGGATCTGCTGCTCGGTCTGCGCACCGCGGACTCCGGCACGGTCCAGGTCTTCGGCACGACCCCGCAGGCCGCCATCGCCGCGGGCCGGGTCGGTGCGATGCTCCAGACCGGTGGCCTGATGGAGGACGTCACCGTCGAGGAACTGGTCCGTCTCGGCTGCGCCCTGCACCCCAGGCCCCACCCGGTGGACGAGGTGCTGTCCCGCGCCGGTGTCGCGCAGATCGCCGACCGGATGGTCAACAAGCTCTCCGGCGGCCAGGAGCAGCGCGTCCGCTTCGCGCTCGCCACCGCGGGCGCCAACGACCTGATCGTCCTCGACGAGCCGACCACCGGCATGGACGTCACCGCCCGCCAGGCGTTCTGGGCCACCATGCGCGAGCAGGCCGGGCAGGGCCGTACCGTCCTGTTCGCCACCCACTACCTGGAGGAGGCCGACGCGATCGCCGACCGCGTGCTCGTCCTCCACAAGGGCCGGCTGCTCGCCGACGGCACCGCCGCCGAGATCAAGGCGAAGGCCGGGGCCCGCCGGATCTCCTTCGAGCTGGAGGACCCGGTCGACGAAACGGCCCTGCGCGGCCTGCCGTTCCTCTCCGCGCTCGACGTCACAGGCAACCGCGTCCGCATCCAGTCGCACGACGCCGACGCGACCGTCCACGCCCTCTACGGGCTCGGCCTCTACCCGCGCGAACTCGAAGTCGCGGGACTCGGCCTGGAACAGGCCTTCGTCGCCATCACCGAGGCCGAGGAGGCCAGGACCGCATGAACACCCTGATCAGGCTCGAAGTGACCCGCACCCTGCGGAACAAGAAGTTCATGTTCTTCTCGATCATCTACCCGTCGGTGCTCTACCTGCTGATCTCCGGCACCCAGAACACCACCGACCGGATCCCGCACACCGACCTCACCTTCCAGGCCTTCTTCATGGTCTCGATGGCCTCCTTCGGCGCGCTGACCGCCGTTCTCATGGGCAACAGCGAACGCATCGCCAAGGAGCGGGAGAAGGGCTGGGTCCGGCAGCTGCGGCTCACCGCACTGCCCAGCCGCGGCTACGTCCTGGCGAAGATCGCCGGTGCGGCCGTGGTCACCCTGCCCTGCATCGTGGTGGTCTTCCTGGTCGCCGCCCTCGCCAAGAACGTACGGGTGGAGCCCTGGCAGTGGCTCGCGCTGACCGGGGTCATCTGGGCCGGTTCGCTGGTCTTCGCCGCGCTCGGGGTCGCCATCGGCTACCTGGCCAGCGGGGACGCGGTCCGCCCGCTCACGATGATCATCTACTTCGGGCTCTCCGTCCTCGGCGGGCTGTGGATGCCCAGCGCGACCTTCCCGCAGTGGCTGCAGGACATCTCCGAGTGGCTGCCCACACACGCGTACGCTTCTCTCGGCCAGGCGATCGAGATGGGCGGTGCGCCGCACGGCAAGGACGTCGCCATCCTCTGCGCCTACTTCCTGATCTTCATGGGCAGTGCGGCCCTGCTCTACCGGAAGGACACCCTGAAGGCGTGAACGACGACGAGACGTCGGTGGACACCGGGCACCCGCCCACGAACCGCAAGCAGTTCTGGATCAAGCTGCTCTGGGTCGGCATCTGGCTCGCGTTCATGAGCGCCCCGGTCCGGGACCTGGCGGGCGGCCGTCACACCCCGTGGGGGACGGCCCTGGGCGCGCTCGGTCTGCTGACCTTCGTGGGGGCCTATCTGGTCCTGGTCTTCCGCCACACGGGCAGGCCCCTGGACCGACGTGTCGTCCACGCCTCGATCGCCTTCCTCGGCCTCCTCGCCACTGTCCTCGCCCTGACGCTCGGCACGTCGTGGCTGGTGCTCTTCGTGTACGTGTCGGTCTCCGTCGGCGCCACCCTGCCGCTGCGGACGGCCCGTTGGCTGATCCCCGCCGTCACGGCGGTCCTGGTGGTCATCGGGCTGACCGACGACCACCCCCGCGAGATCATCACGGCCCTGATCTTTCCCGCGCTGCTCGGCGGGTTCTCGATGACGGGGGTGCGCCAGCTGATCCGTACGACGATCGAGCTGCGCGAGGCCCGCGCCACCGTCGCCCAGCTCGCCGCCAACGAGGAGCGGCTCAGACTGGCCCGTGACCTGCACGACCTGCTCGGCCACTCGCTCTCCCTGATCACGCTCAAGAGCGAGCTGGCCGGCCGGATGCTCCCCGACCATCCGGAGCAGGCCGCCGCCCAGGTCGCGGACATCGAGCAGGTCGGCCGCCAGGCCCTGATCGACGTGCGCAGCGCGGTCACCGGCTACCGCCGCCCCACCCTCCCCGGCGAACTCGCCGGTGCCCGTACGGCGTTGACCGCCGCGGGCATCGTGGCCGACGTCCCGACCGAGGCCCCCGACGACCTCCCCGAGAAGCCGGAGGAGGTACTCGCCTGGGCGCTGCGGGAAGCCGTCACGAACGTCGTACGGCACAGCGGCGCCCGCCACTGCACGGTCACCCTCGTCCGGCGCCAGACCCTGGACGGCAAGGTCCTCGAACTCGCCGTCGCGGACGACGGGACCGGCGCCTCGGGCACCAAACCGGGCAACGGCCTCACCGGCATCGGCGAACGCCTCGCCGCGGTCGACGGCACGCTGACCACCCGGTCGGGCAAGTCCGGCTCGGGTTCGGGCAAAGGCTTCACACTGACCCTGACCGTTCCGCTCGGTTCCGGCCTAGGATCCGACGAATGAGCACGATCAAACTCCTCCTGGCCGAGGACCAGTCCATGGTGCGCGAGGCCCTGGCGGCGCTTCTCGGCCTGGAACCCGACATCGAGGTGGTGGCCCAGGTCGCCCGCGGGGACGAGGTGGTGGCCGCCGCCCACGCGCACGACATCGATGTGGCACTCCTGGACATCGAGATGCCGGGCATGACCGGAATCGACGCGGCGGCGGTCCTGCGGCGCGAACTGCCGGCCGTGAAGGTCGTCGTCGTCACCACCTTCGGCCGCCCCGGCTATCTGCGCCGGGCCATGGAGTCGGGCGCCGACGCCTTCCTGGTGAAGGACGCCCCCGCCGCCGAACTGGCCGCAGCGGTACGGAAGGTGCTCGCCGGGGAACGCGTCATCGACCCCACACTCGCGGCAGCGGCCCTCGCCGACGGAGCGAGCCCGCTCACCGAACGCGAACGCGACGTACTGCGGGTGGCGGCGGACGGCTCCACCAACGCGGAGATCGCCGACGCCCTCCACCTGTCCCAGGGAACGGTGCGCAACTACCTCTCCATGGCCATCCAGAAACTGGCGGCCCGCAACCGCGCGGAGGCGGTCCGCATAGCCCGCGAAAAGGGCTGGCTGTAGTTCGGGTGGTGGGTGGTCCGGCTTCGGCCGGGACTCAGGGGGAATTCGCCCACCCAAATACGCTTCAGAAGAGCCATGGGCAGGTACTCGAACTCGACCTCGATCGGCATGTCGGCATCATGGGCCATGCAGGCGATGGCGAGCGGACCGAGGGCAACCAGGCCGTCGCTGCTCAGGCAGCGCGCCTCGTTTGTGGTCCAGTACTCCTCGTGCCAGGTGAGAGCGTCTACCAGCGCCGCGTTGAACTGCTGGGCTTCCTGGCGCTGGTAGCGGTGGAAGAGTTCGAGCGGCGGATAAAGAATCTTCGACGTCGGTTCTTCGTCGGCGACCCGCACGGCCCCGGGGGCGGGTGGGGAACGGCCGATTCCGCCGTGTTGCTCCTTCTGGCGGCTACGCGTCGAACTCGCCGCGCCAGGCGAAGTCCAGCAGGGCGCTCGGCAGGTAGCCGGACTCGACCTCGATCGGGATGCCGTTGGCCTTGGCGAGGCAGGCGATTGCCAGTGGAGCGATGGCCACGACGCCGTCGATGGTCTGAGTACGGTCCTCGTCGGCCGTCCAGTACTCCTTGTGCCGGCGCAGGGCGTCGTTCAGGGCCTCGTTGAAGCCCGCCGCGTCGTTGCGCAGGTAGCGGTAGAACATCATCATCGGCGGGTACTTCAGCTTGCTCATGGTCTCGGGATCCATGATGCGGGTGTGCTCGGGGGCGCTCAGGTCCACGGCCCGCACCAAATGCTGGCCGATGTCGTCACGCCGCAGCCAGAAGCTCCGAAGGGCCTCCACCCAGGAGTAGATGTACTCGTCCAGTACACCGCCGCAGTCGCGCAGCAGAGATGGCGGCACCTGCGCCAGCATGTCGAGGCGGGCCGTCTCCCGGCAGATCAGTGCCAGGAAGAAGGCGTTGAGCCAGGTTCCCGCATTGAGGTAGAACTGCGGGCCGGTGGTGGCGAGTTGCCGCTCCTCCTGGCGGATCGTGCAGGTCACCGTCTCTCGGTCGGTGGTCGCGGCGGCGAAGACTGCCGAGTGCACCTGCATGGCCAGCAGCCAGGACTCCCAGGTCTCCAGCATCACCGCGTCAGGGTCCCCGACGCAGCGGATACGCGCGACGTTCAGAGATGTTGTCAGCGCACCAGTCCTGGCGCGATGTGAAGCCTCGATGGCCTGCAGCGAATTGGCCAGGGACTTCTCCATGACAGGGATGACTGCCTCCATCTCAGCCACCGGATAGTTCTGGCGGGACATGCTCGTGACCACTGATTTCCCTTGTCGGATTCAGATCTTGAAGTATTCGGGGACGGCTCCGGCGAAGGAATGGTGTCGGACCGCGTGTGTGGTCCAGCACCATGAGGTCTGTGGAGTTCTCGTCCAGCTGGGCCGACGGGGGTTCAGGTGGGGAATTCGCCGAGCCAGCCGTGCTGGAGGAGGTGTTTGGGGAGGTAGTCGGATTCGACGCCGATGGGGAACTCGCCGTCGTATGCGAGGCAGGCGATGGCGAGGGGGCCGAGTGCGATGCTTCCGTTGATGTCGGTGGTGCGTTCTTCGGTGAGGGTCCAGTAGGCCTGGTGGAGTTTCAGGGTTTCGATCAGGGCGGGGGTGAAGCCTTCGGTGTCCCTGGTGACGAAGTGGTAGAAGAGGTTGATCGGTGGATAGAGCTGCCCCTGCAACAGGTCGAGCGGGGCGATGCGGGCGATGGAGGGGTCGGTCATCTCGATGGCGGTGGTGAGTTTCTCCGCCAGGCCGGGGCGGCGCAGCCAATATGTCTGCAGGGTGTCGACCCAGTGGTAGATGTACTCGTCGTACGCCCCTTCCGGAGCCCGCAGCCGCTCCAGCGGAATCTCGCACAACTGCGTCATCCGCTGCTGCTCACGGCAGATGACGGCGAGCCAGAAAGCGGACAGCCAGTTGCCCGCGTTGGCGGATGACCTCGGCCCTCTGGCTGCCGGGAGATTTCGCAGCTTCCGGTTGATCCGGCATTCGACGGTTCCTTCGGTGATGCCGGTCACGGCGAAGAGCGCGGAGCCGAGTTGCATGGCGTTCACTGCGGCTTCCCACGTCTCCGCCGCTGCGGCCCGAGGGTCGGAAACGCAGTGAGCGCGCAACGAAAGAATTGCGGAACTGAAGGCAGAATCGATTACCTCCGTTTTTCTCTCGAGGCGATCGATGCGCCTGAAAAGATATTCGTCCATCTCTTCTGCGAGCTGCTCTATACCAGGCCTGCTGGAAAAATCATGACGGGTAAATGTTACGGTCATGGAAGAGTCCCCTTGCTGATGTCAAACCGACGGTACAGGTATCCGGTGTATGTTCCCGTGTTTTTGTTTCCCCTGATGACGACGTACTCCAACTTTCCGTCATCTAGGGCATCTTCCAGAGCTGCTACGGTTTTTGCTTCGCCACGCTCCCTCATCTTCTCGATGATATCAAGGAAATATTCTCGACTTCCCTGGGATACTTGCCTACCGTCTGGGAGTGTCCTTCTTCCGAGCTCGGTCCCTGGGCCGCTCTTGGCTTCGATGACGATGACCCGGCCGTCCTTGTGCGTCCAGACCTGGTCGAATTTGTCGTTGCCGTTCTTGGGGCCGAGTAGGGGTTGTGGATCGAAGTCTGGGTGTTTTTCAGCCATGTAGTGGAGCTCGGCTGCCTTCTCGCCGAGCTCTTCTGCGGCGTCGCGCATTTGGGTGTGGGCAGCTTTGTAATCCTCTATGGACTTTTGCAGGAGCTCGGCCGACTCGTCCGTCTTCAGTGCCTTGTGGTTCTCGCCCGCTTCTGCTTTTAGCTTCTCCATCATGTTGTCCCATTGGATGGCTTCGAAGCGTCTTCTGGCGATCTCGTTCAGTTTCTTGAGCCTGGACTTGCTCTTAACTGTTTCCTCTCTGACGGGAATATATTTTTCGTCCAGGTAGTGCGGGGTTGGTGGTTGGGGGGCGTCCTTGGCGCGGATCCACGGATCGTTTTCCGATAGACGGGTGAGTTGAGGCGGAGTAAACCCGCTTTCGTCGTGCCTTTCCAGGCTTGTGCGTGTTCCGTCCTTACGGTAGTACCGCTCGCGGTAACCCGGCTCCTCGTTGGCACGGTAGACCTGGATCTCCTCGATCTGTTCCCGGGTGAGTGGTTTGTGGGAACGGTAGGGATTGGGGCCGTCGTGCATGAAGCTGGGGCGTGGCACGGGCTGGTGTCGCGGGGGAGTTGGGCCGTCGCCGAGAAGGGAGCCGGTGCCGGGGCCGCGGGTGTGTGGAATGTTGGGGTGTCCGGGGCCGTTGCCCGTCGCGGGGTTTCCGGGCAGGTCATGGCCGGTGGTGGGGCCTGTGCCCGGTGCGTTGGTGTGGTCGGTGGGTTCGTTGCCGCCCGGTCTGTCGGCCGAGGGCGTGTTGTCCAGGTTGTTTGCGGGCATGTGATCGCCCGCGTGGCCGCCGGGGGTGTGGTCCGGGTGGGGGGCCGGGGTGTGGTCGCCCATGTGGGTCGGGGCGGAGGGGTCGCTGCCCAGGCGGATCGCGTCGTCGCTGCCGCGGCTGCCGACGCCTGCCAGTTCGCGGTCCGGGATCTTGGCCGTGGTCGGGGAGTCCGTCTTCGGGGTGTCGGTCTTCGGTGCGCCCGCGTCCGCATCGGGTTTGCCTGTCGGGGCATCCGTGGCGTGCTGGGCGATCGAGCCGTCGGCGTTGTAGATGGTGCCGTCGGGGTCCAGGAACTGTGATGGGCCGTCCCCCGGGAGTTTCACCGTGTCCGGTGGGAAGGTGGTGGTGCCCTCGGGGAGCTTGATGCTGCCGTGGGGGAGTCTGGTCACTCCGTCCGGGACCGCCGCGCCCGGGGGGAGGTGGATCGTTCCGTCGGGGAGGTGCGCGGCGCCTTCGGGGAGGGCGATCGCGCCGTCCACGTCGATGCGCGGGGCCTCGAACCTGCCCAGGCCCTTCAGCCCGGCCATCACGTCGCTGATCTTCGACAGGCCGGTGCCCGCGCCCTTGAAGACGTAGGTCATGGGGTCCACTGCGCGGGCGGTCTTGCTGGTGAGGGAGAGAGCCTTGGCCGCCAGGCCGGCTTTGCCCGCGCCTGCTGCCGCGCTGCCGGTGCCGCCGGTGAAGACGGTGGTCAGGACGTTGAAGGTGACCGCTCCGGCGGCGCGGGAGGGGTTGGAGCCCCACTGGTCCCAGGCGATGAGGGCCTTGCCGGTCTCCTTCACGGCGGTGCGGGAGTCGTAGATCCAGGCGCTGTGGTCGCCGGGCAGGGTGTGCAGGAGGAGGGTGGCGGCGGGGGAGAGGCCGGTGGCGAGTTTGGCCAGCCCGGTCCAGGCCTCCTTCGCCGCGTCCCCGCCGCTGAAGCCGGCGAGGGTGCCCAGGCCCTTGACCGTGCCCCAGACGCCGTCGACGAGGAAGCCCTTGCCGAAGTCGTAGGCGTGCTCCCACACCTGCCACCACGGCGTCGACTCCTCGACCGCTTCCCCCCACGGCAGGCTCTTCGCCTGCTTCAGGGCCTCGGCGTCGTAGCCGTAGGTGCCCTTCTTGCCGGAGCCGTCACCGGTGGTCAGCGGGGTGCCGCCGACCAGGGCGACGATCTTGGCGTGACAGGCCCGCTCCACCTCCTGGAACGCGGCCCACACCTCGGCTATCTCGGCCCGGCGCCGGTTGTTCTCCTCGACCAGATCGCCGTCCTCGCGCCACTTGTCGTCGCCGTCCACCTTCACCCGGAAGGCCACCGCGTCCCGCTTCAGCTCCTTGAGCCGCTCCACCAGCGGAAACGCATCGTCCGAGTACGTCCCCAGCGCGCCGGCGATCACGCACAGGTCCTCACTCAGCACCTGTCCCTTCGCCGCGACCGGACCGGTCGTCGCGAACAACTGCTCCGCCTCGGGCGCCTTGTAGAAGGCACGCAGCCCGCCGAAACTGCGGTGCACGTCCCCGGCGGCCTCCGCGATCTTCACCCCGTGCCCGGACAGCGCCGTCACCTTGGTGTCCAGCAGCGCCAGGTCGCCGGTGAAGACCGGTATGCCGACCGGATCGACCGGCCCCGGCCCGCTCACCGTCCCTCCCTGCCCTGCTTGAGAAGGTCCAGACGAACCGCCCTCGCCGCCCTCTGCGCGTGCTCGGCGGCCTCCAGGTCACCCCGGCAGTACGCCCCCGTCGCCTCCACCGCACCCAGCACCGACGCCTCGGTCCGCTCGGCCATCGACCGGAAGTCCTTGTCCCGCTCCTTCAGGTACTCGCCCAGCGCTGCGGCCACCGGACCCACCGCCGCACGCGACAACGGCGCCCGCCCCGGAACGACCGGGCCTTGCACAGGAGTTGACGCCTGCGCACCCGGCACCGCCGTCCCCGCCGCCTGCGCAGCCTCCGACACCGTCTCCAGCAGCGCCGTCAGGGCCTTCTGCAGATCACCGGCATGACCGCCGACCACCTTCAACTGGCCCTGCACACCCTGCGGCCTGATGTCCCACCCCACCATGAAAAGAGCCCCCCTGCGCCTCGTCGCCCCTCGTGAGACGAACGGCTGTTCGCATGGTCATCTCTATCAACCGGGGCATCGCTGATGCAATCAGCAAACCGTCAATCGGCCAACACTGGCTCGCTTATGACGTGGCAGGAAGTGGAGAGGGCAGCCTTGGGAAGCTTCGGGTGCGCGTTTGCAGTTGGGGTTGAGGGGGGCGTCGTCGCGGAGGGAAGCGAAGCCGGGCGCGTACGCGTACGCGCGTGGTCATCCGCCGTCCAGACAATTCCAGTTGATCGAGGCCGTGGTGGCAGGAGCGAGGGTGCGGATTCGTTCGTGGAAGTCGGTTTCGAAGCGGGGGCGCCATGCGTAGAAGCTGCTGATGCCGACGGGGTAGTCGGTCTCGCCGGTGATGAAGTGCCGTCCGTCGATCACACTCCATCCCATGCCGACCTCGTGGTCCTGGAAGCCTTCTTCGCTGATCAGTTCGGCGATCGCGTCCAGGACGGTTTTGGTCTCTGCCTCGTCGGCCAGGCCGTGCACTTCGAAGTTGAACATGATGTTTACACCCATGCGGCGATGCTAAGCGGCCGGAGGGCGCGGTAAGGCTCGTGCGGAGGTCAGAGGCCAGAAGCCAGAGGACAGGCTTGTGCGGAGGTCAGAGGATCGGGGGGCGGCCCAGGCGGGTCATGCGCCACACCGTGCGCCACTTCATCGCCTTGCGCGGGCCGCACGACGTCCGCACGCCCTCGGCGAAGCCGCCCCACCACGCCTTCGCGCCGCTCAGGGAGCGCATCCGGGCCATGGTGAGCAGGATCCACACGCCGAGGTAGACCGGGATCAGCGGGACCGGGAGGCGGCGGCGCGCCAGCCATACCCGGTTGCGGGCCGTGAACCGGTAATAGACCGCGTGCCGTGCCGGAGACGTCTTCGGGTGCTGCAGGACGAGTTCGGGCTCGTACAGGATCTTCCAGCCCTCGTCGAGCGCCCGCCACGCCAGGTCGGACTCCTCGTGCCCGAAGAAGAACTCCCCGGCCCAGAGGCCGGTCTGTTTGAGCATCGGTACGGAGAAGGCGTGTCCGCCGCCGAGGAACGCCGTCACCAGGCCCCGGCGCATCGGGTCGTCGGCGCGCAGGCGGGGCACCCAGCGTCGCTCGGTGTGCCCGTGCTCGTCGGCGACCCGGAACCCGATGATCCCGAGCCTGGGGTCGGACGCGAACAACTGCTGGACCTTCCGGAACACGTCCATGTCGATGAGCAGGCCGTCGTCGTCCAGCTCGACGACGACGTCGACGTCACCGGAGTCGCGCAGCAGCTCCAGGCCGACGTTGCGGCCTCCCGGGCAGCCGAGGTTCTCGTCGAGCGGGACCTTGGTCACGTTCTCCGCCACGTCCACATCGGTGAGCGGCGTCGCGTTGCCGATCAGCACCACTCGTGCCGCCGGTACGTCCTGCTTCTCCACCGAGGTGAGAAGGGCCTCCAGCTCCCGTGGGCGGGTGCCCATGGTCACGATGACGACCCCGATACGCGGCAACGACATAGCGGCAAACTCCAGTGGTTGGCAGAGTGCCGATGCTAGTGCCCCTCCCCGCAGGCTCTGTCCCTCCCCGCAGGCTCTGCCCCTCTCAGCAACCTTTGCCCCGTCATGCCCCCGGCCGGGGGTGCGATTCGTGAGCGGTGTACCGGATGGCATTAACTGGCCAATGAATAGCGATCGTTGAGGAACCCTTCTTCGCGCCTTCGCAGTCCGTGTCTTCGTGGGCTGAGTGTCATGGTGACGGAGGGTGCGGTGCGGCGGGTCATCGACGGCCGGTTCGAGCTGCTGGAGCGGCTCGGAGGCGGGGGATGGGGTTCGTGTGGCGTGCGCGCGACACGGAGCTGCATCGTGAGGTGGCGCTCAAGGAGGTGCGTCCACTCGATCCGAGGGTTGCGGAGAGCGGATCGAGGGAGGCGGTGGTGCTGCGGGAGCGGGTGCTGCGCGAGGCCCGTGCGCTGGTCCGGCTGCGGCATCCGCATGTGGTGACCATCTTCCATGTCGTCACCGGACGGGAAATCGAATTCCCCTGGCTGGTCATGGAGTTGGTGCCGGGTGGGCCGCTGGCGGGCCGGTTGGAGCGGGGGCCGTTGTCGCCGGGGGAGGCGGCCCGGCTGGGGCGTGGCCTGCTGGCGGGGCCGAGGGCGGCGCACGCGGCGGGCATCCTGCACCGGGACGTGAAGCCGGCCAGCGTGCTCATCAGGGAGGACGGCAGCCCGGTCCGCACCGTCTTCGGACGAGTACCTCTTCACGCCGAAGGGCGTGCGCGAGGCGATAGTGGCCCTGAAGCCGACGATCGGGAGCACCGTCGTCTCCGGCTTCAGCCCGCACGGAAGCCATATGTCGGTCGCCGCCCCGCTCAAGGCCAACCCGGAGCTGACGCACGGGTACACCTACCGGGACGGCAAGGTGGAGAACGACGGTCCGGCCGGAGTCACCGAACGGCCGCCCTCGCTCGACCTGAGCAAGTTCGACTGGGACCTGCTGCCCGATCTGTGGCGCGAGGCCCAGACCGGCCTGGGCATCAAGAACGCCGAGCGCAGTCACATGATTCTGCACATCGACAAGGACGCCGGGCTCTACATGACGCTGTACGTCCGCGACGACTACGGCAGTGCGTACATGGACGCGGGCAACAAGGGCAAGGTCATCGACCGCAACCCACGGAAGACGGTGAAGTCGAGTCAGTGACGGGTGGGCCGCCCGGACAGCTGTGCGCGTACGGCTGCCGCGCCGCGCGCAGTGGCCGTCGCCGCCGCCTCCCGGCGAGGAGCCGCGTCCCGGCACGTGGCGCACAGCTCCTCGTCCCCCTGCGGGGGGAAGAGCATCGGCTGTACGTGGTGGGGCCCGGTGCACTCGCGCATCGCGGTCAGGCGGGGCGGCGAAGCCGTCACCGGTGGCGCCAACGACGGTGTTACGGGCCCCGGTTCGCGGAGCAGGTAACGCAGGAGGCCGCCCGGACGGTGGATGGTCTGCCCGCCTCCCGGCAGGCCGCGCCGGACCTCGCCGCGTACGTCGTCGGCGGTGTGACCGAGGTTCAGCCACTCGGAGGCGAGCGCGACGAGCTGCGGGATCATGCCGCGCGGCACGGTCAGCCGGGGGTCCAGCGCCGTGATGCTGTCGATCAACTCCCGTGCCTCACTGTCATGTTCAGGAGCAGGAGGCGCGGGAGGGGTGGAGGTGTTTCCCACAGGGGTCTTTTCGGGATGACGACCGGCGGCCCGACCCCTCGGCTCACCGGCGGCCGGACAGGCGGCCGTCGGACGCCCGTCACGCACCGCGAGTGCTTCCTCGGCGGTCAGCGGTACGGAGGAGACGAGCTGCACGGTGGACCAGAGGCCGCGCAGCCCCTGCCGCCGCCATTCGTGCACGAACCCTTCCTCCTTGAGCTGGGCCTTGGCCCGGTTGAAGGCGCCCTTTCCGATCCCGGCGCGGGCGGCGGTGCGGGAAAGGGACTCCTCGGCGCCCGGAGGGAGGGAGAGCTGCCAGGTGAGGATGCGGACGGCGTCGGACGACAGCCGGGGGTGCCGCAGGATCTCGTTGGAGATCTGGGAGAAGTGGCGCAAGGGCGCGATAACATGCCGAAGCATCGTTCGTGTTCCTGTCTGTATCAAGAACTGACGGTGAAGGCCCTTGTCGCCGGGTGCAACCAGCGATGGGGGCCGCTTCATTGGTCACCGTACATGAACATTCGCGCACGCAGGGTCACTTCATCCGGCTACCACTCCCTGCCGTAAAGCTCCTGCCTCCGCTTGATCCACGACTGGATCACGTGCGTTTCCTCGGGTGACGCCGCGCGCAGATCGGCCGCGTCGATGGTCGCCACGAAATGGACGAACCGCACCCGCCGAAGGGCCCCGTCCACCCCGATGACCTTCTTGAGTTCTAGCGATCGTTGCAACACTTCCTGGCTCAGGTGGTGAGTAGATCACGTAGACGCTCGGCTGGTGTACTCCAGCCGAGCGTCTTGCGTGGACGGCCGTTGAGTTCCTGCGCGACGTGTTCA